>NZ_JBAURZ010000392.1:0-109351 GCF_049581445.1 Paraburkholderia sp. | reverse complement strand
CGGCCACGCCGCCACCCACGAACGCCTCGCGCCACGCAATGCCGGCCGTCTCCAGGGTATGGATCGCTATCGCACGTACGTTGCACGGCGCCGTGAGCAGTGCCAGCGGCAGGGGTTCGCCGACCCGCGGCAGCCAGTGCTGCGCGGCGAGCCAGCCGAGCGGCTCACTGAAGAGCACCGTGGCGTCATCGCGTGGAGCATCGTCCGGCTCGAAACGCACAATCACGGCGTCGAGCCGCCGCTCGTCGAACTGCGCGAGCAGCGCCGCCGACATGCCCACGTGCAGTTCCACTACCAGTCCCGGATCGTACACATTGAGCTTGGCCAGCAGGTCCGGCAAATCGGGCCCGGCGACGTGCTCGCTCAGGCCCAGCGCCAGCCTGCGCCGCTCAACCGAGAGCGAACCCAAGGCCCGTTCGTGCGCGTTCAGCAGATCGCGCGCGGCGCCAAGAAAGGCACTGCCGTCGGCGGACAGACGCACCACACGGGGCGTACGTTCCACCAGTTGCTTGCCCAGATGCGCCTCCAGCCGCTTGAGCTTGAGGCTGACGGCGGATTGCGTGGTGTCGAGCGCGTCGGCGGCGCGCGTGAAACTGTGCAGGTCGGCCACCAGGACGAAGGCGCGGACCGCGTCGAGATCGAGTACTTTCATTTCAATTGAAAATGAATGAAATCACATTGGATGCCTGTTCATTATGATTGAAGCGTCCTAAGCTGTGTACTCAATCTTCTTCACAAGGGACATTCATCATGCCATTCACCCGTATTGCAGTACGCGCCGGCAAGCCGGCGGCCTACCGGAAGGCGCTGACGCAAGGCATCCAACGCTCGCTGATGGAAACCTTCAATGTGCCGGAGGACGACATTTTCATGGTCGTCACGGAGCACGACGGGGACAACTTTTTCTATGGCAAGCAGTACCTGGATATCCAGCGCAGCGATGATCTGGTGCTGATACAGATCACGGCGAACGCTACAAGGGGCGTTGCAGAGAAGAAAAAACTGTACGCTGCGATAGCGGCAAATCTCGCCGAAAGCCCCGGGATACGGCCAGAGGACGTATTCGTCAACCTTGTGGATGTACCGAAAGAGAACTGGTCTTTTGGTCTTGGAATTGCCCAGTACGCTTGAGGCCGGTTGTCTGAGTCTGGGTTATGTCCGAAAGGTCGAGTGTGCCGGCGCCGCACGCCGTTGCAATCAATTGCAGCCAAGGCAGTCGTCCGGTACCGCCTGGTCTATCCCGAGATCAAGCGGGAGCCGACCGTTGTTGGTGGTGAACAGACTTATCACTCCACGCTGGATAGTCGTTCGCCGCCAGTACGGTCACTGCCCGCCAAGCTAACGCGTTGAAACGTGCTGTCTATGTAATGTAATTGAGTGCTGCGCGGTGCTTACCTAGACTGAACTTTGGGCTGATGGCCCCAATAGCGCGTATGTGTCTTGGCCCGTGCCGAGCGTCCGGGCTTTCCTATGTCTCACCACGCCTCTCAGAGAGGTACAACCATGGACATCTCGCAGGAGTTTGCAGCGCTGAACGGTAGGTTCGCCGAGACGGTCAATTCTCACGATACGGTCGGTTGGGTGGCGATGTTCGCCGACGACGCCATTCTCGTCCCGGCGGGCTACGCAGTCGTGAGCGGCAGAAAGGGAATCGAGGAATGGGCCGCAATGGCAACGAAAGTCTGGAACAGCTTAGAAATCCAGCAGGGGCTTTGCACATCTGATGGAAATGTGGCTTGGGAATCCGGCAGCTGGACCGGGAATATCAACGTGTCGGAGGAGCGGACCATGGATGTTGGCGGAAACTTCCTACTGATTGCACAGAAGGACGGCTCCGCGTTGCGTATCAAAGCGCACTCGTGGAGCATGAATCCCACGACGCCTTGACCAGTTGCATCTTTAGAGCGGCGAGACCCCGCTCGGCGCGTAGGCGGCGGGGGAACGCGCTAGTACGCTTAGCTTCGAGAGCCGCTCGGTCTTGGCCCGCGCACGCCCCGGTGTACCATAAACAGCAGGCTCCGCACTGCTTTTCCTGCGCGGCCTGATCCTCTCAACCACTGGGGAGTGTATGGTTCGCGTCTTCGAAATGGTGCTCGATGTTCCCCATCGCGCGGCAGCCGCGTGGTCTGCATTGCCCGAATCCCGCCATCACGCCCAGACTGCGCACACGCTGGACGCTAGCCTGATCCATGCGCTCGATACGCTACCGCGCGTAACACGGGCATGCCGCGACGACGGCTCCACGTCTCCTTCGGGTCATGACTCGCTTCCCGCAAGCGAAAAGGATGTCGCCACGCAGCTAACGAGCGTCCGTCTGGATCACGAGGGCGCATTGGCCGCATCGGGTCTACGGGTCCAGGTAGAAACCGTCGCGAACAAACGCCGCATGCTGGTCTCCCGGCATACGTTGTTTAGCGCCGGCATGATGGTGTGCGAGGCGCTATTCGACACTCTGCTGGAGGGCGATGCATCGCCCGAATCGGCGCTGGCAGGCGCACCGGATTCCGTCCGACATGCGCTGAAGAGCGCGGAAGATCTCGCGCCTGGCGTCACGCTGGCATGCGAGCGTCATTGCTGGCAGTGGCAAGGCGCGGACGATATCGTCGTGGCAATTGTCTTCGACCGGGTCGCCATGCAGTCACCGAGTGTCGCGCCGCCGCGGCGCGAACTGCGTTTGAGTGCCTCTTATATGGAAGATGCCGAGGGACCCACGCTGGCCACCGTGTTCGCACTCGCTCGCGAACTGGTCGCCGTGTTACCGGCATTCCCTGCTCTGCGTCCTGCCTTCGATCAAGCTTGCGAGGGTGCAGACTTGAGCGTTACGCCGTCGACGCCCGCGCGGGCCACGCCGATCGATCTAACCGGCCGCTCCACGCCGCAAGCCGCGTTGATCGCGATCTGCCACAACGTGGCGGAACACTGGTTCGGCAACGACGCCGGCGTGCGCGATGCGATCAGCGTCGAGCTCGTCCATCAACTGCGTGTTTCGCAGCGGCGCCTGAAGACGGCGCTGCGTATCTTCCCGCACTGGACGGACGACACCTGGAAGACCCGTATTGCGCCCGATTTGAAGTGGCTGGGCGGCATACTCGGTGAGGCCCGCGATTGGGACGTTTTCGTCGATTCGACGCTGCCCGCGCTCGCCACCGCAGACGCCGATAACGAGCGTTGGAATTCAACCGGCGAGCGCGCGAACCTGCGGCGTCTTGAAGCGCGTGAGCGCGTGCAGGGCGCGGTGGCTTCGACGCGGTATGCGCAGCTTGCGCTGGCGTGGCTCGAATGGCTGAGCGTGCTGCCGTCCCGCGAGCCGCCTGCCAAAGGTAAAGATCAATTGCTACATGCCTACGCGAAAAAGCGCGTGCGCAAATACTACGATCGCCTGGCGAGCGCGCCAAAACTCACCACGCTCGACGACAAGGCGCGTCACAAGGAGCGCATCCAGGCGAAGTATTTGCGTTACGCGCTGGAGTTTTTCGAGTCGATCGCGTCACGCAAAACCCGCGGCGAATGTGCGAAGACAGTCTCGCGTTTGCAGAGCGTGCTGGGCGACGGCAATGATGTGGCCGTCGCATTGGGTTATCTGGAAGCGCTTGATGTTGAACCGTATCAGGCGGGTTTTGCGCGCGGCTGGTGCGAGGCGGTGAAGCGCCATACGGCGCAGGAAGGCGAACGTCTGCTGCGCTCGCTCAGGAAGCCGAAAATATCGCGGGGCGGTGCGGGGTGAACCTCGCGCTCGGGAGCGTCAAGGTCCTGTGTCTGGCGGATTACACTTTGGACTTTGCGCGGATCAAGGCGTCGTGGGTCATATCGATGACCCAGGAGTGAGGAAGCTCACACGTCTCTTTCGTCCGATACAGGCGGTGCCGAGGCGGCGTTCTGCTTTCGCGACAGTGGCACGGCGTTCGGCTGGTCGTAGAGCCCCGCCTTCCAGCGCGCGCGAATATACGGCCGCTCGTGGCCCGAGACCTTGAGGGCGATGTGCGTCACCCAGCGCTGCGTGGGCAGACGCACGCCGTGCAGCGCAACCATCAGCGTCAGGAGACTGACGGTGACCGGCGTCGCGGAAAGCCGGCCCGGCTCCGCATCCCACGCCCAGCGGACGAACATTAGCGCGGTGACGGCGCCAACGAAACAGCCGGTGATCGCTTCCGACGGCGAGTGGGCCTCGACGACAACCCGCGAAAGACCGACGGCAATGCCGGTGGCCAATCCGAGCGCCACGCCCACGGCACGTACCTTGGGCCGCGCGGGCAGTAGCATGACGAACAGGGCGACCGGATAGACAGCGGTCGAGAGAGCCGCATGGCCGCTCAGACCAGTGAAGTCCAGTTCGCGCACGCCGACGCCCCAGCCGAGAAAGGCAAGCTTGGTGACCGTCACGACGCCGATGGCCGCGCCCAGCAGCACCAGCCAGCCCAGCGCCATGCGCCATGTGTACCCGAGTGCCAGCCAGAGCGCGATCGCGATGGCGAGCGGCAGCGTCACACCAGCCCCGCCGAGGCTGGTGATCAGATACCACAGGTGACGGGGCAATTCTGGCATGGCAAAAGCGCGGCGCACGCCGCGTAGAATCAGGACCTTGGTTGTATAACGCGCCAGCCAACGAGTTGGCCGACAAGACAGCGCAAGATGAGGTCATGCGCGCTGCCAGTGTCTGACTATCAGTATAGACGGGAGTGCCCGTCAGGGCTTTTAACGCGACGTTCTGGCGCGACCCGATGGTGCAGTGCGGCGATGAGTTGCGTCGCGGCGCCAGCGTTTCGTCCGCTCGGGTGGCCTGACGATACGCTCAGCAACGCGTGGAGATTGATGTTATTGTGCAATGCACAACGAATTATCGTTCCACAGAACAGCATTGGTCCCTTTTTGCGAGGTCACAATCAATGGCAAAAAGTCTGACGAAAATCTGGCTGGGAGGCCTGAAACGCCTCATCGCGATTCAAACCCAACACGCACGCGACTCGGTTAAACGCACCGCTGCGCGGCCAGTGCGGCCGGTCGGCAAGTTGTCGGCCAAACTCAAGCCTGTCAAGCCTGCAACCAAGCTTCGCACGCCCGCCAAACGCGATGCGCCCCGGCCCGGCGCAAGGGAATCCCGCGTCCGCCCACGAGCAACCGCCTGGGCGAGCGGTTCGTGGACGCGCTCGTTTCATTCGGCGCCGCCCTCGCCAGGGCGCCTCGTCAATCATTTGCAATACGGTCTGTATGTGCCGACTGGGAGCGTGGCCACGCCGATGCCGCTCGTCGTCATGTTGCACGGCTGCAAGCAGTCGATTGACGAATTCGCTGAGGGCACGCGCATGAACCTGCTCGCCGACCGTTTCGGCTTTGCGGTGGCGTATCCCGAGCAGTCCAAGCACGTGCATGCGCACCGCTGCTGGCACTGGTACGACGCCAGCGAAAGCGCCGGTGGCGGCGAGGCGCGCGCGGTGGTGTCGCTGGTCGACGCACTGGTGGCCGAGCATGGCTTCGATGGCGAGCGGATCTATGTCGCGGGACTGTCGGCGGGAGCGGGCCTGGCCACACTGCTCGCCACCCACTATCCGGACCGCTTTGCCGCAGTGGCGATGCATTCGGGGCCGGCATTCGGCGAGGCCCGCTCAGGCATCGTTGCAATGGATGTGATGCGGCGCGGCACCCGCCATGATCCGGTGTCACTGGTTGACGATGGGGTCGATGTGACCGCTTATCCTGGCATGCCCGCCATCATCTTGCAGGGCGATGCGGATCATGTGGTCGCACCGGTCAATGCGGACCAATTGACCCTGCAGTTTCTGCGCTTAAACCGGTTGATCGACGCAAGCGGCGAACGCAAAGCCGGCGAACTGCGCGAAGAGCGCAAAGCGGGCGTCGTGATGCGCGACTATGTGCGCAGCGGGCGGCGCGTGGTTCGTCTGTGCCGCGTTCAGGCCCTGGGCCATGCCTGGAGTGGCGGCGACGATGCGATACCGTTCCACTCGGCCAAAGGTCCGGACGCCAGCGGGCTCATCTGGGAGTTTTTCAAGCATCAGCGGCGGGCGGCCAGGCCGTCGGTGGCCGAGGGGATGGAAGCGGGAGCCACGTCCGGTGGGGCTTAGAGCGTTAGAGGAACAACTCGGAAAAGATCGCTTGGCAAACCCTAGGGTTTTCCCTACAATACGGGTTATTCACTAGGTGAAAACCCTAGATCTCTTCTCCGAGGTTGACCATGTATCTTCTGAGCCGCTTGTTCCTGTTCCTGACGAAATCCTCTGACCAGATGGCCAAAGAGCGTAGCGACGCTTACCTGGCTGAAGCGACCGATCTGTACGACCTCGAGTTCCGTATGCGCAAGATCGATCGCGAAGCAGCAGTGCGCCACCCTTCGTGGATGACCCAGCATTAAGCTGAAGCTGGAAGAACCATCGGCGTAGCCGCGGTTCGGGCATGTGAGTGCCCACTATCAGTGGTATCGCTCGCCTCGGTTTGAGATGTCAAATTGCCGGGGGAGCCGGGTAGGCTGGAACCATACTCGTAGCGTGTTTGAACTGAACGCCAGAGCCAATCCAGCACGATGGCCTTTCAGGCTGTCATTTGCCAAAGCGCGCCAACGTCAGTTGTCGCGCCTGTGCATGATCCACAATTGGCGCAGGATAATCTTTGCCGAGCATCAGGCTGAATTCGGCGAGTCGGTCTGCACCTGCAAGCCATGGCGCGTGAATCCATTTGGGCGGCACGTTCTGCAATTGCGGAAGATAGCGCTTAATGAAGCGCCCCTCAGGGTCAAATTTCTCCGATTGCGTCACCGGGTTAAAAATCCGGAAATAGGGCTGCGCATCGCACCCCGTCGACGCGGCCCACTGCCAGCCCCCATTGTTCGCCGAAAAATCGAAGTCGTTCAACCGCTCTGCGAAATATCGTTCGCCGAGCCGCCAGTCTATTCCGAGGTCCTTCACGAGAAAGCTTGCCGTCACCATGCGTAGACGGTTGTGCATGTAGCCGGTCCGGTTCAGTTGCAGCATCGCCGCATCCACGAGCGGATAGCCGGTGCGTCCCTCGCACCAGGCTGCAAACGCCGCGTCGGCCTGTGGCCCGGTTTCCCAGCGCAGTCCATTGTATTCGGCTTTGAATGCCGCACCGCGCGCCAGCTTCGGATGGTGCGCCAGAATCATGAAGTAGAAATCCCGCCAGATGAGTTCCGACAGCCATGTCGCTGCGCCTTGGCCGTCCGGTTGCAACGACAGTTCATGCGCAAGGCGTGCGAGCGTGCGGATCGAAACGGTGCCGAAGCGTAGATGCATCGACAGATAACTGGGTCCCTTTGCGGCGGGGAAATCGCGGCGATCCGCGTAGCTGTCAATGCGAGTGAGGAAGTCGTCGAGCAGTTGTTGCGCGCCGCTCGCGCCGGTCGGCAGCGTCAGGTCGCCCAGGTTGCTTGGTGCGAAGCCGAGTTGCGCGAGCGCCGGCAGGCCCCGGTCGAGCTTGGCGGGCACTGCGGCCAGGTGCGATATGTACGATTCGACGGGATAAGGTTTCAGATCAAAGGCAGTGAGTTGTTTCAACCATGCGTTCTTATACGGCGTAAATACCGTGAACGACTTGCCCTGCCCGGTGAGAATTTCATCGCGCTCGAAGATCACCTGATCCTTGAACGTAAACCATTCGCGGGTACCTTCAGCGAGTTGTTCGCGTACCGCTTCGTCACGTTCCAGTGCGGCTGGCTCGTAGTCGTGATTGGTGAAAACCGCCTCAACCTCGAGTTGCGCGGCGAGCTTCGGAATGGTCTCGCGAGCGTCGCCATGCAACACGATCAGTCCACCACCACGTTCCCGTAACGTTTGATCAAGCTCGCCAAGCGTCGCAAGAATAAACTCGATGCGCCGGTCCTCAGGCGTTTGGCTGGCATGACGAGCCCGCCATGCATTAACGATTGGTTGCAGGATGGTCGTGTCGAACACGAAGACGCACCACACCCGCTGACAATGCTTTAAAGCGTAGTAAAGCGCGGCCTGATCGGTGCTGCGCAGGTCGCGACGAAACCAGACAAGGCCGGTATCGAAGTCGTTATTCAGACGGCGCACGCGTGTCATGCGAATCGGTCCATGAGGGTTGATGTGCCGCATCCAATGAGCAGAGATTCGGTCGAGGCTTAGTGGGTCGAAGGTATCATTGTCCCGGCGTTATCGGCGCGTGAACGTCAGACGAGGAGTGCGAGCGTAACTGCAATTGCGCGATCACACTATTCGCGAATTGTGCGCAGCCTGTTTTCCCTTTGCGGCCCAACGGTCTTGCTCGCGAACAACGGCCGTATCGCTCTCTGCTTTCATCACGAGGCAAGCGTTCGCAAGAACCGTTCCCTTCGCGCTCTGTACCCTCATCACTATCCATTGATTCAGTCCATGCCTGCTATTCCATCTCCTACGTCTGATACTTGCGTTGCCTGGTACGAGCAGGCATTCAGCGCGTATCAAGCCGGGCACTATGATGGGGCGCTGTCGGCACTGGATAAAGTCTTCGCATCGAACAGCACGCACGCTGGCGGGCTGCACCTTCGTGGTCTCGTGTCGTTCGCTTCAGGTGATAGCGTGTCAGCCCAACACTGGATTGCGCGCGCTGTCGATGCGCAACCGAATCCCATTTTCTTGAACAGCCTGTGCGTGGTTCAGACGAATATGCGTGTGTTTTCTGACGCCGTGCGAAGTGCCCAGCGGGGGCTCTTATTACAACCCGATATGCCGCTGCTCCACTACAACCTGGGGCTCGCATTGCAACTGCAGCACAAACTTGAAGAGGCGGCCGCCAGCTATAAGCGAACCCTTGAACTGGAGCCGGCCCACTCGGCGGCTTGCAACAATCTGGGAACGGTTTTGCGGGCGCTGGATGATCTGAGCGGAGCCGCGTTGCATTACGGGCACGCAACGGTGCTGGATCCGAACAATCTCGAGGCACGCAGCAACCTGGGTCATGTGTTGCTGGCGATGGGGCGCTATGAAGAGGCCTGGCCGCTTTTTGAAGACCGCTGGGCCGGTGCCAGGACGCTGATTGACCAGGCAGGACCTGGTCGCCCGCAGTTGCCTTTGCCGCAGTGGAAGGGACAAGGGCTGGACGTGTCCGCTAACGCAGCAGACAGACCCGAAACAGGACAGCGCCTGCTTGTGTTTCAAGAACAGGGCTATGGAGACAGCCTGCAGTTTGCACGCTACCTGCCCATGGCCCTCGCGCGGTTTTCCCATGTTGGATTTGTCTGCCCAAAACCTTTGAGGCGCCTGTTCGAACATTGCTTATGCGCTCGCTGGCCAGGTCTGTCGTTGCTGGACGCGTGCCCTGACGACCTCAGCGAATGGGACTGGCAGAGTCCGCTCTTGTCGCTACCCATGGCCTTCCAGACCAGGCTGGACACGATTCCTTCCACGACACCCTATCTCTACGCCGACGCATCGCTTTCGGCCAGGTGGCACGCGCGCCTCACTGGCGTGCGTGGCGCCGATCTGCCACGCGTGGGTCTGGTATGGGCTGGCGGCAATACCGGCTGGAGCGCAGATAGCGTGCGCAGCCTCACACCCGCGCAGATTGAACCGCTGCTCTCGCTGACCCATGTGCGCTGGATCAGCCTGCAAAAAACTGATGATGCCGCCAAACGCATGGATCCGACCGGCGCGGGCGGGTTGATCGACTGGATGGATGAGGTCGCGGACTTTGCTGATACCGCTGCGCTGATCGATAACCTTGATCTGGTGATTTCGGTTGATACGTCGGTGGCGCATCTTGCCGCGGCTATGGGCAAGCCGGTTTGGCTCATCAACCGCTTTGCGGGATGCTGGCGCTGGTTGCGGGGTCGCGATGACAGTCCGTGGTACCCAGGCATGCGGCTATTCACACAGCAACGGCGAGGCGACTGGACCGAGGTGCTGACGGCGATCGTGGCCGCTCTTAGCGAGGAATCAGTGCTACGCGGCGCGCAGCAGACATCCCCATCAGCATAAGAGAATCTTGCCGCTTGATCATGTGTGGTTACGCGTGGGAGCAAGCAGCGCAATCAAGAAGGAAGCGCAACGCGGGGGCCCAACTCACGCACCCCGCGCCTGGAAATCGAATCAGTTGGCCGACGTTGTAGGAAGGTCCGGCGTGTCAGGCGTTTGAACACCGAAGCAGCCGCGATAGGTGGCATAGAACGAGCAGTACAGCATGGTCGTGACGATCATCGTGGCGGGCATCAGCACGGCGATGGCGAAGTCACCGGCACCGAGCGCCTGCATCAGCGCCGACAGTCCAAACGAAACGGTAATGGCCACGGCGAACCACAGCGCCGCAAAGACGATAAACGCCCCACGGTTGCGCCAGCAACTGATCAGGCTGAAAAACATGGCCTTGACCGGCGGCACATCGTGCCACGCCGCGAGAATCGGCGAGAACCAGAACAGCATCGCAACCGGAATATAGAACGCGAGTGCCGTAAGGAAGGCAAGCATGATGTTGCTGTTTTCAATCGTCTCAGGCGCCATCGACGCGGCGCCCACCATCACCTTCAGCAGCGTGCCGCCATCAGCGAGCGCTGAGCCGGCCAGTACCAGCGCCATGGCGATGATATACAGCACGCCGAGCACCAGCAGGCGTTTGGCCACCACACCACCGTACGAGCGGAAGCCGTCGACCAGAATAGTCGGAAACACCGGCTTGCCGGCGATGGTATCGCGGCAGGCCGCCATGAAGCCGACCGCTACGCCCGGAATGAACACGAGTGGCAGCACGCCACCCACGAACGGGATCTGTGCCACCAGGGTCATGACCAGCAAATACGCAAAGAACAGCGTCAGAAAGGCGAGCGGATTCTTTCGGAACAGCCAGATGCCTTGCCGGAACCATACATAGCCGGTCTTCGCGGGGACTTCAATTAATTGCATGAGGTATGGATGCCTGGAAGTGCGACGCCAGCAAGGCGTTCGCGCAAAATGCGCTCGAAATGACCTGGGTCGTGCGGTTTGAGCAGTTCAGCCGCACGCGGCATGTGAAAATCATACAGGCGCGAGACCCAGAAGCGGTAGGCGCCTGCGCGCAGCATGTCACCCCAGTGACGGTTCTCTTCAGGCGTGAACGGTCGCACCGTCTGATAGGCGCGCAACATGGCTTCCATGCGCGCGTCGTTCAACTGCCCAGTGGCGAGATCCACGCACCAGTCGTTGACGGTGACCGCCACGTCGAACAGCCACTTGTCGCAACCGGCGAAATAGAAATCGAAGAAGCCGCCGAGGCGCACTTCGTGGCCGCTGTCCGGCGCGGCATGTGCGAACAGGACGTTATCGCGGAACAGGTCGCAATGGCACGGGCCTTCGGGCAGCGCGGCGTAATCGGCGGAGGCAAAAAACGCCTGTTGATGCGCAAGCTCCGAAACCAGCAACTCGCTTTGCGCGTCGGTGACGAACGGCAGCACCGCGGGCACGGTTTCCTTCCACCACGGCAGGCTGCGCAGATTCGGCTGATGCCGCACGTAATCGCGCCCGGCCAGGTGCATACGCGCCAGCATCTGCCCCACTTCGATGCAATGTTCGACGCCCGGCGCCAGTTCAGGCGTGCCGTCGAGCTTGGTCACGATGGTGGCGGGCTTGCCATGCAGCATGCCAAACAATGCACCATCTTCGCGCGGCATAGGGTCGGGCACCGGCACACGATGGGCCGCCAGGTGCTGCATCAGATCGAGATAGAACGGCAGTTGCTGCGCTGTCAGCTTTTCGAAGATCGTCAGGACGTACTCGCCGCGCGTCGTCGTCAAAAAGAAGTTGCTGTTTTCAATACCGGACGAGATGCCGCGAAACTCGACGATATCGCCGAGATCGTAGTGCTGCATCCATTGTGCTAGTTGGGAGTCGGTGACAGCGGTGAAGACAGCCATGCGGGAAACGTCGGGTCAGGTGGTCGGGCTGGCGCGTTGCGGCCAGTGCGGCGGGGTAAGGGCTAACGGAAGATCAGGAGTCAAGCGGCCAATTAGCCAGTCGGACAGTCTGCGCCAGCAGCGCGAAGGTGCGAGTAGCTGCTCATTCCACGCACTAGCGGGGCGCCGTGCCCCGCCGCTCTTGCAAAATCAGTAGGTCAGGCTCACCGAGGGAAGCCGCTGGCTCGGCTGGCCGTTGTCGCGCGCGGAGGGCGATGTGTCGAGCGGCGCGGTCATCTGGTAGCGCGTGCCGAAATTCGAATGAACGTTGATTTCGACGGGCTTGCCTTTGTCGCGGTATTCGGTGATTTCGGTGCCGTTCGGGCTCTTTTCATAAAAGCTCGGCAGGCGCGGCTGATTGATCTCGACCTTCGAGCTGACCTCGGCGGCTGGACGGTTAATCGCTTTCAGGTCCGGCAAACCGGCCCGTTCATTGGCGGACATGGGTTCGTCGACCGGCGGCGGGGCGTCCACGGGTTCAGCAGCCATCGCCGTGTTGGCGATGACAAGCGCCAGCGCGACGGCGATGGGAAGGAGCGGCTTCATGGTGATTCTCCAATAAGGTGTCCCGATTCTAGCAAATGCGAATCCAGCGCGGGCCCTCGGGCGTCATCCGGTTATTTTGCGCCGCTTTACCGTGGTACGGGCGCGAATGTGGTGGAACGTGTCTGGTCCGTCCCCGTACATCAATTCAGGAAGGTTCCGTGGTAATGTCGTCTCATCAATCGAGGCGAATGAAGATGAACAACAACACCAATCAGCGCGCGGTGGACACTCCCGCCAATGACTTCCCAACCGAGTCTTTTGATGACGCCGCTCAGGCGGTCACCCACCTGTCTGCCATCTACGAAGCGAATGCGTCGTTTCTACGCGACGCATTCGCGCGTTACCGGCGTAACGAACCGTTCGAGCGTCGGGTGCGCGCCTGTTACCCGTTTGTCAGGGTGCGCACCGAGGTGAATACGCACATCGACTCGCGCCGTTCGTACGGTTTTGTGGCGGGTCCCGGCGTGTTTGAAACCACCGTGACGCGCCCGGATCTGTTCGGCAACTACTATCGCGAGCAACTGCGATTGCTGGCGAAGAACCATCATGTGCAGATTGAGGTCGGTGTCTCGGATCAGCCAATTCCGATTCATTTTGCGTTCGCTGAAGGCATTCATCTGGAAGGCGATCTCGATCGCGAACGGCTGGGTGGCATGCGAGACGTGTTCGATACCCCGGACCTGCGGCTGCTCGACGATCGCATTGTCAACGGCACGTATGAACCGGGGCCTGGTGAGCCGCATCCGCTCGCGTTGTTTACGGCCGCGCGCGTTGATTTTTCGTTGCATCGCCTGAAGCACTACACGGCGACGTCGCCCACGCATTGCCAGAACTACGTGCTCTATACGAACTACCAGTTCTATATCGACGAGTTCGTCAAGCTGGGTCGCACGATGATGGCGCACACCGATGACGCCGAACTGCGCACCTACCGCAGCGAATACACATCGTTCGTCGAGCCAGGTGATGTGATCACCTACAACGCAAATCTCGGCGACCAGGAAACCGAGGGCACGCCGCCGCCGCGTCTGCCGCAGATGCCCGCGTATCACCTGAAGCGCGCCGACGGCAGCGGTATCACGATGATCAACATCGGCGTGGGGCCGTCGAACGCCAAGACGATTACCGATCATATCGCCGTGCTGCGCCCGCATGCGTGGATCATGCTGGGGCACTGCGCCGGCTTGCGCAACACGCAGCGGCTGGGCGACTACGTGCTGGCACACGGGTATGTGCGCGAGGATCACGTACTCGACGACGATCTGCCGCTGTGGGTGCCGATTCCGGCGCTGGCCGAAGTGCAGGTGGCGCTGGAACGCGCGGTGGCACAGGTAACGCAGCTCGACGGCGTCGAACTCAAGCGCGTGATGCGCACGGGGACAGTGGCGAGCGTCGATAACCGCAACTGGGAGTTGCGCGATCATCGCGAGCCGGTGCAACGGCTGTCACAAAGCCGCGCCATTGCGCTCGATATGGAAAGCGCGACGATCGCCGCGAACGGCTTCCGTTTCCGGGTGCCTTACGGCACCTTACTCTGCGTATCGGACAAGCCCTTGCATGGCGAATTGAAGCTGCCTGGGATGGCCGACCAGTTTTATCGGGCCCAGGTGGATCAGCACTTGCAGATCGGCGTGAAGGCGATGGAATTGTTACGCATGAATGGGCTGCACCGTTTGCATAGCCGTAAGTTGCGCAGCTTTGCGGAGGTGGCGTTCCAGTAAGGTCAGAACTGTCCGAAGCCGGTCAGCCCAATCAGGCTGCCGGCGGCGAGCAGCCACAACGGGTGAATGCGCGTCTTTATCGCGACCGCTGCACACACGGCCGTGATGACCCAGGCGATCATTGTCGTATCCGACGCGCGTGCAATCAGCGAAGCGCTCGCGGCCACCAGACCTGCTGTCACCGGCACGAGCCCGGCTTGCGCATAGCTGCGCCAAGGACGGTCCTTGAAGCGTTCCCACGCATGGAGCGCGAGAATCGTCACGATCGACGACGGCCCGAATTTCGCCACCGACGTCACCAGCATCCCCGCCCAGCCAGCCACATGCCAACCTACCAGCGTGACGACCATCAGGTTTGGTCCAGGCGCGGCTTGCGCCAGCGCGAAAAGCGCGCTGAACTCGCTGGCCGGCATCCAGTGATGCACCTCGACCACTTGACGCTGCATCTCCGGCAGGATCGTATTGCCGCCGCCGAAGGCAAGCAGCGACAACTGGCTGAAAATAATCGCGAGTGAGATCAGGGTGTCGTTCATCGTGCGACCTTCGAGGCGAGGTAGATGCTCAACGGCGTCAGCACCAGCATCGTAGGGAGTAGCGGGAAACGCAGCAGCGCGATGGCGATGAAACCCAGCACTGCGATGGCCACTCCGGCGGGCTTGCGCCGCAGCGGTATCAGAATCTTGACGGCCATCGAAATCAGCAAGCCGGCCGCCGCAGCCGCGAGGCCGGCAAACAGATGGCGGATGTGCGGATCATTTTGCGTATGCTCATACAACACGCCGAGGCCGATCACGATGAGCGATGGCCCCGCGATCAAGCCAAGCAAGCCAGCAAGGGCGCCGGGCAGTCCCCGAAACCTCATGCCGATCGCCACCGACAGGTTGATCACGTTGCCGCCTGGCAGAAACTGGCACAGGCCGAGCAAATCGGTGAATTCGGAGGCGCTGAGCCAGCGGCGCCGTTCGACGATCGCGCGCCGCGCGAGCGGCAGCGCGCCGCCGAACGAAGTCAGCCCGAGGCCGAGGAAACCGCTAAAAATTTCGCTGACGGTGGGTGGCGCCGCGAGACCGGCTTCGGCCGCGTTGAGATCTTGTTCCATATCGTTGTGAGCCATCTTTTCCATCTTGCGCAGGTTAGCGCCGATTCGCCGCCAGGCAAAACGATTTTTCGGGCGCTTCCTTGTGATCTAGAATCACAAGCATGGCTCGCAATCTTCCCCCGTTTCCTGCGCTACGCGCCTTTGAGGCTGCCGCCCGGCACGACAGCTTTACCGCTGCGGCGAACGAACTGCATGTGACTCACGGTGCCATCAGCCGGCAGGTGGCGGCATTCGAGGCGTGGGTCGGCGTGCAGGTGTTTCATCGCATTGGCAAGCGCGTGCGGCTGACCGACGACGGCCGCCGCTATCTTGCGACCGTGCAAGCCGCCTTCGACAGCATCGCGCTCGCCACCGGCCAGTTGCGCGATACCGGCGTGGTTCAAGTGCTGCGCGTCAATGCGCTGCCCACCTTCGCGATGAAGTGGCTGCTGCCCAGGCTCAATCAGTTTCAGCGCAAGATGCCGAACGTGGAGTTGCGGCTGTCCACCTCGAACGCGCCGGTGGAAACGCTGGAGGGTTGCGACGTAGCGGTCAGGCGCGGTCCGGCGCATTGGCCAAACTGCGTAAGCGGACATTTCCTGGGAGAAAGCGAGCTGCCGGTGTGTAGTCCGGCGCTATTGCAGCGCTCGCCGATCAACGTCGCCGATGACCTCGCGCGCCATGTGCTGCTGCACTCCGATACGCGGCCCGGAGCCTGGCATCACTGGCTGACGGCTGCGGGAGTGAAGGCGAAATGCCGCAAGAAGCAGTCGTTCGATCACTTCTATCTGGCGTTGCAGGCCGCTGTGGATGGACTCGGGGTAGCGCTCGGGCCGTTGCCCCTGCTGGCCGACGAACTGGCCTCAGGCAGGCTGGTGATGCCGCTCGACGGTCCGCGCATCGACGCGCGCGGCTATTGGTGGGTAGCGCGGCGCGAAGTGGCGGATGCGCCGCTCGTCGAGCAGTTTTGCCGCTGGCTGCAGGAGCAGGGCGATCAGACTGACGTGGACGGCGGCGTTTGAGCGCGAATGCATCCGGCAGTCCCACCCAAGCGCCGCATCAAGTCACATCGCATTACAGATAGAACATCCGGTCTTCATCGGACTTCGCCGGATGCGGTTCTGTCTCTTCGCGGTCTTCGTAGAACTTGAGCACCGCTTCGAGCACCTGATCCGGGTCGTCGATCACCTGCATCAGGTTCATGTCATCCGGATTGATGAGGCCCATCGGCACCAGTGAATCCTTGAACCAGCCGAGCAGTCCAGACCAGAACTCGCCGCCCACCAGAATGATCGGCACGTGACGCGACTTCTTGGTTTGAATGAGGGTGAGCACTTCAGCGAGTTCATCCAGCGTGCCGAAACCGCCAGGCATCACGATCACCGCGTCCGAGTTCTTCACGAACGTTACCTTGCGCGTGAAGAAGTGGCGAAAGCGCAGTGAGATGTCCTGCCACTGGTTGCCCGATTGCTCGTGTGGCAGTTCGATGTTCAGGCCGACTGATGGTGCCTTGCCTGCATGGGCGCCCTTGTTGGCCGCTTCCATGATGCCGGGGCCGCCGCCGGAGATGACAGCGAAGCCTGCATCAGAGAGCTTGCGAGCGATTTGCGTGGCGAGTTTGTAGTACGGCGAGTTCGGTTTCAAACGCGCTGAACCATAGATGCTGACAGCCGGGCGAATCTCCGAGAGGTACTCGGTCGCCTCAATAAACTCTGCCATAATCGTGAACATCTGCCACGATGCGCGGGCCTTCTTGGCCGTTGCGCGCTCTTGATCTGCGAGTGATCGCAGACTCGGAATCACTTTTCTCTTTGTCATAATGCCTGAAGAACGAGTCCTGGAAACAAAGCTTGGCACCGAGCTGGAAGGGAAGACCTTGCTATTGGTCGACGGTTCGAGTTATCTGTACCGGGCCTACCATGCCATGCCTGATCTGCGCAGTCCTGACGGCGGACCCACTGGGGCGCTGTACGGGATCATCAATATGCTGCGGCGCATGCGCAAGGAAGTTACCGCAGAGTATAGCGCTTGCGTGTTCGACGCCAAGGGCAAGACGTTTCGCGACGACTGGTATCCCGACTATAAAGCCAACCGCCCGTCGATGCCCGAAGATCTCGCGCGGCAGATCGAACCTATCCACCTTGCAGTGCGTGCGCTCGGCTGGCCGTTGCTGATGATCGACGGCGTTGAGGCCGACGATGTGATCGGCACGTTGAGCGTCGCTGCCGAGAAGCGCGGCATGAAGGTGATCGTGTCGACCGGCGACAAAGACCTGGCGCAGCTCGTGACGGACCATGTCACCCTCATCAATACGATGACGAACGAGACGCTCGATCGCGCAGGCGTGCTGGCCAAATTCGGCGTGCCGCCGGAGCGCATCGTCGACTATCTGTCGTTGATCGGCGATACCGTCGACAACGTGCCGGGCGTCGAGAAATGCGGGCCGAAAACCGCGATCAAATGGCTCACCCAGTACGAGACGCTTGATGGCATCGTCGCACATGCGGACGAGATCAAAGGTGCGGTAGGAGACAATCTGCGACGGGCGCTCGATTTTCTGCCCATGGCGCGCAAGCTCGTGACCGTCGACACCGCATGCGATCTGACGCATCAGGTGGTGTCGATTGAAGAGAGCCTCACCTCACGCCCCGAAGCGCGTGATGAACTGCGCGATGTATTCGCGCGACACGGCTTCAAGACGTGGCTGCGGGAAGTCGAAGTGGCCGAGGTCGTGGAAGGCCCTGGCGCGGGCGAAGACGTGGCGCCGGTGATTGACGGCGAGCGTCATTACGATACCGTGCAAACGTGGGAACAGTTCGACGCATGGCTCGCGAAGATCAACGCGGCCGAGCTGACCGCCTTCGATACCGAAACCACCGCGCTCGATCCGATGCTGGCGCAACTTGTCGGCATTTCACTATCGGTCGAGCCTAACTCCGCTGCTTATATTCCCGTTGGACATCGCGGACCGGATCATCCGGTTCAGCTGCCGCGTGACGAAGTGCTCGCGAAACTCAAGCCCTGGCTCGAAAGCGCCGACCACAAGAAGGTCGGTCAGCACATGAAGTACGACGAACAGGTGCTGGCGAACTACGGCATTGCGATGAACGGCATCGAGCATGACACGTTGTTGCAGTCGTACGTGCTCGAATCGCATCGTACGCATGACATGGACAGCCTCGCGCTGCGCCATCTCGGCATCAAGACCATCAAGTATGAAGAGGTGGCGGGCAAGGGCGCAGGTCAAATCGGTTTCGACGAGGTGGCGCTTGAACAGGCTGCCGAATACGCAGCAGAAGACGCGGATATCACCTTTCGTCTGCATCAGGCTTTGTACCCACAGGTCGCGGCGGATGCGGGCTTGAAGCGCGTTTATAGCGAGATCGAAGTGCCCACCTCGCGCGTATTGCGCAAGATGGAACGCAATGGCGTGTTGATCGACTCCGAAAAGCTGCGCCTGCAAAGTAATGAAATTGCGGCACGGTTGATCGAACTGGAAACTGAAGCCTATGTGCTGGCAGAGGGCGAATTCAATCTCGGCTCGCCCAAGCAGATTGGACAGATTTTCTTTGAGAAATTGCAGTTGCCGGTTGTGAAGAAGACGCCGAGCGGCGCGCCTTCAACCGATGAAGAAGTGCTGCAAAAGCTCGCCGAAGATTATCCTTTGCCCAAGCTCCTGCTGGAGCATCGCGGTCTCTCGAAGCTCAAGTCCACGTATACCGACAAGTTGCCGCGCATGGTCAACGCCCAGACCGGCCGCGTGCACACCAACTACGCGCAAGCGGTGGCGGTAACCGGGCGTCTCGCTTCGAACGATCCAAACCTGCAGAACATTCCTGTCCGCACGGCCGAAGGCCGGCGCATCCGCGAGGCATTCATTGCGCCGCCGGGTCACAAGCTGGTGTCCGCGGATTATTCGCAGATCGAACTGCGCATCATGGCGCATATCTCCGGCGACGCTTCGCTCTTGCGCGCTTTTGCGCAAGGCGAGGATATTCACCGCGCCACGGCGGCGGAAATCTTCAGCGTGACACCGCTGGAAGTATCGAGCGACCAGCGGCGCGTGGCGAAGGTCATTAATTTCGGCCTGATCTATGGCATGAGCGCGTTTGGCCTCGCGGCCAATCTCGGTATCACGCGTGACGCGGCCAAGCTTTATATCGACCGTTACTTCGCGCGCTACCCTGGCGTGGCGACCTACATGGACGAGACTCGCGCCAGCGCGAAGGCGAAGGGCTACGTCGAAACCGTATTCGGCCGGCGTCTTTGGCTGCCGGAGATTAATGGTGGCAACGGACCGCGCCGCCAGGCGGCCGAACGCGCCGCTATTAACGCGCCAATGCAGGGAACGGCGGCGGATTTGATCAAGCTGTCGATGATCGCCGTGCAGGACTGGCTCGAAGCGACGAAGGTCGGCTCGCGCATGATCATGCAGGTGCACGACGAATTGATTCTCGAAGTCCCCGATGACGAGTTGTCCGAAGTGCGTAAGCGCTTACCCGAATTGATGTGCGGCGTCGCAGCGCTGAAAGTACCGCTGGTCGCCGAGGTCGGCGCGGGCGTCAACTGGGAAGAAGCGCATTGACGCTGTTGTGACGGCGCGCGATATCGTCGCGCGCATGTCACACATGCGCGTTGATGACTTGTGGCACACCGTGCTGCTCGCGGACAATCACTGACGGACGGCCCGACGCGAATGACGCGGGCCCTCTCGATGCACAACCGATCGACAAACACGGAGAGCTGCGATGCATCGTTTTATCGTCGTTGGTGGGGGTGCGGGTGGTCTGGAACTGGCGACGCGTCTTGGCGATCGCTACGCTCCGCACAACAACAAGGGCGCCATACAGGCGCAGGTCACGCTGGTCGACCGCAATCCAACTCATATCTGGAAACCCCTGCTGCACGAAGTCGCTGCCGGCAGCATGGACCCATTCACGCAAGAACTTGCTTATGCCGCGCAAGCGCGCTGGCATGGCTTTGAGTTTCAGCAGGGCGAACTGACCGGTCTCGACCGTACGGCCAAGCGTATTACGCTGGGCCCCGTGATTGACGACGACGGCGAGGAGTTGCTACCGCAACGCGAACTGGACTACGACACGCTGGTAATTGCCATTGGCAGTACGACGCATTTCTTTGGCGTCAAAGGTGCGCCGGAGTATTCGCTCGCGCTCGATACCGTGACCCAGGCGGAGCGCTTTCGCAAACGCCTGATCGCGGCCTGCATGCGCGCGGAGCATCAGGTGCATGAACCGGTGGAGTCGGTGGCTGACGCGTCGGTGCCGTCTACTGAGCCGCGCATTCAGGTGGCGATTGTCGGCGGCGGTGCGACCGGCGTCGAATTGTCTGCCGAATTGCGCAATACCGCCCAGGTGCTGTCCGCGTACGGTTTGCATAAGCTCGATCCGAGGCACGACGTTGGCATCGTGCTGATCGAGGCGGGGCCGCGTATTTTGCCCGCGTTGCAGGAGCGCGTATCCACCGCCACGGCAGAACTTCTGACGAAGCTGGGCGTGAGGCTGATGACCAGCGAGACGGTGGCCGAGGTCGCGCCCGGTGTGGTGCGGACCGCCAGCGGCAAGGCGATCCGGGCCGATCTGACAGTGTGGGCGGCGGGTATCAAGGCGCCGGCCATCCTGAGTCAGCTTGACGGCCTGCCGGTCAACCGGCTTGGGCAACTCATCGTGCGCCGAACGCTGCAGACCGAAACCGATGACAACATCTTCGCGCTTGGCGATTGCGCCGCGTGCCCTTGGCCGGGCAACGAGCGGAACGTGCCGCCGCGCGCCCAGGCCGCGCATCAGCAGGCGAGTTTTTTGCTGAAGGCGCTGTCGGCGCGGCTCGAGAATCGGCCTTTGCCGGAGTTCACGTATCGCGATTTCGGGTCGCTGGTGTCGCTCGGTCATTTCAGCGCGGTCGGCAATCTGATGGGCGGGGTCATTGGCGGCAATATGCTGATCGAAGGTCTCTTCGCGCGTTTCATGTACATGTCGCTGTACCGGCTGCATATCGCTGCATTGCACGGCTACGCCCGCATGGTGCTGGATACGTTCGCGCACTGGCTGCATCGCACGACGCTGCCACGGGTCAAGTTGCACTGATCGTGTTTGGGGCGGTTGGGTTTCTGCAACAGGGATGGGCGCGAGCGTATCCTGTTGCCTTCCGTTACCCGGTTCATCGCCCTTCATCGCCTTTAATTGCACTTCACCCAAGGAGCGCCGCATGCTGAAGCCTGAAGTCGACTGCCTTGTCCCGCACGTTCCCTTCAATCGACGGACCTTTATCAAGGCGGCGCTCGGCACCGGCTTTGCCGCTGCGGTGTTGCCGGTGTCCGCACAGACCATCCATACGGATAGCGAAGGCCTCGAAGCCGGCGAAGTTGCCTTTCATTCGGGCGATACGCTCGTGCCCGCTTACCGTGCCCAGCCGGCCGGCAAGACGCATCTGCCGGTGATCATTGTCGTGCATGAAATCTTCGGCGTGCACGAGCATATCGCGGACGTCTGCCGCCGCTTTGCGAAGCTCGGGTATCTGGCGATCGCCCCGGACCTGTATGTGCGAGAAGGCGACGCGTCAGCCTATCCGAGCATGCAACAACTGAACGACCAACTGGTCAGCAAGGTGCCGGACGAGCAGGTTCTGGCCGATCTCGATGCCGCAGTTGCGTGGGCGGGCGCCAATGGCGGCGACCTGAAGCGACTGGGCGTCAATGGATTCTGCTGGGGCGGGCGAATTACGTGGCTGTATGCCGAGCACAATCCGCACGTGAAGGCGGCGGTGGCGTGGTACGGGCGTGTGGCGGGCAACCACACGGCCAATACGCCGGCCAATCCGATCGATCGGGTGGCGGACCTCCAGGTGCCGGTGCTGGGGCTCTACGGTCTGCAGGATCAGAGTATTCCGCAGGACACGCTCGCGCAGATGAAGCAGGCGATTGCGCAGGGACCGGAGGGGGGGCGCGGTTCGCAGTTCGTCGTGTATGACGATGCGGGGCACGCGTTTTTCGCGGATTATCGTGCGAGCTACAAGAAGGACGATGCGCAGGACGGCTGGCGACGTGCGCTGGTCTGGTTCAAGCAGCACGGCGTGGCCTGATGGCGTTGGGGCGTTTGCGCCCGGAGGGTTGGTCTGGGCGCTGAAGCGCTCAAGCCATAAAGTCCAGAAGCCCAGAAGCGCTCAAGCCGTGAACGTCTCAAGCCGTGAAGCCCACGCGCGTCCATGCTCTCTTGCCGCTGTGCGAAGACGCGCCATCCGATCACAACGGCGCGTCTCGTTCGAGCTCTTAAGGATTCGGCCCGGTCGCGACAGGCCGCGACGAATCCGAACTCCATTCGCTCCACGACCCCACGTACAGCGCCGCGCCATGCAGGCCGGCCACTTCCATTGCCAAAGCGTTCACGCAAGCCGTCACACCGGAGCCGCACTGCAGTACCACGCGATCCGGCGCAGTCGCCCCCAGAACCGAACCGAACTCCTCGCGTAACGAATGGGCAGGTTTGAAGCGGCCGTCGGCTGCAAAGTTGTCCTTGAAGAAGCGGTTCAGCGCGCCGGGAATATGGCCGCCGACAGGGTCCAAGGTCTCGTTCTCGCCGCGATAGCGATCCGCAGCACGTGCGTCGACCACCACTCGTTCGTGCGTTGTCAGGTTGCGCTGCACGGCCTGCACGTCGAAGGTCACGGCGAGCGGCGCACCTGCTTTGAAGTCGCCAGCGGGAAGCGTGGCGACATCCTGCGTCAAGGGTTGGCCTGCGGCCTCCCAGGCTTGCAAGCCGCCGTCCAGCAGCGCCACTGCATCGTGACCCAGCCAGCGCAGCATCCACCAGGCGCGGGCGGCGTACATGCCGCCTTGCGCGTCATAGGCGACAACCTGCTGGCCCTGCTTCAGACCACGCGCGGCCAGCAGCGCAACCAGGGCTGTGCGTTCGGGTAAAGGATGACGTCCATTGTTGCCCGTTTTCGCACCAGACAGGTCGCGATCCAGGTTGAAATACTGCGCGCCTGGCAGATGTCCGGCGGCATAACCTTTCTCGCCAGCGGCAGTGTCCGCCAGATCGAAACGGCAGTCCATGACAAACACGCTGCCAGGCGCAGCGCTGAGCCGTTCCGCGAGATTCGCGGCGGAGATCAGAGTGGTGTAGTGAGTGTGTGGCATGACGGCTCCTGAAACGGGCGAATTCGGCGCGGCTTGGGGGCAAGGCTCGATCACGGCAAGCTTTGGACGCTTGAAACGCCCCTTGACCTGGCGTTCCGAGCCGGCAAAAGCATGCGGCAAGCATCATCAAGCGGTACAACCGAGTAATGCTGTTAGTCTAAACAAAAAAAGACGGGCCGAAGCCCGTCTTTCCATTGTTTGCTGCCAGCGTGGGAGCTGCGCCGATCCATTCGGCGGTCCCAGTCTCGCTGAGATCAGATCGTGCCGAGTTCGCGCCGCAGGAACTCGTGAAAGTGCTGCATGCCGTCTTCCATCGGACTTTGATACGGCCCAACCTGCGACTCACCCCGGTTCATCAGCGCCCGGCGCCCCGCGTCCATGCGTTCGGCGATCTCGTCGTCTTCACGAGCGGTTTCCATGTAGGCCGCGCGCTCTGCTTCGACGAATTCACGCTCGAACAGCGCGATTTCCTCGGGGTAATAGAATTCCACCACGTTGGTGGTTTTCTGCGGGCCACGCGGAATCAGCCACGACACCACCAGCACGTGCGGATACCACTCGATCATGATGCCCGGGTAGTACACCATCCAGATGGCGCCAAACTCCGGCGCCTTGCCGTCGCGGAAGCGCAGCACTTCGTCGTGCCATTTGCGGTACGTCGGGCTGCCCGGCTGTTCCAGGTCCTTGTGCACGCCGACCGTCTGCACGCTATACCAGTCGCCGAATTCCCACGTCAGATCGTCGCAATTGACGAAGCTGCCCAGTCCCGGATGGAACGGCGCGACGTGGTAATCCTCCAGATAGACCTCGATGAAGGTCTTCCAGTTGTAGTTGCACTCGTGCACCTCGACGTGATCGAACATGAAGTTCGAAAAGTCGAAATGCTGGCTGGGGCCAAGCTGCGCCAGATCACGCGCGACATTGCGGCCCTGGGCTTCGAACAACAGTCCTTGCCAGTTCTGCAGCGGCGTGGCGCCAAGATTCAGACAGGGGTTGTCAGCGAAATGCGGTGCACCGAGGAGCTGGCCGTTCAGATCGTACGTCCAGCGGTGCAGGGGGCAGACGATGTTCTCCGTCTGGCCGCGGCCGTTGAGCATGATGGCTTGCCGGTGGCGGCACACGTTCGACAGCAGCTCGACTTGCGACTGCTGGTTACGGACGAGCACACGCCCCTCGCTCTCGCTGGGCAAGGCAAAATAATTCCCCGCATCCGGCACCATGAGTTCGTGCCCGACGTAGCGAGGACCTTTCTTGAAAAGGGTGTCGATTTCGCGCGTTAAAAGCGCTTCGTCAAAGTAAGCCGTGACTGGCAGCTGGCTGTGAACAGACCGCAACTGCAATGCATTGCTCAGATTGGACATTCCCACTCCCGTGAAGACGTGAAAGCAGTGAACAACCCAACCATCGAAAGTTTCGATTTAGGGAGCCGGAGATTATATCAGTTCCCCCCTCCTTGGGGTGCTTAAGTCCCTGATTTGGGTCAAAATTCTCCAGGAAGTTCGTTGTTTTCACGCGCACACGAAGGATTTTTTTCTGTCAGGCTTTGGGTGGGCGGTAAGGGAAACCGTAGGGGGCGGCCCGCCAAGCGGATCGGTTTTTCCTCTTTTGCCGTAGAATGTCCGACTTGTTTTAATTTTGCGACCATTCATGGCGAAGACCGCATCGAAAGACACCGCTGCCTTGCCCGCCGAGGGCGCTGACAGCACACCGCTGCCCGAGAATTACGAAGCGGCGCTGGCGGAGCTCGAAGGGCTCGTGGCGCGGATGGAGGGTGGCAGTCTGAGTCTTGAGGAGTCGTTGTCTGCGTACCGGCGCGGCGCGGCTCTTGTGACGTTTTGCCAGCAGCAGCTGGAAAAGGTCGAGCAGCAGGTGCGGGTACTTGACGGCGAGACCCTGAAGCCGCTGCCCATGAGTGGCGCAGGCACAACCGCTACTGAAAGCGGGGACGACCTATGACTTTCGAACAATGGATGCATGCTGTGCTCGGACGTGTCGAGACGGCACTTGAACACTATTTGCCGGAGCCCACGACCGAGCCGGCTCAACTGCACGAAGCCATGCGCTATGCGGTGCTGGGCGGCGGCAAACGGGTCCGCCCGCTGCTGTGCCATGCGGCCGGCGAGCTGACGGGTGCGCGCGCCGAATGCCTCGACGCAGCGGCTGCGGCGCTGGAGATGATCCACGTGTACTCGCTGGTGCATGACGACATGCCATGCATGGACGACGACGCGTTGCGTCGCGGCAAGCCAACGGTACACGTTAAGTATGATGAACCGACCGCGCTGCTGGTTGGCGACGCGCTGCAATCGCAAGCTTTCGTCGCGCTGACAGCGGATGTGTTGCAGCCGGCGCAGCAGGCCGCGCTCGTGCGCGAACTGGCGCTGGCGAGCGGCTCGATCGGCATGGCCGGGGGCCAGGCCATCGATCTGGCGAGCGTCGGCCACACGCTGACGCGTGCGCAACTCGAAACCATGCACCGCATGAAAACCGGCGCCTTGCTACGTGCTTCGGTGCGCATGGGCGCCTTGGCGGGCGAAACGCCGAGCGCGGACGCGATGCGTTCGCTGGACGCGTATGCGGCCGCTGTGGGCCTCGCGTTTCAGGTCGTCGACGATATTCTCGACGTCACGACCGATTCCGCGACGCTCGGCAAAACGGCTGGCAAAGACGCGAAGGACGGCAAGCCGACCTACGTGTCGATTATTGGGCTGGATGCGTCGCGTGCGCTCGCAGCGCAGTTGCGTATCGATGCCCACGCTGCAATCGCGCCGTTTGGCGCGCGGGCGCAGCGTCTTGCCGAACTGGCCGACCTGGTGGTGAACCGGGTCAGCTAAACGCGAAAGCTCGCCGCCTCGCATTCGAAGGGATGGATGCGTGTATGAAGTGCGGGCGCGTAAGTTTTCCTACAATGGAACGACGATGTACGACTTGCTGAAAACCATCGACGACCCGGCCGCCCTGCGCCGCCTTGATCGCCGCCAACTGCAACCGCTTGCAGACGAACTGCGTGCCTTTGTGCTCGACAGCGTCTCGCAGACGGGCGGCCATCTTTCGTCTAATCTCGGCACGGTCGAGTTGACCATTGCGCTGCACTACGTGTTCGACACGCCGAAGGACCGGATCGTCTGGGACGTGGGCCATCAGACCTACCCGCACAAGATCCTGACGGGCCGTCGCGAGCAGATGCATTCGCTGCGTCAGTTGGGCGGCATCTCGGGCTTCCCGAAGCGCGACGAGTCGCCGTACGACGCTTTCGGTACGGCTCACTCCAGCACCTCGATCTCGGCCGCACTCGGCATGGCGATCGCCAGCAAGTTGCGAGGCGAGAACCACATGGGCATTGCGGTGATCGGCGACGGCGCGATGACGGCCGGCATGGCCTTCGAAGCCATGAACAATGCAGGCGTTGAAGATGACGTGCCGTTGCTCGTGATCCTGAACGACAACGACATGTCGATTTCGCCGCCGGTGGGCGCGCTCAATCGCCATCTCGCACGCCTGATGTCGGGTCGCTTCTACGCTGCGGCACGCGCCGGCGTCGAACGTGTGCTGCGCGTCGCGCCGCCGATGCTCGACCTCGCCCGCAAGCTCGAAGAGCACGCGAAGGGCATGATCGTGCCGGCTACGCTGTTCGAAGAATTCGGCTTTAACTACATCGGTCCAATCGACGGTCACGACCTCGATTCGCTGATCCCGACGCTGCAGAACATCAAGGAACTGCGCGGTCCGCAATTCCTGCACGTGGTCACCAAGAAAGGCCAGGGCTACAAGCTGGCCGAGGCTGATCCGGTGCTGTATCACGGACCGGGCAAGTTCAATCCGGCTGAGGGCATCAAGCCGGCTGCCACGCCATCGAAGAAGACCTACTTTCAGGTGTTCGGCGAATGGCTGTGCGATGCGGCCGAACTGGACTCGCGTGTCGTCGGCATCACGCCGGCCATGCGTGAAGGCTCCGGCATGGTGGAGTTCGAGAAGCGCTTCCCGGATCGCTACTTCGACGTGGGCATTGCCGAGCAACATGCCGTGACCTTCGCGGCTGGTCTCGCGGCTGAGGGCATGAAGCCAGTCGTGGCGATCTACTCGACGTTCCTGCAGCGCGCCTATGATCAGTTGATCCACGACGTGGCGGTGCAGAATCTGCCGGTCGTGTTCGCGATCGACCGCGCGGGTCTGGTCGGTGGCGATGGCGCGACTCACGCGGGCAATTACGATCTGGCGTTCCTGCGCTGCATCCCGAACATGACCGTGATGGCCGCTTCTGACGAAAACGAATGCCGTCAGATGCTCTACACGGCATTGCAGCAGCCGAATCCGACGGCGGTGCGCTATCCGCGCGGCACCGGTACGGGTGTGGCGACGGTCAAGCAAATGACCGCGCTGCCGCTCGGCAAGGGCGAAGTGCGCCGCGAATCCTTGCAGCCGGCGGGCAAGCGTATCGCCATTCTGGCGTTCGGCACGATGGTGACGCCGTCGCTGGCTGCGGCTGAGCAACTGGACGCAACCGTGGCCAACATGCGCTTCGTGAAGCCGCTTGACGCCGACCTGGTGCGTCAGTTGGCGGAGACGCATGACTACCTCGTCACGGTCGAGGAAGGCTGCGTGATGGGCGGCGCCGGTTCGGCCTGCGTCGAAGCCCTGCTCGCCAGTGGGGTTATGCGGCCCGTACTACAATTGGGGCTCCCTGATCGTTTCATCGATCACGGGGATCCGGCCAAACTGCTCGCAGGGTGCGGTCTGGACAGCACGGGCATTGCTAAATCGATCCGCGAACGTTTCCTCGATCAGGCGACTGGCGTCGCGGGCCAGTCGGTCAAGCGCGTCGCGTAAGCTTTCGGCTTAACCGTTCATGTAGCCCCGGGCCACGTGCCGGGGTGGATCGGGCGCTATCGCGGCTATAGCAATCTCCAACTTGAATCGATGGGTCTGCGGGCCCATCATGCAACGCCGGCCAATGCCGGCGTTTGCCGCTGCGTGCACCGTCAAGTGTGTCTCTGCGCGCGGCCAGTGAGGATAAGAAGATGAATCAGATGAATCCCGCCTTTGTGATGCCCGATGTGCAGAGCACCGTCGACACGCGCCAGATCCCGATTCAGCGGGTCGGCGTGAAAGGCGTGCGGCATCCGCTCACGGTGCGTGCGCTGGGCGGCGAAGCGCAGCCGAGCGTCGGTACGTGGAACCTGGACGTGCATCTGCCGGCTGATCAGAAGGGGACGCACATGTCCCGTTTCGTGGCGCTGCTCGAAGAGAACAAGGCGCCGCTCGAACCGGCTACGTTCCGCAAGATGCTTGCCTCGATGCTGGACAAGCTCGAAGCCGAGGCGGGTCGTATCGAAGTGTCGTTCCCGTACTTCGTGAACAAGACCGCGCCGGTTTCGGGTGTACAAAGTCTGCTGGACTACGAAGTGACGCTGACCGGCGACACGCGCAACGGCGTGACGCGCCTGTTCCTGAAAGTGCTGGTGCCGGTGACGAGCCTGTGCCCGTGCTCGAAGAAAATTTCGCAGTACGGCGCTCATAACCAGCGCTCGCATGTGACGATCAGCGCGGAACTGACCGATGACGTGCCGGTGGAAGATCTGATTCGGATTGCCGAAGAAGAGGCGTCGTGCGAGTTGTGGGGGCTGCTCAAGCGGCCGGATGAGAAGTTCGTTACCGAGCGCGCTTACGAGAATCCGAAGTTCGTTGAGGACCTCGTGCGTGACGTCGCGCAGCGTTTAAATGCGGATGCGCGGATCGTCGCCTATGTGCTCGAAGCTGAGAACTTCGAATCGATCCACAATCACAGCGCCTATGCTGTGATCGAGCATGACAAGCGGACGGCGCGCTAAGCGGTTTGTTTGTCATGACGTAGAAACGGCCGCTATAGCGGCCGTTGTCCTTTGCAGCATTGGTATTGGCATTGCGTGACGCTGAGCGTCGCCGGTTTAATCGTCTAATGCGCCGCGTTTAGCGTGCAAGCGAAGTTAGATCCCACCGTGGCTTGACGGTAAATGCATAGTCTTTGCCCGACTGCTCCGGCCAGCGCGCGAGGCGCAGCGCGCCTGCCAAGGCGATCATCGCGCCGTTATCCGTGCAAAGCGACAGGTCGGGATAGTGCACATGGAAGCCGCGTTTTTTCGCGGCCGCGGAGAGCGCTTCGCGCAGTTGCCGGTTCGCGCCCACTCCGCCCGCCACCACTAACCGGTTGAGCCTGGTCTTTTTCAGCGCGGCGAGCGACTTGGCGGCCAGCACGTCGACGGCGGCATCGACGAAACCACGCGCAAGATCGGCCTTGGCCTGTTCGCAGATATTCGCGCCGCCGAGCTTCTTCACGTTAGTCAGCACAGCGGTTTTCAGGCCACTAAAGCTGAAATCAAGGTCGCCGGAATGGAGCATGGGGCGCGGCAGAACCACCGCGCCCGGCGTGCCGAACTCCGCAAGGCGTGACACTTCCGGGCCGCCAGGATAGCCGAGGCCGAGGAGCTTGGCGGTTTTGTCGAAGGCTTCACCGGCAGCGTCGTCCAGCGTTTCACCGAGCGTCTCGTAGACGCCCACTTCCGTTACGCGCATCAACTGCGTATGTCCGCCGGACACCAGCAACGCGATGAAAGGAAACGGCGGCGGCTCGTCGACCAGCAGCGGCGACAGCAAATGCCCTTCGAGATGGTGAATACCAATGGTGGGCTTGTCCCACGCCATGGCGAGCGCGTTGGCGATGCTGGCACCCACCAGCAGCGCGCCGGCGAGGCCCGGCCCTTGGGTGTAGGCGATCGCGTCGATCTCAGTGCGCGCCGTGCCGGCCCGCTCCAGCACTTCTTCGAGCAGCGGCAGCGCGCGGCGGATATGGTCGCGCGACGCAAGTTCGGGCACCACGCCACCGTATTCGCGGTGCATCGCGATCTGCGAATGCAGCGCGTGCGCGAGCAGGCCACGCTCCGTGTCGTAGAGCGCAAGACCGGTTTCGTCGCAGGAGCTTTCGATGCCGAGAACGAGCATGATCAGAGGGCTGGATGGGTGTGGCCAGCGCGCGTACACCATGCGGCTGGAGCGCCCAAAAAGTAAGAAGGCGAACTCCAAAGTATAGCAGTGAGGGACATAGGCCGCAGGTACAATGCGCGCCATGGAATCCTTCGATATCGCGGTCATCGGCGCCGGCGCGGCTGGCATGATGTGCGCGGCGGTCGCCGGGCAACTCGGCCGGCGCGTCGTGCTAATCGACCACGCGCCACGCCTGGCGGAGAAAATCCGCATCTCCGGTGGCGGCCGCTGCAACTTCACGAATCTCTACGCAGGACCGGCGAACTACCTGTCGGCCAATCCGCATTTCTGCCGCTCCGCGCTCGCGCGCTACACGCCGCGCGATTTCATGGCGTTGCTCAAGCGCTATCACGTCACCTGGCATGAGAAGCACAAAGGTCAGTTGTTTTGCGACCAGTCGAGCGATGCGGTGATCGACGTGCTTAAAAGCGAGTGCGATGCCGGCGGCATTGCATGGCGCCGGCCGCTCGCGGTCGAGCAGGTGAAGCACGACGCGAGCGCCGGCTTTACGCTCGATACCCACGCCGGGCCGATCCATGCGAAGGCCTTGGTGGTGGCGACGGGCGGCCTCTCGATCCCGAAGATCGGTGCGACGGAGTTTGCGTATCGTCTGGCCAAACAGTTCGGTCATAAGCTGATCGACACGCGTCCGGCGCTGGTGCCGCTCACATTCGCCGCAGCCGATTGGGAGCCGTTTTCCGCGTTGTCGGGCGTTTCGTTAGAGGTTCAACTGGCAACCGGTGACCGCAAGACCGGCGCTGAGTTTGTCGAAGACCTGTTACTCACGCATCGCGGGTTGTCTGGGCCCGGCGTGCTGCAGATTTCGAGTTACTGGCAACCGGGCGAGCCGATCCACATCAATCTATTGCCGGAGCAGGATGCGACTTGCGCCTTGCTGGAGGCAAAAGCCGCCAGCAAACGCCAGATCGCGAATCTGCTGGCCGAATGGGTGCCGACCCGCCTCGCTCATGTCTGGCTGGAGACCCATCAGATCCCAGCGGAGGCGCGCCTTGCCGATTTGCCGGACAAGACGCTGCGTAGGATCGGCGAGGCGCTTTCGCGTTGGACGCTTACGCCGAACGGCACGGAGGGCTACCGCAAGGCCGAGGTAACGCGCGGCGGTGTCGATACGCGCGAGTTGTCCTCGGCCACCATGATGAGCGCGCGGGTGCCGGGGCTGTACTTTATCGGCGAGGCGGTTGACGTCACCGGTTGGCTCGGCGGGTACAATTTTCAATGGGCATGGGCATCAGGGGTCGCGGCAGGCCAGGCGGCCGCGGAGTATGCCCAAGGGGCTTGACGGCGGCGTATCTTTGTGAGAAAGGTCTGCTATACTCCCCAACCTTTACAAAGTTTCGTTATTGCGAAATGACGATCATCCGCGTAAAAGAAAACGAGCCGTTTCAAGCGCACGGTCGAGAAGAACGGTCTCCTGACTGAACTCCGGGCGCGCGAGTTTTACGAGAAGCCCACGGCTGAACGGAAGCGCAAGAAGGCATCGGCGGTGAAGCGCCACTTCAAGCGACTAGGCAGTCAGATGTTGCCAAAGAAGTTTTACTGATTCTGACGTCGCTGCGGTTCCTACGGAGCGTCGGCACGCAACCGGTGGCGGCTCCAGAGTTGCCGCCATGCGGAAAACCTGCCCTCAAGGCCAACCTGGTCAAGCCGCATCCACTCCGCGAATTCGCGCCAACCCGCTTGAGGAAGCTGTCCCAAGCGGGTTTTTGTGTTGATGCACCGGGCATGGCCAGGCCTTTTTACATTCCAACGCATTCAGGTGAATGATGAGTCTCAAGGATCAGATCAACGACGACATGAAGGCCGCCATGCGGGCGCGCGAAACCGAGCGCCTCGGCACCATCCGCCTGCTGCTGGCGGCGATCAAGCAGCGGGAAGTGGACGAGCGCATCACGCTCGACGACGCCGCAATCACGACGGTCATCGACAAGATGATCAAGCAGCGCAAAGACTCGATTAGCCAGTTCGAAACTGCCGGCCGCACCGATCTCGTGGATAAGGAACGCGCGGAACTGACGATTCTCGCGGCCTATATGCCGGCGCAGATGTCGGAGGACGAAATCGCCGCAGAAGTGCAGGCCGCGGTTGCGCAAAGCGGCGCTGCCGGCCCGCAGGACATGGGCAAGGTGATGGGCATCCTCAAGCCGAAACTCGCGGGCCGTGCCGACATGACCGCCGTGTCAGGGCTAGTCAAGGCAGCACTCGCGAAGTAACCACGCGGTTTCCGGTCTGCGCGGCCCAACCCGGGTTCGGCCACGCAGCCTTCAGGCATTCAAGGTAACGCCCCACTGTGATTCCGCATTCGTTCCTGCAGGATCTGCTTAACCGCGTCGATATCGTCGACGTGGTCGGCAAGTACGTCCAACTGAAGAAGGGCGGCGCGAATTTCATGGGGTTGTGTCCGTTTCATAACGAAAAGAGCCCTTCATTTACGGTTAGTCCGACTAAGCAGTTCTATCATTGCTTTGGATGCGGCGCACACGGCACGGCCATCGGCTTCCTGATGGAGCATGCCGGGCTGACGTTTCCGGAGGCGGTGAATGACCTGGCGCAGTCGGTCGGCCTGACCGTGCCTCAGGAGCCATCGCCCACTCAAGGCGGCGGTGGCTATGCACCGTCGGTATCCAAGGCCGTGACGACGGCGCTGTCCGACGTGATGCAGACCGCGAGCGACTTCTATCGCAAGCAGTTGCGCGGCGCGCCCACGGCGATCCAGTACCTGAAAAAGCGTGGCTTGACCGGGGAGATCGCTGCCCGTTTCGGCCTCGGTTATGCACCAGATGGTTGGCAGAACCTCGAAGCCGCATTCCCCAACTATCGGGATGACGCGCTGGTCGAATCAGGCCTCGTGATCGTCAGCGAGAAGTCCGATGCTCAGGGTCAGAACCGTCGTTATGACCGGTTCCGCGAGCGGATCATGTTCCCGATCCGCAATGTCAAAGGGCAGGTGATCGGCTTTGGTGGCCGGGTGCTGGACGGTGGCGAGCCTAAATATTTGAATTCGCCGGAAACGCCTCTATTTAACAAGGGCAGCGAGTTGTACGGGCTGTTCGAGGCAAGGTTGGCGATTCGTGAACAGCATTACGCGTTGGTGGTCGAAGGCTACATGGACGTGGTCGCACTGGCTCAGTTAGGGTTCCAGAACGCGGTTGCCACGCTTGGCACAGCCTGCACGCCAATTCACGTGCAGAAATTACTGCGCCAGACCGACACGGTAATTTTTAGCTTCGACGGCGATTCGGCCGGCCGCCGGGCGGCGCGTCGGGCGCTCGACGCCTGTCTGCCGCACGCGGCAGACAACCGGACGATCCGGTTCCTGTTTTTGCCAACGGAGCACGATCCGGATAGCTACGTGCGGGAATTCGGCACCGAAGGGTTTGCTGAACAGGTCGAACGGGCCATGCCGCTGTCGCAGTTCATGCTTAACGAGGTGCTGGCCGGCAAGGAGCTGGATCAGCCGGAAGGCCGGGCCCGCGCGCTGTTCGACGCCAAGCCGCTGCTGCAGGCGCTGCCGGCCAATGCGCTGCGCGCGCAGATCATGCATATGTTCGCCGACCGGCTGGACGTGCCGTTCGACGAAGTGGCCGCGTTATGCGAAGTGGATTCGCGGATCGCTGTGGCTGCCAAAGCCGCGCCGGCGCGCAAGGACCGGCGCAGCGTCACCGGAATTGAGGAAAAAACGCTTCGGAACCTGGTGATGTACCCGCGTACGGTCGCGGTGCTCGACGAGGAGGCTGAACAGGCGCTCCTGACGATCACGCGGCACGGCGAGCTTTTCGAGGAAGTCACGACCCATGCACGCGCGCTGGGCGACGCGGCGGAGTTCCAGTTGCTGTCGGACCTCTTGCGAAATGGCGAGAACGCCCCGACTTTCGAGGAAATCTTTCGCAAAATTCTGGACTATGATGAAAACGTTCGGGATTTGTTGCTGAAGGATCCCGCGGATCCGACCGTCATCGAGGAACGGCGCGAGCAGGAACGGATTGTCGGCGAGGAGTTGAAGGCTGCGATCCTGAAGATGCGTTACGACGCTTATTGTGAGCGTTTAGACCAGCTTTCGCGACAGTCGAGGCATACCGCCGAGGAGTTTGCGGAGCTGTCAGAGCTGAATCAGAAACGGGCCGACATGAAGCGTCAGCTCGGGCTGTAGCAGGGGTGGGCTGGACCTAAGGTGCTACAATAAAAAGTTTTCAGCGGTTTGTTTTCCAGGCAAAAGGCGAAAGGCGATTGCAATGGCAAAGACTACAGGCGGAAAGAAACTAACGGACAAAAGCTCAGATGAGCCGACCAGAAAGGTCACCGATGTCAGTTCTGCTTCTTCCGCGAATAAAAGGTCTGCCGCAACCGTTTTAGCTTCTGTAGGGAAAAAAACCTCGACTTCTTCCGCTGCGAAAGCGGCGTCGGTAAGTACGGCGAGAGCCGTCAAGCCGGTCACGAAGCAGCCGAGTGCCAGAAGCGCAAGGGAAGCGGTTGCCGCCCAGGACGATGCGGTAGCGCGCGAGTCTTCAGTATCCACGGTTCTACCGGCTGTTGTCCAGCAGCCGCGAGTCGAGACTACAGCCGGTACGGCGAACTCCATGACGAAAAAGCTGAACGAAGTATCCGTCGATGACGACGCAACCCCGAGCGAGGAAACTACTGCAGCTCCGGGCAAAGGCGAAAAGGCCAAGGCACGCGACCGACGCGCGAAGGAAAAAGCGCTGCTGAAAGACGCGTTCGCCTCCAGCCAGCCAGGCACCGTCGAAGAGCTCGAAGAGCGTCGCTCGAAACTGCGCGCGCTGATCAAGCTCGGCAAGGAGCGCGGCTTCCTGACCTACGCCGAAATCAACGACCACCTCCCGGACAACTTCACGGAAACCGAGGCGATCGAAGGCATCATCAGCACGTTCAACGACATGGGCGTGGCCGTGTATGAACAGGCCCCCGATGCTGAAACGCTGCTGCTGAACGACAACGCGCCGGCGGCCTCGTCGGATGACGAAGTCGAAGAGGAAGCCGAAGTTGCGCTTTCCACCGTCGACTCCGAATTCGGCCGCACCACCGACCCGGTCCGCATGTACATGCGTGAAATGGGCACGGTGGAACTGCTCACGCGCGAAGGCGAAATCGAGATTGCGAAGCGCATCGAAGACGGCCTGAAGCACATGGTGATGGCCATCTCCGCATGCCCGACGACGATCGCCGACATCCTCGCGATGGCTGAGCGCGTCGCGAACGAGGAAATCCGTATCGACGAACTGGTCGACGGTCTGATCGACGCGAACGCGGAAGACGCCGACGGCTTCTCCGCGCAGGAAGCGGAAGCGATCGAGAGCGAAGACGAAGAAGTCGAAGAAGAGTCGGACGAGGACGAAGAAGACGACGACGGTGCGGCGCAAGCCACTGCCAATGCGGCGCAGATGGAAGCGCTCAAGCGCGCGTCGCTCGAAAAATTCGCAATGATCAGCGAATGGTTTGACAAGATGCGTCGTGCGTTCGAGAAGGAAGGCTACAAGTCGAAGTCTTACCTCAAGGCGCAGGAAACGATCCAGAACGAGCTGATGACCATCCGCTTCACCGCGCGTACTGTGGAGCGTCTGTGCGACACGCTGCGCGCCCAGGTGGACGAAGTGCGTCAGGTCGAGCGTCAGATTCTGCATACGGTGGTCGACAAGTGCGGAATGCCGCGTGCCGAGTTCATCGCGCGTTTCCCCGGCAGCGAAACGGACCTCGAATGGGCCGAAAAGATCGTTGTCGAAGGTCACGCTTATAGCGCAATTCTTACGCGTAACATTCCGGCCATTCGCGAACAGCAACAACGTCTGCTGGATCTGCAAGCGCGCGTCGTGCTGCCGCTGAAGGACCTGAAGGAAACCAACCGTCAGATGGCGGCCGGTGAATTGAAGGCGCGTCAGGCTAAGCGTGAGATGACCGAGGCGAATCTGCGTCTCGTGATCTCGATTGCGAAGAAGTACACCAACCGTGGCTTGCAGTTCCTCGACCTGATCCAGGAAGGCAACATCGGGTTGATGAAGGCGGTGGACAAGTTCGAATATCGTCGCGGCTACAAGTTCTCCACGTACGCTACGTGGTGGATCCGTCAGGCCATTACGCGTTCGATTGCGGACCAGGCACGTACGATCCGGATTCCGGTTCACATGATCGAAACGATCAACAAGATGAACCGCATCTCGCGTCAGATTCTGCAGGAAACCGGCCTTGAGCCGGATCCCGCAACGCTGGCGGAAAAGATGGAAATGCCGGAAGACAAGATCCGCAAGATCATGAAGATCGCGAAAGAGCCGATCTCCATGGAAACGCCGATCGGTGACGACGACGATTCGCATCTGGGCGACTTCATCGAAGATACGAACACGGTTGCGCCTGCGGATGCCGCGCTGCATGCCAGCATGCGCGATGTCGTGAAGGACGTACTCGACTCGTTGACGCCGCGCGAAGCGAAGGTGCTGCGTATGCGCTTCGGTATTGAAATGAGCACCGATCACACGCTCGAAGAAGTGGGCAAGCAGTTCGACGTGACGCGTGAACGGATCCGTCAGATCGAGGCGAAGGCGTTGCGCAAGCTGCGTCACCCGAGCCGTTCTGACAAGCTGAAGTCGTTCCTTGAAGGGAACTGATTGATCGACATCTGCTGATGCGGATAAAGGGGCTTTCCAATCGTTTTGCTTAGGCGAGGCGGTGCCGGAAGCCCCTTTTTTCGTGTACTATGTCGGCCAATCAGCGACTAGGCCCGGCCTTCAGACCGGGTCTTTTTGTTAGGGCCGGACGCCGTGCTGGTTGCAGGCAGCGGACTCATAATCCGCCTCCGAAAGGACACCGTGGGTTCGACTCCCACCCGGCCCACCAAGGCTTTCTAAGATTTCTGGCATCCCGAATTTGTTCCGCAAAAAGAGGGTTGCTCCGCACAATCTCTTATCTGGTCGGTCCGACCATCTCGCACCGACGCTTCCTGACGTAGTGTTCTGTCATGGCATCTATGGCCACGCCTCGATCGTTATAAATCGTACCCGTTCTGCACCGTTTGACTGGGTGCGACCGCCGCGTTTCATCTGAGACCGAGCGCCAACTCCACAAATTGCATTGCTCGAGCGTTGGCGTCGCGATAGCGATGGGCGATATACAGCGTGGTAGTAGTATCCGTCTCGTCCAGGTGTCTGAACACAACGCCAGCTACCGCAATGGCTTGCAATGCCGCGGGCACGAGGGCAATGCCAAGGCCGGTCGCGGTCAATCCAATCAGCGTGGAAGCCTGTTGAGCCTCTTGTACGACTTGAGGTTCAAATCCGCGCTTCGCGCACAGCGCGACCGTTTGTTCATACACCGCCACGCCTGCCTGCCGTGGATACGCAATGAACGGCTCGTCGCGCAGATCTTCCAGTTTGATAGATGGAACATTGGCGAGTCGATGCCCCACATGCATCGCGAGCAATAGAGGCTCCTCCATCAATGGTGTGAATACAACCTCAGCAGGTGGTGCGCTCTCGGGCAGCCGCAACAAGCCGACGTCAATCTGCCGTTGCTCGATGGCCTCGATTTGCAGAGACGAGGACAACTCCAGCAGCGTGATGCTCACCTTTGGCCGTTGCGTTCGGTACGCATGGATGAGCCGCGGGAAAAACGGCGAAAGCGTTGATGCATTGGTAAATCCGACGCGCAGACGTCCAACCTCGCCGCTGACTGTGTCCCAAACGCTCTGCTTTGCGTGCTCAACGCGCGCCAGAATCGCGCGCGCATCCTCAAGCAACGCAAATCCTGCTTCAGTCAACGCTACGCTGCGGCGCGTGCGGTGGAAGAGCCGCGCGCCGAGATCCGCCTCCAACGCCTGAATGGCGAGGCTAAGCGGGGCCTGCGTGATGCCAAGTCGCTCGGCGCTGCGCCTGAAGTGCAATTCCTGCGCAAGGACGACGAAATACTCAAGCTGCCGGATATTCACTGATTTACTCTGCAAATCAATAATGTGATTTCAGAGAATAGATCAAAACTGTTCCGTCGACGATACTGTGTTCCACCAACACAAAAACGGAGACAGCATGAACGGTGCAGAACTGATCGAGCGCCTGCGCGGGCGGCACCAGATCATCGCGCTGGGTATCCGGGCCTCTCGCACGACAGACACCGTGCGCTGGGCCAAGGCGGCTGGATATCATTCGATCTGGATCGACATGGAGCACAGCTCTCTGCCGCTCGACACTGTCTCCCAGCTTGCCTCATGCGCCGTCGATCTGGGGCTGATGCCGTGGGTGCGCGTGCCCGAGCGCGATTACGGCACGATCAACCGGGTACTCGACGGCGGCGCGCTCGGCATCATCGTGCCGCGCGTCGAAACGGCCCAGCAGGCACGCGATGCGGTTACCGCCACGCGCTTTCCACCACTCGGGCAGCGCTCGCAACTCGCCACCCTCCCGTACGTGCAATTTGAAAAACTGCCGCCCCGCGAAATGAACCGTCGCCTCAACGAGGCCACCGTGCTCAAGGTACTGATCGAAAGCAGGGAAGGAGTCGAGGCTGCTGACGCGATTGCGTCGGTCGAGGGTGTGGACCTGCTGGCACTTGGCTGTAACGACCTCTCGGCCGATATGGGACACACCGGGGAGTCTGCACATCCCGACGTGGTTGCCGCCTGCCGCCGGGTGATCGCTGCGGCGCAGCGGCACGGCAAGGTCGCGATTGTCGGCGGCATGCCGGAATGCGACGCGCTGAATGATCTGCGTCGAGAGGGCGCTGCCCACTTTATCTTCGGCGGCATCGACAGCGATGTTTTCCTTGCGGCGCTGCGCGAACGCGCGGAACAGGCCCGTGCTCTTTAAACCTCATTACTTTCCGACCATGGCAGAAACCCCGCTGATCTCCACGCCGATGCGCGATTATGAAACGCTGTCGCGCCCGTCGTTCACGATGCCGTCGCTCGCCTGCGATGCGCACATGCACGTGTTCGGGCCGTCCGACAGATATCCCCACGTCGAACATCCACACTACACGCTCCCCGACGGCAAGCTCGCGTATTACTTGCAGTTGATGGGCAGGTTGCAACTCAAGCGCTTCGTGATCGTTCAGCCAAGTTTCTACGGCACCGACAACCGCTGCATGATCGATGCGCTGCACGTCGCGGGTTCGATCGCCCGCGGCGTGGTGATGATCGACGAGAGGACCGATGCCGCGAAGCTCGACAGCTTCCACGCATCAGGCGTGCGCGCGGTGCGGCTGGACCTGTTTGCACGCGCAGATTTGCCTACCGCTGAAATCCAGCAGTACATCACGCGCATGGCCCGACTGTGTACGACGTTGGGATGGCACGTGCAGTTCTACGCGCCCGGCTGGGTGGTGCGCAATCTGATCCCGTTTCTCGCGGATGTGCAAACGGATTTCGTGATCGACCACATGGGCTACATGCTCGAAGAGGACGGCCTGACTCCGGCCGATTTCGAACGTCTGCTCAGTTTGCTAAAAGACGGAAATTGCTGGCTGAAGCTGAGCGCGCCATATCGCATTGCAAAGCATCGTGGCTACGAAGCCGTGGCGCCCATGGCCGAAGCCATCATCAAAGCTGCGCCGCAGAAGGTGATCTGGGGGTCGGATTGGCCGCACATTCCAGACTCGACGCGCGACACCGGCGAGTTGCTGAACTTGCTCGGTGCCTGGACCAACGATCCGGCAGTGCACAAGATGGTTTTGTCCGACAACCCCGCACGTCTGTTCGATTACTGAGGCAGTCAAACCCATCATGGCTTACCAACCCAATGCCGCGTTTGCTGGTCTCTTTCGCGCGTTCACGTCGGACCCGCAGAGCATCGGCGCGCATTTGACCGAGCAGATGGCGCGACAGGCAGCTGACGATCCCCTGCTGGTGTCAACCGGCAGCGATATCGTGCTGTTTTCCGGCACAGGACGCGCGCCGACGATTGAGAGCTTTCGCAAATCGACTCGCGGTTTCATCGAGCTAACGGCAGTTTCGCATTTGCCGCTAGCCATTGCCTATCTGGCGCGTATGCGCGAACTGTCGCCGCACGATGACACTTGGCAAAGCGATTCCATACGCCTGCGAGATCACGCCGAGGCTACCCGCGCGGCGAATTCAAGCGCGTTCTGGCGCGATCATGTCGCCGTCGATAGCTTCGCGGGCCACGAACAGAAGATCGCCGATCTGGTCGACTACACATGCAGGGTCACGATCGATCTGATTGAGCGGATGCAAAACGATCATTCGTTGCTGAGCTTCGATCGTCTGAACGACGAGTACTTCGCGTCGCCACCTGGCGATGCCTTGCCGGTACCGATGAACGATGTGATGTTCGCAACCTTCGGGCTCGCCTTTCTCGACATTGTCTATCGCATTGGCAACTGGTTGCGCGCGCAATCGCTGGACTGGACCCGTTTAATGGTGCTGGTCAGCGGTCAATCAGGTCGGCCGACCGCTGGCGCCACCTGGGCCACCAACAATATGTGTTACCTGGTGTGGAGCGCGTCTGACCGGGTGCTTTTGCCGGAACGTGTACTGGTCGCGCCGCATGCGCCGTCGTTCTCGGTCGCGGAACTGCCTGACGCAGCGGGACTCGCAGAACTCGAACGCACGTATAGGGCGTTGTGGCTGAACACGCGAGCGAGTATCGATGTCGCACGCGATCTCTTTCCAGATCAGCGCCCGTACGGCTTTGATCCCGCGCCCGCAGACGGCATGCCGCCGATCAAGTCGGTCGACGACCGTGAGGCGACCGTCGCACGCCTGCGACGCATCATGGAAGACCCATCTCAACTGCTATCTAATTGCGTCGCCGATTACATCGTTGATCAGCTGCACAAAAATGGTAATCAGCCGCAGAGGGTCGAGATACCCGGGTTCACGAATGTGAGCTACCCGCACATGGGCGAGTCCTAAAGATAGAGCAAAGGAAAGGCGACAGGCAATCCGACCCGCACGGCAGGGCATCCGCGCGGACCATAAAAAAACGCCCTTGATGACGGAGACAGGTTTTATGAATCCAATTGCACGAGAGCCTTCCGCCGGTCCATCGGTGAGCAACGTTTTGAGCATTACGCTCGTTTGCTTCGCCGTATCGATGATCGATGGGTTCGACACGTTGATGCTGTCGTTCGTCGCGCCATTACTCGCCAGGTCGTTGCAGATAGATCACGCCACTGTCGGCCGCATATTCGGCGCGGGGTTCATCGGCACTGTTCTTGGCTCGTTGACTGTCGGCCCGTTGGCGGATCGCTTCGGGCGCCGTCCGATGCTTCTCATGGCACTGGCCGTAACCGGCGTTTTCACGCTGGGCTGTGCATTTGCTGGCTCAGCAACGATGCTGGCCGCTTTGCGGTTTATCGGCGGACTCGGTATGGGCGGTGCCATTCCTCCAGTTGCCGCAATTACAGCCGAAAGTAGTTCACCACAACGCCGCTCGACCTTGGTGATTCTGATGTTCATCGGCTTTCCACTTGGTGCTGTGGTCGGGGGGGCGGTTACCGCGGCGTTGATGATGCGATTCGGCTGGCCGTTGGTCTTCCTGATGGGTGGCGCCTTCTCGCTACTCGTGATGATTCCGGTGCTTCTCGTGATCCCTTCGCGCAACCTCAGTCGCGTCGAACGGGCACCTGCGCTGAAGCAAACGTCGACTCGTGGCCTGCAAGTAGTCGGCGGCGTGTTCACGGGCGGCCGGCTTGGGGCAACGCTGGCGCTGTGGTTCGGTGTGCTGTCGAGCATGATCCTTTCTGGCTTCCTGGTCAGTTTCATGCCGACTATCCTCAACATGAACGGCGTTGAACCGGGTCGCGCAGCGCTTGGTTCGGTTGTGCTCAATCTCGGCGCCATCGGCGGAGCACTCGTGCTGTCTGCCACGGTCGGCAAACGTGCGCCCTTCGTGCCGGTGTCGCTGTCTTTTCTGGGTGGCGCGGTGTTGACTGCAGCGCTCGGTCAAATCATCGGCGCGGGGAATGTCGCGTTTGCGATGTTGTTTGCAGTGGGCGCGTTTTTGGTCGGCGGCCAATTGACGTTTCCGGCGATCGCTAGCTATCTATTCCCAGCCAACGTGCGGGCGGCCGGTATCGGCTGGGCACTTGCCATCGGACGCGTTGGTTCGATCATCGGGCCGGTGGTCGGTGGCATTTTGCTGTCGCAGCATCTGTCGTTCGAAACACTGTTCATGCTGTCGGCGATCCTTGCGGTGGCCGGGGCGCTCGGCATCGCGCTGGCCAATCTGCTGAGACCGCGCGAAGCGATTGAGCCGGCTATGGCAGCCAGGTCTTTCCCAATCACAGGTTCCGAGTTTGGAGACGCCGGCAATGGCAAACATTGATTCGCGCGGAGGTCTGGTCACGCAGATCCAGCAGTTGGCCACGACCGGTGCGCGTGCGGCCGAAGTCTTTGCGACGGATGAGGGCATCTTTCTCGCTGTGCCGCAACTGGCACGCGACGTGCCCGGTGAACCGCCCTATATGAACGGCGGTGACAGCGACGTCGAAGCGCCAATCTACCGGTGGCAGGACGGCCGTTTCGTCGAGTACGAGACACTGCCCCTATCTGGTGGCGAAGACCTGGAGTACTTCGAGATCGACGGCCGCCGCTTTCTCGCCGCGGCCGGCATCCGAACCGGTAAGGGACCCTATAACCTCGATACCGAGGCCGTCGTATACGAACGCGTCTCCCATGTGTGGGTGCCACTGCAACGCTTTCCCGTATTCGCCGCCAAGCAATGGTTCGCCTTTTCATTCGAGTCCCGTCATTTCCTGGCGTTGGCGCAAGGCGCGGTGGTCGATGGCGTCGTTCCCAGGCATCCGCGCCAGTCGTGCCTGTTCGAATGGAACGGCGAGCGCTTCGAGCCGTTCCAGACGTTCGAGGGACTATGGGGATACAACTGGGCGTTCGCGAGTTTTGGCGGCGAGCACTATCTCGCGTATGCCGATCACGTCAGTGGATCCTCGGTCCTCCGTTGGGATGGCGAAAAATTCGTGCTGCTGCAATTGTTTGACGAAAACGGTGGACGTGCCTTCCAGTTTTTTGAAGCGGATGGCGCGCTATGGATGCTGTACGCCAATCTGCTTGAACACACCACGCTTTATCGGTTCGACGGCAACCGCTTCATCGTTATGCAAAAAATCGGTGGCCCGGGCGGACGCGAACTGTGTCTGATCGATGGGGACCATGGCCTTTATTTTGTGCGTGTGTGTTTTATCACTGGCACGCCCAAGACACCGGTTGTCGAACTGCAATCGGAGATTTTCAGGTGGCGGGATGATCGCTTCGAACTTGTCGACGAGTTCGCCACCTCTGGCGCAACCGACGCCGCGTCCTTCACGGTTGGCGGTCAACGTTATGTGGTCGTCAGCAATGCGTTAAGTGAGAGCGTCCGCTTCAGTGTTAGCTCGACGCTCTATCGCTTCAACGGCTAGCAGCCGCACAGAGGCCAAACAGGCTTCGCAGCAATCGCATTGACGCCCGACGGCCCGTCGGGCATTCCCAGGCGGGAACAGACATCCCTTAACCGGGAGGGCACCGTTTTGCCTGAAAAAATAACTAATGGAGACTGCAATGAGAAAGTTCGCCTTGAGCACTGCTGCCTTGATTGCGCTAGCAAGCCCGGTTGCCCACGCGCAGAGCAGCGTGACGCTGTACGGCATCATCGACGCAGGGGTCACCTATTTCAGCAACCTGAACGGCCATTCAACCTTCGTTGCCAACGATGGGTCGATCCAATCGAACCGTTGGGGTTTGCGCGGCGTCGAGGATATCGGCGGCGGTACGCGAGTCATCTTTGACCTGGAAAACGGCTTCAATCTTTACTCCGGTACGATGGTGCAATCGGGTGTGCTGTTCAGCCGCCAGGCGTGGTTGGGTATTGCTAATGACAGATTCGGCCGGTTCACGCTCGGCAAGCAGTATGACTTCTTCTGGGACAATCTCACGCAGTTTGCAATGGGCTCGTACGCCGGACAGTACGCGTGGCACCCCGGCGATTTCGATCACCTTGCGGGCACGCTGCACATCAATAACGCAATCAAATACACGTCACCTAATTACTCAGGATTTCAGGCTGGCGCACTGTATGCGTTTCCTTCGCAATCCGTATCGGCGGGAACAGGGCGGGTGATTGCGTTTGGCATGCGATATTCGAATGGACCGGTGGATTTCGCTGCTGCGTACACCGACACACATGACCTCGGTCTGAATGGACCCAGCCAGGCCGGCACTACGTTCTTCCCCAATCTGCCCGCCACCCCAGTGCTTGCGGAAAGCGTGAGCACCTTGGGCGTGGGCGCCGACTATCATTTCGGCATAAGCATAACGCGGCTGCTCTTCACCGATACGCATTTCCGCATTGGCAACGACAATGGCTCGATGCCGACGTATGAAGTGAACGATGTGCTCCAACTCACACCGGCAACGACCGTGATGGGCGGCTACTGGTACAGCAAGCTTGGCTCACAGAAGTGGCAGAACGCGACACTTTTGCTCGATTACTCCTTGTCCAAGCGTACGGATGTTTACACGAGCGCGACTTATCTGCACGCGTCGGGCGGTGCCGCGCCGGTGTTCCTTGGCGGAGGCGCGGCACCCGTGTTTGCCAATGGCCTCTACGTGGGTAGTGGTCAGTCTTCGACTGCGGTACGGGTCGGTATCCGCACGTTGTTCTAGTCTTTGCGCGTTCGAACGTACGCGCAATACACCGAGCGCGGCGCGGCCTGGTCCGCCGACTTAGGAAAGTCGCTTTCATGCTGAAAACTGCCGCTCGCTTTGCTCCGTGACCCGGAAGAGGCTTGCCGTTGAAGAGTGATTTCAAAAGCGCCGGTACGAAGGAGCCTGAGCGCAGTTTCGCCATCGTAGGCCACAGCAGCATGGTGGCCATAGCAGTCCAGCAGGAAAGCGAGACCGTCCGCGACAGACTCATTGTCGTCAGGCTTCGATCGGATTCTGAGCCTCAAGGACATCGTACAAACACGGGATACGGAGGCGGACCGCATGCGTCGCGATCTAACCAACAGCGCCAGACGGAGAGTTGGATCCGACCCACCAGCCGCAGCGCGCAGGTCGGTCTACCAATTCGCCCTGGTCGCAATTAAAAATCCAATATTTTCAACTAGTTGTGTTATCGCTTGCCGCGGCGCCGCCGATTGGCACGCACTTTGCATTAATCCCCATCGAGGAGTGGCGACACCCTCAAAACAAGCTCTGACATTCCTGACGGATCAATTTACCCTTGGAGAACCGAAATGAACACGCTGGTAATCAAAGACCTCCCCGTAGTCGTTGAGATGGATCGTACTGCAATGACCGCCGTCAGCGGCGGGGCGTTGCCGCAGCAGATCGTGAACATCATCCAGGCCGTTGGCGACTATGCAAATGACTCTCCTGTCCAGCACAGTTTTACTGGCAGTGGGACTTCTGTGACGTACTAACAGAAACACGGTGATTTCGTAGCTCAAGGCCCCGCCAACGAGGGCCTCTTTGAATTCGCATCCGGTGACTTTATCTGCGCTGATACCGACCGTTCCGCCTCAACTTGACGGGTTGTTATACGACCGAGGCTGGTTCTCAGGAACTGTCAATGCCAGCGGGTCGAGGATGCGATCCAGGTCGGACTTCGACAGCAGCCCCTTCGCGAGGACCAGGTCATAGACGCGCGCGCCAGTCTCAAGCGCTTCCCGTGCGATCTCCGTTGCGTTCGCGTAGCCAATGTACGGATTCAGCGCAGTTACCACCCCAATCGAACGTTCAACGCTCATGCGCAACTGTTCGTGATTCGCGACGATGCCGCGAACGCATCGGTCGGCAAGTGTCTTGCACCCAGCCGCCAGGTGCTGGATGCTCTTGAACAGGCTAAACGCAATGATGGGCTCGAACGCGTTAAGCTGAAGCTGCCCACCTTCGGCTGCGAGTGTAATTGTCAGGTCGTTGCCGATTACTTCGAAGGCAATCTGGTTCACGACCTCTGGAATGACGGGATTCACCTTGCCCGGCATGATGCTGGAGCCGGCCTGCATTGGCGGAAGATTGATCTCACCGAAACCGCAGCGCGGACCAGAGGACAGTAACCGAAGGTCGTTACATACCTTCGATAGTTTGACTGCGATGCGCTTGAGGACACCGGAGACTTGCACGAATGACCCGCAGTCCTGCGTTGCTTCGACAAGATTCGCTGCCGTTAGGAACGCGTATCCAGAGTTGCCTCGAAGGTGCCGGCACACACCGGCGGCGTAGTCGGGATGTGCGGTAATGCCGGTACCAATTGCAGTTGCCCCGAGGTTGATTTCAAGCAGCAGCAGTCGAGCCTCAGCCAGTCGAGCCTCATCCTCATGAAGCATGACGGCATAGGTGCTGAATTCCTGCCCCAGCGTCATTGGTACGGCGTCTTGAAGTTGAGTGCGACCCATTTTCAACACACCCCGGAATTCGTCAGCCTTTGCTTGGAACGCCTGACGCAGGTACGCCATCGAGTCTAGCAATTCGTCGATGTAGAACTGCAGCGCCAGTTTGATTGCGGAAGGGTAGACGTCGTTGGTACTCTGCCCAATGTTGACGTGTTCGTTCGGATGCAGCTTCTGATAGTCCCCCCGTGAATGGCCTAGGATTTCGAGCGCGCGGTTGGCGATGACCTCATTCGCATTCATGTTGCTCGAGGTTCCTGCCCCTCCCTGAATGACATCGACCACGAAGTGTTCATGGTGGTGGCCATCAATTATCTCTTTGCAGGCCGCAGCGATTGCATCAGCGCGCTCCAGATCAATAAGCCCAAGCTCTGCGTTTGCCTGAACCGCCGCTAGCTTTACCTCGGCAAGCGCACGGACCAGGCCCCGGTACTGGCCGATGGGTATGCCACTGATAGGAAAATTCTCGACGGCACGAAGTGTATGGACACCATACAAGGCTGCGCCAGGTACGTCGCGGTCTCCGAGTAGGTCGTGCTCACGGCGCGCGTTTGCAATCTGCTGCATGGTTGCCTCTCAAGGTTGTGGTTCAAAAGCTCTCAGCCTTCATCTGGCCATGCTGAACGGACGTACCAGCAGCAGTGGCATCGAAAACCGGGAGCACCGGCTTAAGGCAGTACGTTTGCCACGAGTCCGAGACTAGAGGCCTAAGGGTCTGCGTTCAAAACATGCTGGTCAATTTCGCATCCTCCGCAGCAGGTGAAGTTAAGTGACGCACTACCGTTGTTAGGCGGACCAGCAGATGGGAGAACTCATCGATATGCGTCACGGTGCGTCAGTAATTGCGAGGGTGCGAAATTGAATGCGCTCATTTGATCGAAAATACTTGCTTAAATCGACTGGGGTACTTCCGTGGGCGGTCAAGTCGTGTTTCCTTGCCCTATGCGCGTGTCTAGAACGTCTCCATCGCAAGTCATGTAGAGCGGCTGTCTTTTCACTATCTTCGAAATACAAGATGAACAAGCTTCGTTCAATGAGTGCAACTTATGTTGTCGTAGGTGGGGGAACTTCAGGCTGCATCATCGCAGCTCGACTCTCAGAAGACCCGTGCGCAACGGTCATTCTTCTTGAGGAGGGCCCTAGGGATTCAAGTCCGTATATTCGCTTCCCAGGCACGTACTACAAGACTGCGCAGGGCGGTTTGCTCAAGCGGTATCGTTGGGAGTCCACAATTGGGTACGAGCGTGATGAGAACGACACTATGGCGCAGGCAAGCGTTCTCGGTGGCGGTAGCTCCGTCAATGGCATGGTGTATGTGCGAGGAAACCCGCAGGACTATGACACTTGGGAAGCTTCGGGCGCCCATGGTTGGGCATTCCGGGACGTTCTCCCATACTTCCGGCGTGCGGAGAGCAATGCAAATTTCTCAAACGAATACCACGGCACGGTAGGTCCCGTCGGCATCAGCTTCCCAGCGAGTGTCCATCCTCTAACACGAAAATGGCTTCAAGCTTGCCAGCAGTCCGGATTGCAGTACGTCCCGGACTTCAATGGAGGCGCGCAAGACGGCTGTGGGCTTTATCAGGTCGCCGTCAAGGACGGACTGCGCTCAAGCTCGGCAAGTGCCTATCTGCGGCCGGCGGAGAAGCGCGGAAACCTCACGGTGCTGGTCGGGGCGAAGGCCCTGAGAATCTTGTTGGACAAGGACCGGGCCGTCGGCGTTGAATATGTCGTTGCCGGTGAGAAGAAGCAGGTCTTCGCGGAGCAAGAGGTCATCGTTTCGTCGGGGACGATCAATACGCCCAAACTGCTGATGCTCTCCGGGATTGGCCATGCCCCGCTGTTGGAACGGCATGACATCAAGATTCATGCTGATCTTCCTGGTGTCGGCAGGAATCTCCAGGACCACCTCGAAATGTCGCTCGTTTATCAGATGAAGGCTGGCTCGGACAGCTACGACAAGTTCAAAAAACTGCACTGGAAAGCGTGGGCCGCACTTCAGTATGCCGTCGCGCGCAGTGGTCCCATCGCATCTAATCTCATTGAGGGAGGTGCTTTCTGCCGAGGGTCGCAAACCGACTTGCCGCCTGACTTGCAGTATTTCTTTATCGTGGGCGCAGGCGTTGAAGAAGGTACAGAAAGCGTTCCGGGCGGAACGGGGTGCACGCTGAATTTTGAGCATGTCCAGCCTCATTCGCGGGGACAGGTGTTGCTGCGCAGTTCGAACCCAGCAGACCCACCTCGGATTGTGCCCAACTATATGGTTGAACAACACGATGTTGACAGGCTGACCGAAGGATTTCTTATCGGTCGGGAAATCATGAGCCAACCGGCGATCCGACCGTACATCGAACGCGAGCATTATCCCGGTAAGCAGTTCGAGAGCCGCACGGAGCTAGGAGAATATCTTCGCAAGAACGCGCGCGCTGCGCTTCACCCGGTCGGGACGTGTCGAATGGGCAGCGATGCGCTCAGCGTGGTCGACCCCGAGCTACGGGTTCGAGGGATTGAAAACCTTCGAGTCGCAGATGCGTCAGTGATGCCGCGGATTCCGTCGGGCAACACGAATGCCGCTTGCACGATGATTGGCGAGAAGGCCGCGGACATCATCCGCGGCAGGCGCCTTTCCCTTCCAACGTCCGTGCTCACAGAGAGCGGGGCGTAATCGAACCCGCGTAGATTAGTTTGCTTTATCGCGCCGCAGCAATGATTGGAGTAGAAGGTGTTTCTCGAGAAAAACCGTATCACGTTCAACACTACTGCCGCGAAGCATTCAACGTTGGTGATGGAACTGGATATCGCGCGAAGCGCCGGTTACACGGCGGTAGAAATAACGCAGGACAAAGTGCGAAGCTATCTCGATGCTGGCTATTCGGTCGATGACTTGCGCAGCGAGCTGGACGGCTTGGTGGTCCACGGGATTGGGGCTCTTGTTGACGTTGAGCGGCAGGGCAGCGCCGAGAAGAATCTCTTCCGGGAGGCGGATGAGCTTTTCATGCTGGCGTATGCCATCGGAGCCAAAGGAGTGCAGATCGTGTCGGGACCACTGGACGTCCACGCGGTCATGGACTTCAACGAAAAGGGGCATTCGAAGCGATACACGGGACTTCTGCAGCACCGGTACGAAGACCAGGTGAGGCTGACCGTGAAGAATTTGAGCGCAATCGCTGACCGCGCACATGAGTATGGCTTGACGGTCTACCTTGAAGCACTCTCATGGGCTCCGCTCAACTCCCTTGAAGAGCAGGTTGACGTCGTGCGGCGAGCCGGTCGAGAAAACCTCAAGCTAGTTATCGACTTCTGGCATTGCTATACATCGGGAGCAACGCCAGAGCAACTTTCGAAAGTCGGACGCGATTACATTTATGGCGTGCATGTGTGCGACTCCTTGCCGTACATGGGTGGCGTACCTATGGAGACGGTCTTGCGAGATGTGCCAACGGGAAGTGGCGTGTTGAACCTGCGAGATTGGACTGACGCTGTGAAAGCGACAGGCTTCGACGGCTGGTGGTGCAGTGAGACCTTCTGCAAGAAGCAACAGCATGGCAACAGCTTCGTTGTGGCGAAGGATATGAAGCGACAACTGGAAACGCTTGTCTTCAGTTGATGCACGTGATGAAGCCCGTGAGAGGAACATACGGGCTTCATCGACTTACGCGTAACGTTCGTTCACGATGAAACTCGTGTGAACGGGCGAGTCCCCTCGCGCTTGCAGGTCAAGCCGGGCTGAACTGGGCGATAGTCGTGTCGAATACGTGTTGGGCGCGCACATCGACGGACGCCTTGCGAAGGAAGTCGGAGAGAATTTCCACTCCCCAATACTTCTGGTGGAATCCAGCCTTTTTCACGGCGTCGATGAAGGATGGGCTGTTGAACTCGCCCTCGCCACAAGCCTTGCGATGATAGGTCGAGTCATTCATCAGCGTGCCGATGGCACTGGCATTCGCGTCGTTGAGCTCAACGCCCTTGATAAGGTTGGCCGGGACGGCGGCGACATTTTCATAGGTAGTGCCGCTACGGACCACGTGCCAGATATCAATGATGAGGCCACCGTTCTCCCGGTTGGCGCCTTGGACGATGGGTAGCGCGTCTGCGAGACTTGCGACCTTGCAAAACGGCATGAATTCAAGCCCGACCGTAGCGTTAATGGTATCGAAGTCGTCGCAGAGTTTGGCGAACTCGTCGGCCATCTGCTGTTGGTTTATAGGAGTGAGGTCAAGATGGCTGACTCCGACTTTCAGATTGCACATCCCTAGCTCACCACCGAATTCCAGGAATTCTCTGCGTGCGCGATTCGATGCTTCGCGACGGCCATCGGTCGTGTACCAGTCCATCAGAATTTCGAGTTCAAAGAACTCGAGGCCGTTGTCCTTAAGGATTTGACGAACTCCCGCTACACCGTACTTTTGTACGCTGTAGCGGCAATCGTCAAGGCTCAAGCCAATCCCCTTCCAGCCAGCTTTGGAGGCGGCCTCAGCTCGCACCGCAAGGGCGTCGGGGCTAATCCATTCTGCGTCATCAGGGTGCGTGTCGCCTGCAATAGTCCAGAATGCTGCGAGCAAATTCGTGTCTTTACCGGTCATTTCAATCAAGCCTTGCATGAAGGTAGTTTACTGTCCGCCCCTTGCTAACCCAGAGTATCTGGCTTCAAAACGTTGTGCGCAAGTTCGCGACGCGGTGAGGGAGTGACGCAGACTGGCGCAGAAAGTTTGGGTTGGCTGGGTAGGATAATCGGTCAACAAGTTCGACTTGGGGCGCGTCATTTCGCGCAAGTCTGCGACGCATTGCGAAGTTGATTGGCGAGTTTCAGCGTAGGAAACTCCTTTTCACCTTGTTGCAGTTTTGCGCCCTCGGGAGGATAGAGATGGATGCTTTGCCCCTTGCCGGTAACTTGTCACTCTATGAATTGTTCAGGCAGCTTGTACCTGAGACGGCGCTCGGTGCAGTCGCCGTGGTAATTACCGTGGCGCTGTTTCTTTCGGTTGTAGCCATATGGCTCTGGTGCTGTCGCTTTGACGAGCATCCGATGAGCAAGATGTCTGCGTTCGCCGATACGGCGGATTCTGCGGTTGCTCTACTGGGCAGCCCGGTTGTCGACACGCGGGTGAGCCGAAATAGTTAGCAATCTTGCGGGCGCGCCGGGTCTTTAGCCCTCGCCCCCCCAAACAATTGTTGAATTGTCACCAGCCATGTATTCCCGGACTTCTAATGGCAGCGACGAATCACTAGGCAAAAGAACCGTCGCATTATGCAAATGCTTCTTCGTAATTTTTCCCTTATCGCTGAAACCGAACGCGAGTCTCGTAGAGAACGGCTGGCGATAGGAGGATGAGGCGACCCCGGAGACCAGCCCATACAAGAAGCGGATAGGCCGACGGTGCTGCGGCGTCAATATCGAGAAAGTAAGTTCGTTTTGCTGCTGACCTTCAAAGTCAACCATGAAAATCCGGTCCCCAATCAGGAAGCAGAAGCCGTAGTACGTGAACGAATAGCCCGTCTTGCCACTGCCGTCCAGCAGTGGAAATCGCTCTACAGTGACGTGCTGGATGGTTGACTCGGCCTCATATATGCATGTGACCGATCGAAGGATGCGTCCTTTGTAGATGGACGAGTTATGGTAACGATAGTAAACGCCTAAATAGTCGCGCAGAGGCTCGACCGACGCTTTCGCAAAGGGCAGAAAGGTAGCAAATTGCGAGGACGAGCGAAGTCCCATTGGCAGTTCGCTCTCAAAGCCTTCATAGAACTGTTTGAAATCGGCCGGCTGACGGTAAAGGTCAGTGACCTCCATCATGAAGTGGCGCGATATCTTCTGAAGCACCTTGTGCGAAGGCGCGTGCTGGCCGGCAAGGTACTTGTTGAACTGTTGCCGGTTGATGTCAAGGCTTCGGCATAAGCCGGCAACTGAGCTACAGGACTCGACAAGAAGCACGAGGTTCTTCTGGAGATTGATGCGGTCTTGCGGTCGGTCCATAGCTTGCCAGCAATCCAGGTTTTCGGGGGGACGCCTTCACGGCGGCATGCACTGTTCGTACCCCAACATACCCAATCATGGTGAGCACCGCAAGGTGCTCACTTAAAAGGGGCGCAACAAAGGGCTGCCAAGTCGATTTCAGGGGCTTCAGCGGATAGTCACTCGCGAGCCACCGCCGGCATGGCTGCGAAGCGCTGCTTCCACGAAACGCATACCCTCGACGCCGTCGTTGACGTCTGTCAGCAGGGAGCTTTCGGCCGGAATCGGATTGTTTTCGAGCTTGGCCGCAATTTGAAGCGCCGCGTCACGGTAAAGCTGAGCGAACGCCTCGAAGAAACCCTCGGGATGACCGGCAGGAAAGCGCGCGGCATGGTCGGCAGCCGGGCTATGGGCACGTCCCTTCGTCAGTCGGATCGTGTTCCCGTTGAGCGGCGTGTGCCAGAGAAAGTCGGGATGTTCCTGGTCGAAGCTGATTGAGCCCTTGGTTCCATACACGCGCAGGCGCAGTGCGTTGCCCTCTCCAGCCGCAATCTGGCTGGCAATGAGGTTGCCGCGCGCCCCAGATTGGTAAAAGAGCGTAGCTTGCACATGGTCATCGACCCGACGCCCGGCGACCATGGAAGCGACGTCGGCCGACAATTCGTCAGGCAGCATTCCGGTCACAAAGCTCGCCAGATGATACGCATGGGTGCCGATATCGCCGAGACAACCACCCGCGCCCGTACGGCTTGGATCAGTACGCCATTCGGCTTGCCTGTTTCCCTGTAGTTCAACCGGCTCAGTCAGCCAGTCTTGCACGTATTCCACGGCGATGAACCGGACCTCACCGAGTTCTCCTGCTGCGACAAGGTCCTTGGCGTGACGCGTCATCGGATACCCGGAGTAGGTGTATGTCACGCCAAGCAGCTTGTCTTTGCGTTGAGCCAGGTCGCGCATTTCAATGGCCTCGGCCAACGACAAAGCGAGTGGCTTGTCACACATCACGTGAATGTCCGCCTCCAGGAATGCTTTTGCGATCGGAGCATGCAGGTGATTCGGGGTGACAATCGCGACCACATCGATACCGTCCGGACGTTGAGCTTCCGCCGTTGCCATCTCTCGGTAGTCCGTATAGATACGCGATGGGTCCAGGAAGAGGGCGCGGCCGCTCTCTTGTGCTCTTTTCTCATTCGATGACAGGGCGCCAGCGACGAACTCATAACAGTCGTCAAGTCGAGCAGCGAGTCGATGCACCCATCCGATGTAGCCGCCTTGGCCACCGCCTACCATCCCAAGTCGAAGTCGACGATCCATCTCAGTCCCCAGCAGTAGGAATTCACGGAGCTAGCAAGGCAATGCCGCAGTCAGGCTGTCGTGCGATGCGAGACCGCGCAATGAGGAGTGAAGAGTGCGGAATAGCGTGGCCGATTCCGCACTCTCGCTCATGTGCTCCTAAACGAGCATCTAGAAGCCGCGGCCTTCGACATACTTGTCGCGAAGCCCCCCGAGGTAAGCCGGAACGGTGATATCCCACCAGCCGGTCGGGTGCATGTTGCTATACGGACGCTCAATCGAGCAAATCGCTTCGACAACATACGGCTTGCCCGACTGAATTGCGCGCTGCAATGCGGCGCCGATCTGACGTGGGTCATCCACGCGCTCGCCTTCTGCGCCGAGGGACTTCGCGAAGTTCGCGATGTGTGCCGACCACGGAGATCCGTCCGGCGTCTTGAAGCCGGTGATGATTTCACGGTCTTCGCCGAACATGTTGAGTTGCAGGTTGCGGATAGCACCCCAACCGCCGTTGTTGATGATGAGGAAAACCGCCGGAATGCCCATCATCACAGCCGTTGCCAGTTCTTGACCCGTTTGCAGGAAGGCACCATCGCCGCAGACTGCAACCACCGGCTGGTTCGGTGCGCCCAGCTTTGCACCAATCGCTGCGGGCAGCGCGAAGCCGATGCCCGAGAAGCCGCCAGGCGTGATGTGCTGCTTCGCGCCATAGACTGGGAACTCGTTGAACACCTGGTTCTGCGGGTTGCTCGAATCAGTGACGACGATGGTGTTGCGCGGCAGGACCTTGCGAGCTTCAAACAGAACCTGCGAGACGGTCATCGGCGAGTGATTGCATTCGCGCAGCGGGCGCAGGTGCTCAAGCCATTCTGCTTTGAGTCCCTGAAGGCGCTTGAATTGCGGCGCGTTCTGATAGTCACGCGGCTTGGCGAGGTCGCGCATTTCGTCGAGCAGAGCCGAGAGGATTGCCTTGGCGTCGCCGACGATACCCACCTCGGCCGGATAGTTTTTGCCGATTTCGAAGCCGTCGATGTCGACCTGGATGAGCTTGGTCTTCGGAATATCGAACGTCACGCCCGGACGGTACGACGACGTGATGCGGTCACTGAAGCGGCAGCCGACCGACAGGATGACATCGGCTTCGCGCGTCATCGCGTTGCCTGGGATGGAGCCGAGGTCACCGCAGGGCCATGCGTACAGCGGGTGATCTTCAGAGATCGAACCCTTGCCCATGAATGAGGTCGTGACCGCTGCGCCGACGTGTTCAGCGATAGCAACGAGCAGTTCGGTTGCTGCGGCCGCAATCACACCGCCGCCGGCGAGGATGACTGGACGCTCGGCCGAAAGCAGGAGCTTCGCGGCCTTGCTGATATCGACCGGGTCGCCATGGAGGCGGCCGTGCGAGCGATGGGTCTGCGGCGTCGACAGTTCAACAAGAGCAGATTCAGCCTGCAGGTCTTGCGGCAGGTTGATGAGTGCGGGACCACGGCGGCCTTCGAGCATGACGTTGAACGCCTGCGTCATCACGCCAGGAATCTGCGCGACCTGGGTCGGCTGCCACCAGCGCTTGACGACCGGTTCAGCCATGCGCGGGAAGTTATCGCCGTGCGGACGGTCGATTTCCTGCAGCACGCCCTTGCCGTTCATGTACGTGTGCACACCGCCTGTAATCAGCAGTTGCGGAACCGAATCAGCGAAGGCGGTCGCAACGCCCGTGAGCGTATTGGTGGCACCCGGGCCGATCGACGAACACACCGCCGCAATTTGACCGGTCGCGCGATAGAAGCCGTCGGCCATGTGCGATGCACCTTGTTCATGCATCGCCGGGACGAGGGTGATTTCCTGCCGGCGGTCTACAAATGCGTCCAGCAGGGCGGTGTTGCCGTGACCGGGGATGCCGAACGTGTAAGGCACCTTTTCGCGGACGAGATATTCGACGACGATTTGACCGCCAGTCATTTCCTTTTTTTCAGCCATTGAATCGCTCCTTTGTATGGCAATTTGATACAAATGCGCGCGTTGCCGCGGCACGGTTTACGTTTTTTGTTTTTCAGTTAAGCAACGTTCGACGGGCCCGCTCTCCACGTCCTGAGTCAGGCGTGTCAGGCAACGTGTTGCGAGGTCGTTCGAAAGTCCTGTTTCAACATGTGGTCAGCAGCGCGTAACGCTTGCGCTACGATAGTCAACGCCGGATTTACGGCGGCGGAAGATGGCATGAATGAGGCGTCAACCACGAACAGGTTTTCGTGTTGATGACTGCGGCAGTACGGGTCGATAGCACTTGTGGCCGGGTCGGTGCCAAATTTGACGGTGCCGCACTGGTGCGATGTCGAATGCCGAATCAGCGGCTTTACTAGAACGATGGGATAACCCGCCTTCTTTAATAACGACGTCAGTTTCTCAACGAGACGATGATGCGGCTTGAGATTGTTTCGTTTAATCGCGAGCTGGATTTTTCCGTCACGAAGAACGACGCGGTTCTCGGGGTCAGGCAGGTCTTCTGAAAAAGCAATCCAGTCCATGCTGTGTTGAGCCATGGTGGATCCGACAATCTTGGGCAAAAATGGCACATTCGCGGAAAGCATGCCGCCCTGGAGTTTGCCGAGCATCTGGGCATGCCCGAGAGGAAAGCGATATTCGCCGTCACCAAAGTAATACTGGTTGAGCGCAAGGGTCTTCTGGAAGACCGTATCGTTCTTCTCGAACGATAAGCCCATCAATGCCGTCTGGTTGTGTGCCATGTAATGGCGGCCAACTACGCCGGAGCCATTCGCGACGCCCTCAGGCGCGGTATCGCAGGCGGAACGCAACAGCAGCGCGACGCTGTTGATTGCCCCGCACGACAAGACGACAACGCCTGCGCGGAGAACCTCGACTTGCCCATTGCGCTTTACCTCGACGCCCTCAATGCGTTTGCCATCGGCCGAAAGTAGAAGTCTTTGCACATAGCAGTTCGTGATGATATCGACGCGACCGGTCTCGAGGGCCGGCCTGACCAGGCTCGTTTCGGCATCGTTTTTTGCGCCTAACTTGCAGGGAAATCCATCGCAGGTTTTGCAACGGATGCAATGCCCCTTCGGACCGAAGTCGACTGCTAGCGGAAGTGCGGAAGTATTCGCGCCGTGCTGGCGCATCGTGTCGGCCATCCGCTCAACCAATGGTTCGGACATGAGCTTAGGTGCGGGATAAGGCTTACTGCGCCACGGCGCACTGGGGTCACCCCCGTCGTCCCCATGGACGTCAAAGATGGATTCCGCTTCGCAGTAATACGGCTCGATGTCAGCGTAGCTAATCGGCCATGCGGGAGAAGTACCTTCTTCATGCTCGAGCATGCCAAAGTCTTCCTCACGGAAGCGAATCATGCTGCCGCCGTAGAACTTGGTACAGCCACCGACGTTGTAGTAGATGTTGGGACGGAACTCTTCACCTCGGCCGTCCAGCCAACTGTCGTGTGCAGTGTATTTCTTCTCGTGGAATACAGACCCGACACTCCAGTTATCGGCTTCACGGGGAACCCAGTCGCCCCGTTCGAGCAGCAGGACGCTAACCCCGTTTTCAGCCAGACGACGGGCGACCGCACCGCCACCGACCCCGCTGCCGATTACGATAACGTCGTGATTTCTTTGCATGATGACTTAGGGTATGTGGGGTTAGCGTTTGGACTGCTTCACTCCGTCGCGGTTTGAGCAGATGCCACCAGTATTTGCGTCCATTAAGTTCGGCTCAATTTCGCAACCACACCGAAACTGACGCAAAGTGACGCAGGAGGGCGTAGTGGTTTCGCCCAGGCGCACTTTCGCCGCCCCACAAGGGGCGCCGATACCTTCAATCGAGTGCTTCAGTCCGCTCGTGCCTGGGGACAATGTTGGACACGAGGCAGACGATTGCGAGCAGGGCCGCCAGGAGCCCGAAGGCTGCAGGCAAGCCAACACCGTGAGCGATGAAGCCGATGGCCGCGGGTCCCGTCAAGGTGCCAGCGTATCCAAGTGTTGCCGTCGCTGCGATGGCGTGTTCCGAGGGCATGGACTTGTTGGCGCTTGCCGCCGAATAGAGAATCGGGACTACGTTCGCGCAGCCAACGCCCATCAGTGCGAAGCCGAAGATGGTGAGGTAGGGGGCGGGCGCGAAGACCGCCACGCAGACGCCGACGGCACCGAGAGCGCTTCCCATGCGTACCACTCGGCGAGCTCCCAACCTTGCGGCGGTCCAGTCGCCCATGAGCCTCATTGCTGTCATGGTGCCTGCGAAGACCGCGTACCCAATACCGGCTCGTGCTGCCGGCATTGCCTTGGACCCGGACAGCAAGAGGGCGCTCCAATCGAGCATCGCACCCTCGACCAGCAGCAGCATGAGGCACATGCTACCGAGCAGCAGCAAGCTTCCGCGCGGGAAGACAAGGGACGAGCCGTGTACCTGGTTTTTGTCGCTCAGAAAATATCGGCCAAAAATGAGGAGCGCAATGATGAGCGAAGATGCGGCGCCGATAGCTGTAGCGGCCGGTGAAACACCGGCTGAGAGCGCCGCCGCTGCGCCTCCTGAGCCCGCGAGGCCGCCGATGCTATAGAGCGCGTGAAAGCCTGACATCATGCGCCGTCCTGAGCCTTGCTCAACAGCAATGGCGTGAACATTCATGGCAACGTCCATCGTTCCGATGGCGCCGCCAAACATTGCGAGCACTAATCCGGTGAGGTATAGCCCGTCTACAGAGCCAAGCAGACTGAGCATCACCGCAGCGACCAACATCGACGAATTGATGACGCGCCGACAGCCGAACCTGGAGACGATACCGCCAGAACTAATCATCGCAATGATCGAGCCGACACCAAGACATAGAAGAAGGCAACCCAAAGTCGCCTCGTCGATTGCCAGCCTGTTCTTGACGAACGGCACCAGCGGCGCCCACACCGCAACTGCAAAGCCGGCGGCGAAGAACGCTGCTCTGGTCGCATGTTGCTGCCAGACACTGACGGATGAGCGGGAATCGGTGATGCTGCAGACTGTCATCGACTAGCGTTCCCATGTGAAACTGCCACATGCCCGGAATGGCGTATGGCAGGCCAAACATGCGTCAGAATTTGTGACGAACACCCACGACAGCCAGAACCTGGTAGTCTGCGCCAGAGTTGACGTCATAGGACCCGATGACCGCTTGCGCATCGCCCAATCCATTCTGTCCGCTGGCGTGCTGATACGCTGCAATAGCGTAAAAGTCCGTGCGCTTGCTCAGGAAATAGTCGACTCCGATATCGGCCTGATGGTAACTGGCGGACGAGTCCCCGGTCGACTTGGTGTAGTTGTAGCCCACAATCGTCTGGAAAGTCGGTGTCACCTGCCAGATGCCGAACACCGAACCGTTTTGGTACTTTTCCGATCGAGTGAAAGTCGATGCACCATCCGGAACGTACTCCGAGTAACTGTACGCAGCTCCAACGGTCACTTGATCGATGACAGTCTGCGCAGCGACGCGTGCGATGCTAATCGAATTCGCCGATGCATACGCGGAGTTGACTGCGCTGTTGAAGAGCGAGTCCGACGCAGAAGTGCCGCGCGTCGAAAGCGTCGCGTTGCCGTTGTTGATATGCAGATAGCCAGCTGCGACCGAGACCGGACTACCGGAGTATGAGGCGCCGCCTGAATAGACCTGACCGGAACCCGTGGCACCTGCGACACCGCCGAACGAATACATTCCCTCGAGAGCGACGCCGCCCCATGTGGGGCTCACCCACTTGACAGCATTGTTGAAGCGAGCACTGTCATCGTAGTTGTCGATATCGCCCGGCGTGGCCCAGATGCCGCTGAAAAAGTCACCGGTAATCGGTTGAACAACGTCGGTCATCGCGTCGTACTGACGACCGAGCGTGACGGTGCCGTATGTCGGTGAACTGAGACCTATCCAGGCCTGGCGCCCGAAGAGTCGGTTGCCCTCGTTCATTTCACCGGTAGCCAGGTTAAAGCCACTCTCAACGTCGAAAGTCGCAGTTATCCCCCCGCCGAGGTCCTCCGTACCTTTCAATCCCCACTCGTTCTCAGAGATGTTGCCGGTAGACATTTTCCATTGGGAGCTCTGACCACCGCTGTTGTGGATGTAGGCAATCCCGGCGTCAAGAATCCCGTAAAGCGTGACGCTGCTCTGTGCGTGAGCACATAGGCAGGTTGCCAAACCCAGTGCGGCTGCTAGTACTTTAAGTTTCCTCATGTCTGCTCCTGTTTTTTAAGAGATCTAGTTAGGTTCACTGCCATACGGGGGGTGCAGAAAGCAACGCGTTCGGACACCCGTTGCGTGACAAGAAGTGTTGGCAGCCATAAATCCGGGCTCAATTTCGCAGCGTTGGAAAAAAGCTTCGCATGCTGAAGCAGGAGGTGCGTCACAAGGCAGTTTTTGTTCGCGAACTTGTGCGAAGGGGCGCGGAATGGAAATGAAATCGGTTTGCCCGCACTATTCCCGAAGATTCGAATCGACCCGCTGCCAGCGCAATGTGTGCGGGCCCGCCGGGAGGATCGTGAAGTTGTTGAGTCCGACGCTAACGAACAAGCACGCAGGCGCGAGGCGACCCGGTTTGCGCTCGTCCCAGGCTCGGATGTAATCAGGAGAGGTAATGCAGGCAGGTAAGCACGGAGATGAGCGGGCGAGACGCTCTATAGGTCACTACGATTACATTATTGTTGGTGCAGGAACAGCTGGCTGTGTGCTTGCGAGCCGGCTATCCGAAGACGCTGACGTTTCGGTCTTGCTTCTTGAGGCCGGTGGTGTCGATGACTATCACTGGATACACGTACCGGTGGGATACCTCTACTGCATTGGTAATCCGCGCACTGATTGGTGCATGAAGACGGATGCGGAGGTTGGACTCAACGGTCGTGCGCTGTCGTATCCGCGTGGGCGTGTCCTCGGTGGTTGCTCATCGATCAACGGCATGATTTACATGAGAGGGCAGCGCGAGGATTACGACAGCTGGGCCGGTATGACTGGAGACTCGTCGTGGAACTGGGAGTCTGTCCTGCCCGTCTTTCGCGATAGCGAGGACTATCATGGCGATGCCAGTGACGTTCACGGCAAAGGAGGGCCGTGGCGTGTCGAAAAGCAGCGTCTTAAGTGGCAGATTCTCGAAGAATTTTCACTTGCAGCGCAAGAAACGGGCATTCCCTTTACCGACGACTTCAACCGTGGCAACAACGCAGGCGTTGGTTACTTTGATGTGAACCAGAAGAGCGGAGTTCGCTGGAACGCGTCTAAAGCGTTCCTGCGTCATGCGATGAAGCGACCCAACCTGACCGTCGTGACAGGCGCGATGACCCAGCGTTTGACGTTTCGTGGCGGTCGTTGTAGCGGTGTGCACTTCCATGTCAATGGAGAGGACGTGAGCGCGACCGCAAACCTTGAAATCGTCGTCAGCGCAGGTGCTGTCAATTCGCCTAAGCTTCTGGAATTGTCAGGGGTTGGAAACGCAGAGCGGCTGAGGCAATTTGGCATTGATGTCGTGAGCAATCTTGCGGGGGTCGGCGAGAACCTGCAAGACCACTTGCAACTGCGTATGGCGTATCGGGTGTCGGGTACGAAGACGCTCAATACGCTAAGCGCGCGTTGGTGGGGCAAGCTTGCGATTGGTATGGAGTATGTCATCAATCGTAGTGGGCCGATGGCGATGGCACCATCGCAACTGGGCGTGTTCGCGAACTCGGGGACGGACGGGTCGACCGCGCGTCCGGATATCCAGTATCACGTCCAGCCACTTTCGCTTGAGAAATTCGGCGAACCGTTACACAGTTTCGATGCATTCACAGCGTCGGTATGCCAGTTGCGACCGACCTCACGGGGTGCGATTCACATCAAATCGCGCGATGCATCGATACAGCCCACCATTGCGCCGAACTATCTGTCTACTGAGTACGACAAGATGGTCGCGGTGAATGCACTCAGATACACGCGTCGTATCGTCTCTGCCCGGAGCCTCCAGAAGTACGAACCTCAGGAGATTCTGCCAGGGGAGCAATACCAGACCGACGAGGAACTCATTCGCGCCGCAGGGGATGTGGGTACGACGATTTTTCACCCGGTGGGAACCTGCCGGATGGGTCGAAAGGGCGAGGCAGGGGCGGTTGTCGACTCGCGCCTGCGTGTCTTCGGGGTTGACGGTCTGCGCGTTGTTGACGCATCGATCATGCCAACGATCACCTCCGGTAACACGAACTCGCCCACGGTCATGATTGCTGAAAAGGCGAGTCGCATGATCAAGGAGGACAGGAAGGCGGGAAACTCGACCACGGTTGTCCAGTTGCCGGCGCGCAATACAGCTGCCTGATTTGACCCGGGGGGGCGTCGTCGAGACGTGCTCAAGTTTTACCATGCGTGAGGCTCCTACTAGCCTCTTGGCGCAGGGCTTAGGCCCTGCGCTTTTTTTCGAGCGCTGAAATCGAATTCGCAGCGGTGGCACTGCGGCCACCAGGCCTTGCGGGGTCACCGGGCCTGATTCAAGTCACCTTTGGCCGGCGCGGGCGACCCGCGTGATGCAGGAGTGCATCAGCTCGCGTTATCGCGGCGTTGGCTTGCAGCGCATCGAGTACGGGTTAATCCTATTCGCACTTTACTTGCCCAGCTTTGGCGTGGGGCGCGTGTGGGTTGAAAGGCGTGGCCTGTTCCAGACGGGCTCGTACAGTTGACATGAAAGGGTGCGCACGCAGTGCTGCACCAACTGCCGAAATTCATTGCGTCAGTTTGCGTCAGGTTTGGCGGGGTTGCGAAATTGAGAGCAGCTTTTTGGATGCCGAAACTGCGTTCACATTGAACCGATTCCCAATGTTCAGCCCTTCAGGACGCCTTCCCGTTCTACGGGCCCAAGGGTGAGGTTCGCATCATTCCACTCTCTTAAGCGGAACCAACGCAATGGCATCGATTAAATTCGAGCACGTCTACAAGACGTTCGGCGAAACCAACGTTGTATCGGACCTCAACCTGGATGTCGAAGACGGAGAGTTTCTCGTTTTCGTCGGACCTTCTGGGTGTGGAAAATCAACGACCCTGCGCATGTTGGCCGGCCTCGAGAGCACTACGGACGGTCGCATCTCGATTGGGGACAAGGATGTGACGTCCTTGCCTCCCGGTCAGCGCGACATCGCGATGGTTTTCCAGAGCTACGCGCTTTACCCGCACATGTCGATTTACAAGAACCTCGCATTCGGGATGGAGGTGCGCAAGTCGAACCCCAAGGAAATCGAGAAGCGCATCCGTGAGGTCGCTGCGATGTTGAAACTCGAAAACCTTCTCGCGCGAAGCCCCGCTGAACTCTCCGGTGGGCAACGGCAGCGTGTTGCGCTCGGCCGCGCGATGATTCGTGAGCCCCGACTTTTCCTGCTTGATGAGCCACTCTCGAATCTCGATGCTGCGTTGCGCACTCACATGCGCAGCGAAATCTCCGACTTGCAGCGCCGGCTCGGCACGACGATGGTGTACGTCACCCATGACCAGGTTGAGGCGATGTCCATGGGGCACCGCATCGCAGTGTTTTCGGGCGGCAAGCTCCTCCAGATTGATACGCCTGAGCGCCTCTACCGACGCCCCGTGGACCGATATGTCGCAACGTTTATCGGTTCTCCGCGGATGAACATTGCGCCCAGCGAAATCAGCCTCGCAACATCAGACGCAGATTGTCACTCCCTTGGTGCGAAGTTCCGTCTTCCACCGGCTCAGCGCGTTGAATTCAACGGGTCGTTGCCTTCGAGAATCGAAGTGGGCATTCGCCCGGACGACCTCCATTGGGTCAAGGATGCGCCCGCACGATGCGGTGTCCGGACATCCGGCGTTGTGGAGGGAATCGAGACGACTGGGTCGGAGAACTTCGTGCGGGTTGCGATTAACGGCTCGGTGGTTGATGCGCGATTCCCCAGTTTCTCACCGGTAGCACTCGGCGAGCAGGTGGACCTCGTTTTTGACCCCGCAGACCTTCACTACTTCGACGCCGACACCGGTAAGAGCCTCCGGCACTAGTTCTGAGTGGAAGCACAGGTTCAATTTAACAATAGACATCAGGAGTCCAGCAATGCGTTGTTTTACTCACAGCAGCAAGAAATTGGTCGCAGTGGCGTCAGCGATGTTGACCGCTGGTTCGTTGCTTTGCAACGTAGCTCATGCGGATACCGTGCTTAAACTCGCTTACGGGTCCGAGTATGTGATGGTGACGCCGGAGCTCACGAAGAAATTCTGGGGTGATATCAAGACCGATTTCGAAAAGTCCCATCCTGGGGTCACGGTTCAGCTGGTTCCGATTCCGGGCGGCTTTGATGACATTGTTACTAAGGTCAGCATGTCCTATGGCAACCCAGGTGCCGCTCCTGATGTCGCGCAATTGCCGGCCCAGGAGATGGCGCAGTGGGCCGCGAGCGGCTATCTCTTGCCGCTCAACCAGTACGTGGCAAATGCAGCGTGGTGGAAGGACGTGCCTGATGCGGTCAAGCAGGAATCGACCGCGGGGAAGGATGTCATCGGCGTCAGCCAGGGCGTGAACACGTCGGGCCTGCTCTATGACCGTCAAGTCTTTGCGAAGGCCGGCCTTCCGGCTGACTGGAAGCCCAAAAACTGGCAAGACGTATTCGATGCAGCACGCAAGATCAAAAAGAGCGACCCAGGTGTCTGGCCGTTGTGGGCGATTACGGGTCCTGCCGGTGGCACGTCCGCGCTCGTTCTGGGGGCAGCCAACCTCTTGATGGCATCGAGTGATCCGACCATCAAGGATGCGTCCGGCAAGTGGGCGGTGGATACGAAGGGCATTCGCGAAGTTCTGAACTTCTATCGCCAGGCTTCGGCTGAAGGGCTTCTCGCGCCGTCTTCGCTGATTCTGAACGCAAACTCGCCGGCGCTCGCCACGCCTGAGTTCCCCAAGCATCACATCGGCATTGCCCTGGTAGGCAACTATGTTCCGGCCGCCTGGAGCAAGTCGATGTGTTCCCCGTGTTGGCCAGATGCGGCGAAGTCCGTTGGTTTCGCGCCGCTTCCGACTGTGTCGGGTGGTGGCGTGGGCTACGCCAGTGCATTTGGCGGATGGGACGTATCCATCTATAAGAAAAGCGCCCATCCGGACCTCGCGTGGCAACTCGTTCAGGTGATCGTTGGAAAGCAGAACGCCATTGATGGTGCGAACTGGACCGGCCTGGTTCCGGCGCAGCGAAGCTACTGGACGGACAAGCAATACACCGAACTTGCGCCGCCGTATCAGGAGCAGTTTGGCAAGCTGCTCGCGGTGGCGAAGAGTGTGCCGGCTGACCCCGACTATCCGGTCTGGGCGCATGCGTTCGAAGCAGCGACCGAGGCACTCGTGCTGAAGCCGACGATGAGCGTGGACGACGCGGTCCGCATGATGAAGAGCGAGCTGTCAAACCAGCTTGGTAACGACAAGTTGATGGCCGCGCGATAGTCGGTGCGGTTCGCTGGCTGCTGATGGCGGCGGCCAGCGAACGTTCTGGAGATTTCTGATAATGAATCAAACCACGTTTCGCCCGGTGAGCCTCGTACTGCTGGCGCCGGCGGCTATCCTCCTGCTATCGCTGCTAGCGCTTCCTATTGTCTACGCAGTCTACCTGGGATTCACCAATCTGCAGCTAATCGGACCGCACGCAGTCAACTACTGGTTTACGGGACTTCAGAATGTCCGGGCGCTCCTCGCCGATGACGTTTTCTCTAGCTCGCTCTGGCAAACGGTGGTGTTTGTGGTCGGCTCGGGTGCGTTTGGTTCGACGATCCTAGGGCTCGCAATGGCGCTGCTGATGCAAAAGGCGAGCGGGGTGCTGGGCAGAGCTGTGTCGGGGTTGGCTATTCTCGCGTGGAACCTGCCGCCTATTACGATCGCGGTCATCTGGTACGCGGCTACGACGAGCGGCGGCACCTTCCCGCGCCTCCTGGGCGACGCAAACCACGACCTGCTCTACACCTACCCGATGCTGATCGTGTCCATTGCCAATGTCTGGTCGCTCGCCGGCTTGTCGATGATCATGTTCTCCGCGGCGCTGAGGAGCATCCCGACCGAGATGGTCGAGGCAGCGATTCTTGAGAACTCGAGTGCCGCTCAGCGACTGTTCCGCCTGACCTTACCGCTGCTCAAGCCGACGATCTTGATGTCGGCGCTCCTGATGACACTCCTGACGTTCGCAAATTTCACCCTCGTCTATTTGATGACGGGTGGCGGCCCCGACAATCAGACCAACATCCTGCCAATCTATTCGTACCTGCAGGGCTTCAAGTTCCATCGGCTGGGTTACAGCGCGTTGCTCGGTAACGTGATCGTGCTGCTCTCGTCGGCATTGGGCTTGGCTTTCGTACTGATCGCTCGTCAATATCGCCCAGGGCAGGTTCGAAAGAGCAAGCTGAAGGCCCTTTCCGCCTAACCTGTTGAATTAGCCTCATGAAGGAACACAGAATGGAACTGTCTGCTCAGAAGATGACGGGAGACTCCACGCATCCCGCAGGGCGCGTCAAGCGCCGAGCCGAGCCGGTGTCGGGCAAGCTCTTCGCCAACATTATCCTGTTGCTCATCGGAGCGTACTTCGTCATCCCAGTGTTATGGCTTGTGGCGGGTGCGTTCGACAAGCACGCGGGTTGGCAGATTCAGCTGCCTACGCTCACGCTGGACAATTTCGTGGACGCACTGGCGGAAGGGAATGCACAAGCACTCTGGAACAGTGTGGTCGTATCGACGATAGCGTCAGCGGTTTCGACGGGTGCGGGAATCCTGGCTGCGTACTCGTTCTCGCGCCACCGCATTCCATGGAAAGGGCCGATTCTGCTGGGCATCCTGTTCCTCTCAGGCGTGCCTGTCACGATTCTCATCGTCCCGGTCTACAAGATGTTCGCGAAGTTCGACATGCTCTCTATGGTGCCGACAGCGATACTGTTGGGCGTCACGTCGCTCCCGTTCGCCATCTATCTCATCAAGAACACCATTGACGCGATTCCGCGTGACCTTGAAGAAGCGGCGTGCATGGAGCAGGCGGGCACCTTCCGCATTCTTCGCTCGATCATCGTTCCGCTGGCCATGCCCGGCATTGCATCCGCGGCCATCTTTAGCTTCGTGAATGCGTGGGGCAACTTTCTCATTCCAATTGTGCTGATTGCGGACCAATCGAGCCAACCCGCGCCGATCGCCATTTACAGCTTCATTGGCTCCGCAACGATCCGGTATGGACAGATTGCTGCTTTCTCCATTCTGTACTCGGTGCCGGTCATCGTCCTCTACTTCTTGATGTCGCGATTTTTCAAGGGTGGTTTCTCGCTGAGCGGCGCCGTGCGTGGCTGAGTGAGGCAAAGAATCATGCTGCCATCAACGTCGCTGACCGTCCTCGCGCGAAGAAGACCTCGCGGTGAAATTGCGCAGGCCGTCCGACGTTCGTGCTGGACACAGTGCGTCGGAGTGCGTCGCAAATCCGATAAGTGCGCAATTGAGTTGGTTTTTTTTACGGCGAATACTGGTGCGCGAGAGGCTACCGTCAATGTCAGGCAGCGTTTTGCGCATCAAAATATCGGGAGTATCGAGTGAAGTTAACGGGCGGGCAGGTCATCGCGAAGGAGTTGCGCGCGTACGGGGTGCGATACGTCGCTGGCGTGCGTGGCTACGGAAACAGCGCGGTTCTCGAGGGTCTCAATTCGCCAGGAACCGGCATTCCGTTTATCAGGGTCGTGAACGAGCAGAGTGCGGTGCACATGGCGGACGGATACTTCCGTGCGTGTGGCAGCGCGATGGCGGTTGTTCTTCCTGCGACGACCGGAATCTTTACCGCCGCCGCAGCGCTTGCCAACTGCTTGTCTGATTCGTGTGGGGTGCTTCTCGTCACCGGGGACCGGGCGAGCGGTGACGCAAATGCAGCGTCGGCCGGTTCCATATGGCCTGGCTTGGAGTGGTGCAAAGATGCGGCGTCTGGCAGCCTGAAGCAGTCGTGGAAAGTGCGCGGTTTCTCCGAATTGCCACAGGCAATCCATCGTGCTTTCAACGGCGTGCTGGGCGTCAGACCTGGTCCAGTCCACCTCGAAGTCCCGCTTGAAATTCAAAAGTACATCGACCATGTGAGCTCCGAATCGCCCCAGAACCGGCTCGCGCAGGGCAGCCTGCGAGGAGACCCTGCGGTCATAGAGCAGGCAGCGAATATTCTTGCCCGCGCAGAGCGTCCGATCTTTCTCGCGGGTGGCGGAGTTGTGGCGGCCGATGCGACATACGAACTCAACGCATTGGCTGAGGCGCTTTCAGCGCCTGTGCTAGTCGCAGGCAATGGCATTGGAGCGATTCCTCACGACCACGACCTGAACGCCGGGTCCGTGGGTTCGATGGGGAGTTCCTGCGGAATTGCGCTCCTGCGCAAGGCCGATGTCGTTGTGGCGGTAGGCAGCCGTCTATCGGACTTATCCGACGTCAATGGCGATGGGTTCAGCGCGGCCGAGCTAGCCAGTAAGAAGCTGATACAAATTGACGTTGAGCGGGACGAAATCGGAAAGCACTGTGCGGTCGAGGTTGGTGTTGTCGCGGACGCGAAAAGCGCGCTGATTGATCTCAAGTCGGCGCTGAACGGAAAGCTGAAGCGAGCCACGGGCGCTCGTCGACAGGCATTCATTGAACTCATGCGCGAGCTGCGCGGACAGTGGCGCAGTTCGGTCGCCCGCAAGTCGGGAGCGCACGAAACCTTGATTCGCGCGCCGCGCCCCTTTCTCGAACTGCGCAAAGTGCTGCACCGCGATGCCATTGCTGTCATTGGATCCGGCGCTGTTACGCACATAGCGCGAGAGCATTTCGCAGTCTATGTTCCGCGTACCTTCCTGTCTCTGGGAGGATCGGGTGCGGGCGGTTGGGCCGTGCCCGCTGCTATCGGTGCAAAGCTCGCGATGCCTGCGAGGCAAGTTGTGTGTGTGGTTGAAGATTGCGATTTTCTCCAGTCGATGCAGGAAATGGCGGTCAGCGTCATGCATAGCATTCCTGTGGTTTTCGTAGTCTTCAATCAAAGTGGGCCAGAGTTTGTATCCGGTGCAGTTGGGTCATCCGGTGTGCGGCCGAGTATGGGCGAATTTTCCTTGCCGGACGGACGCCCTTACTCCCTCGCATTCGCAGAAATTGCACGAAGCTTTGGTCTTGATGCCTGGCGTGTAGAGCATGCCTCCCAACTGGAGGGAGCATTCCGACGTGCGCTCGATAGCACCGGGCCGGCTCTCGTCGAGGTGATGATTGCGAGGCATGAGACCGACGCGGCAGTCGGACTGGGAGACTTGCAGTTCCACGCAGCATAACAACCGTCCGCAACATGAGCCCTGCCCGCAGGGGCCGAGGCACGCGCGCTTTCGTCTCCACGGTTGACCTGATGCGTGAACGTCGGCACCCCTGGCCGCCGGTTCAACGAACTTATCCTTGTTGCGAATACAAGAGGTTGATTTTGGTGTGTGGGCGTAGAAAGCGCGCAAACCCAGGAAAGCGTCACAGTGCGTCATCCTGGAGGCATCTCGCGAAATTGAGTTGTCGTTTTTCTCGACTGATACTGGCTTCGCGCTGAAAAGTGACGCGCTTTCCCACGAAATGCATTTGGACTCTGCAAACAGAGTCTTAGCTACGTAAGAATTTTCTCGTTGAAGAATCCGCTCAATTCCTGAGTTTGTATCATAAGGGGCAATCATGTCGTTTTTTCTGAAGTCGGCTACCACGCAACCCACTGGCGAAGCTGACACCAAGCAGGTCCGCCGCATTGTCGAAGAGATGATTACCGACATCTCAGCACGCGAGGATGAAGCACTGCACGAATACTCCGCGAAATTCGACAAGTGGAATCCGACACAGTTTCGTCTCACGCAAGAGCAAATCGACGCTTGCATTGCCGAGCTGACTGAGCAGGAAATCGCGGATATCAAATTCGCGCAAGAACAGGTTCGTAATTTTGCGAGCCATCAACTGTCGTCAATGCGTGACATTGAAGTCGAAACGCTGCCGGGTGTCATCCTTGGCCATAAGAATATTCCTGTTCAAACTGTCGGGTGCTACATCCCTAGCGGCAAGTACCCGCTGGTCGCCTCGGCGCACATGGGCATCGTGACAGCGAAGGTCGCCGGTGTGGACCGCGTTATCGCGACGTCGCCCCCCTTTGAGGGCCGTCCGAGCGCACCCGTTATCGCTGCAATCCATCTCGCCGGTGCTGATGAGATTTACTGCATCGGCGGCGTGCAAGCCGTGACCGCAATGGCTTTGGGCATTGGCGAGTTTCCGCAAGTGGATGTCATCGTTGGTCCCGGCAACGCGTACGTCGCGGAAGCGAAGCGCCAGCTGTTTGGTCAGGTTGGCATTGACCTTGTCGCGGGCCCAACCGAAACGATGATCATTGCAGATGACTCGGTGGATGCTGAGCTCATCGCGACCGACCTGCTTGGCCAGGCCGAACACGGCCCGACCTCGCCGGCGGTGCTCATTACGACCTCGAAGGAACTCGGCGAAAAGACGCTCGCGGAAGTCGAGCGATTGCTGAACCAACTCGATACGGCCGAAATTGCGCGCGCAGCGTGGGAAGGCTACGGCGAAGTCATCATTTGCGAGAACGACGAGGAAGTGATTCGCGAATCGGACCGCGTCGCATCAGAGCATGTGCAAGTGATGACGCGTGACCCGGACTTCTTCCTGAACCGTCTGCGTAACTACGGCGCGCTGTTCCTCGGCGCCCGGACTAACGTCGCGTATGGGGACAAAGTGATCGGCACGAACCACACGCTACCGACGTCGCGCGCCGCGCGCTTCACCGGCGGCCTGTGGGTGGGCAAGTTCCTGAAGACGTGCACCTATCAGCGCATCCTGACCGACGAAGCATCCGTGCTCGTGGGCGAGTACTGCTCACGCCTGTGCATTCTTGAAGGCTTCTCGGGGCATGCGGAGCAGGCAAACATCCGCCTGCGGCGTCTCGGTAACATCGACGTCCCCTACGGCAAGGCAGCGCCTGTGTCGGCTGCGACGGTCCGGTAATGGGCAATTGGTGCGTTTTACGCTGAGACTTGGCTTCGATGAGAATCGATAGATTGTGCACCGGTTGCTATGCGACCGGTGCGCGAGCTAAGGGCGCTCCTTGAAGTTACGCACGCTGAGTGAGAGAGCAAACGTCCGTCGCTGAGGCTCTGAACGTGGATGCCGCGCCCAGGCGCCGTATCTAGATGTTGGTCTGATGGAGCTTGACCGTTTCTTCGAGCAGAGCGCGGTGCAGCGCCGGAGTTGCAGCGGCGATGACACGACCATCGCTCGATGGCGTCAACGCATTACCGTTCCAATCAGTCATAACGCCACCGGCACCAGTCACAATGGGCGCGACGGGAAGATAGTCGTAGGGGTTGAGACCCGCTTCGATGACAGCGTCAATTTTCCCGGCTGCGAGCATTGCGTAGTTATAGCAATCGCCACCGAATCTCCTGAATCGCGCCTTGCGGCTTAGTGAATCGAATATCTGTAATTCCGTAGAACTGAACATGTCCGGCGAGGTTGCGAACATGTTGCAATTACGCAGTTCATCGCATTGACTCGTCCTGATTGATTTCCCATTGCGCTCTGTTCCGCGTTCCGGCGTGCTGACGTAGCGCTCGCCAAGCGCCGGGACATCTACGATACCAAAGGCCGGACACGAGTCCTTGAGCAATGCGAGAAGCGTGCCCCACAGAGGCATGCCACTGATAAAACTCTTTGTGCCGTCGATTGGATCGATCACCCAGCAAAGCTTCGCCGACAGATTAACGGAGTCCTGCTCTTCTCCAAGAATGCCGTGCGATGGGTAGGCATGTGCAATCCGTTGGCGAATCAGTGCCTCGATCTCTATGTCTGCAATTGTTACAGGGCTGGCGTCGGTCTTCTGCACGATATCGATTGACTGCCTGAAATAGCGCATGCCAATAGGACCCGTTTCGTCTAGCGCTGAGTTTGCAAACTGAAGGTAGTTTTCGACCGAATACATAATTTCTGGAACCCGAGAGAGGCGCGTCGCGAGTAATCTAGGCATCAACACACAGCGGTCACGTCACGACGCCGATCATCAGGACATAACTGGTTCTTCGACCGGGCTGCCGGGCTTACGGTCGTATCGATGACCAATACTACGTGGGAGGGCGCGGGAGGGCGTTTTCCTCAGGAGGTTCGTGACGGTGTGTACGCAGCGCTCCTGTAAGAGAACGCTCGCGCCTGTCGCGATCAGGTAGCGTAGCGTCCGCGTCGAAGCCATCAAACTTCGATAGCGACCTTGCGACCCAGGGCACATCGCATGAAAAGGAAATAGACCAGTCCAAGCGCAAGCCATGTCACGCCCATCTGCAATGTTGCGATTCGCATCGACGACATCAAGGCGACGATGATGGCCAGACCGACCAGAGGCAGCACCATATGCGAGAGGATGTTGCGCGAGCCATTTTTGAACCAGAAGTATCCAATCAGGGATATGTTGACAAGCATGAACGCCGACAGCGCGCCGAAATTCTGGAAGAGTGCAAGCTCGTCGAGGTGGTCCTGGAACGCGAGAGACACCACGAGAGACACAGCCGCCACGAAGAGATTGGCAACGTACGGTTGCTGACTTTTGGTGCTCACGCGGGCAAATACGTGCGGCAGTTGGCGGTCTCGACCCATCGCATAAATGATCCGCGCAATGGCTAGCTGCGAAACAATCGTACAAGGAATGCCGAACGCCAGAGCCGTGCCGATGGACGTGAGGCCGAAGAGCCAATTGCCTCCAGCGTACCGGGAGATATCGTAGAACGCGGTGTCGGGTGAAAGAATATGTGCGCCCGGCGCAAGGTCGGCGGCAACCCAGGTTTGCACAACAAAGAGAACCGCCATGATCCCCAACGTAGCCATCCCGGCGAAGCCGAGCAGGTGCTTCTGCTTTGGGCGCACTTCTTCACCCAGTGTCGTTATGGCGTCAAACCCCAGGAAGTTCAGTGACGCAACGAGGATACCGCTGCCCGCGGCGCCCCATGTGAAGGAATGGGGATTGTAGATAGCGCCGAGGGTCAGGCCGCCGTGACCCTTGCCTGAATAGAGGGCGTAGAGACCCGCACCGAGAAAGACTGCGAGCACCGCCATCATGATGATGAGGAAGATGCGGTTCGTTTTGGCTGTAACCGAGACACCGACGAGGTTGAGGAGCGTGCCGGTTCCGATGAACCCGAGAATCCACGTCCAACGCGGGATTTCGGGTATGAAGCTGTTCATGGCAGCGGCGCTGATAATTGCCAGCAGGCCGGGGCTAATGATGTAGTCGAGGAACAGCAACCAGCCCGCGAAGAAGCCCGCTGCTTCGCCGATGCCATGCCGTGCGTACGTGTACGCCGAACCCGCATTCGGAAATTCCTTGCTCAGCACCTGATAACTGCGTGCCGTGAAGCCCATGGCGATCACGCTGAGGATATAAATCAACGGCACCATGCCATTGCCGACACTTGCGATAATGCCGAACATTGCAAACGGCGAGATGGGTAGCATGTAGACCATGCCGTATGCGATGAGGTCGCTAACACTCAATGCGCGGTTCAGGCCCGTCGAATACTCGGCGTCAGCCGATTGACTTGTGTACCCCGTCTCTTCGTGTGTTACGCGAGTTGCGATACTCTCCATGTCCTCAAAACCTCCTCGTAGTACATCTCAATGACTCATCTGTTTTATCACGCCCATAAGAAGCAGCGAGATATAGACGTGCGCGCGTCAAGCTTGTTGTGTTAGTGGAAACTCTCGGGCGTTGAAGCAACGGACTCAGATTTACTTACGCGCTATTGCATTCGGATGGCTCTTGGCGTGGTCTGCGGCGTTAGTGTCTTTAACAGGCGAGTCGGTCGCGGCGAGAGTCGCATAGGGTACGGGAACACCATGGAAACGCGCGTTATGTGCGGTACTGTTCGACCTGTCACGCGCGCCTGGGAAGCTATGTCGAAAACGATGCAATCCCTCTTCGAGCGTCCAAGCTCGAGTTGCCCGAGTAGAGCAAAATCGACGCTTGGGGAACGTTTGCGCGGCCATGCACCGCGAGAGAGTGCAGTGTACGTTGCCAAAATCGGGATCTGATAGTTCGTATGCGCACCGGGGTGCAGCACAGCGACGCAGTTGCTGCGTCAGTGTGCGAAGGTTTGGTGTCGGTTTACGGGGTAACCCTGACGAACATCCGACGAAAGCCCTCAAGTCGGCGAGTTGTTATTCGAATGCGAAGCTCTGCGCGCAGGGGCGAGCTTGGTCAACGGACGGTTGAATCGTCGCGACGACTGAGGCACGTTATGGGTAGTGGATGGCCCTTTGTTCGCCTATGTATCGGCGATCCGGCCGTGCGTAGTCAACTGGTGATTTCGACTCGCGTGCCATCGGGGGCCACGATCACCGCCTCGTAGAAGCCATCCCCAGTTAGCCTGGGTGCCGATAACAGGATGCCATCTGTTCCGCAACGCTTTGCCAGCGCATCGACCGCGTCGGCGCTACCAGGAGAAATGGCAATATGGTCCCATCCGAGGCATTCATCGGCTGATTTTTCCTCAACCCAAGGCGCGCTCATCAGTTCAATCTGAAGCTGATCCGCTGCCAGGCGGATGAAGCAAGATGTAAAACCAACGCGGCGTGCGCTTCGATAAAGTGGTCCGACTTCGGCATTGAAATAACGCTGCCAGAAGTCGGCGGCACCAATGATGTCGCGCGTCCACATAGCCATGTGCGCTAGTCGCATGTTGTTCTCCAGGTCTCTTCTCGAGGTCTTTAGCCTGAGGTGCTCGGCGTTACCGAGGCTCGCGTGCGCAGTCCATTTCTCGCTCAGCGCCATGTTGATGCACCTCCGGCTTATACGCAACGGTAGCCAATTACGTTTGCGTCAGAACTGCTCCATCTGCAGAGCCGAATTCGGAAAACAGCACTCTCTGGACTATAGCGCCGCTCCTGATTCCGACGTTGGGATAGCGAAGCGCGGGGAGCAAAGCGCAATTCTCGGCATCCATCTTGCCTTCCCGGGCGTCCGGAAAGCCGTCCCACCCGGTATTGCCATGCTCGAGCCACGTCTTGAGATCGATACCCAGCGGTAGCGCACTAGGGTGAAGGCCAATGGCTTCAAAACGCCTGCGGGCCAAGGCGATCGCTTTTTCGTCAGGAACGGGCGGGTACGGCAGACTGGATTTACGTGGTGGTTCGGTAGGGTCTTGCGAGGCATCGCCGCGAACCCGATACATATGCTCGGCCCGTTCATACCACGGCTCCAGTTCGGCGTATCGAATGGGCCATGCGAGAGCGTCGCCTTCAGAATAGGACACACCATCAAAGTCGCGTTCACGGAAACGATACAGGACACCGCCATAGAACTTCGTCATACCGCCGTGGCAGAAGCGGTTACCGGCAGCGATGGCTTCGCCGTCAGGCAGATACCAGGCACCGTCTCACTTGAAGTGGTTGCGCTGATACACCGCGCGCGCATCGCGATTCGCCGCGCTTGCCGGGATCGGCAGTCCTCGCTCGAGAATGGTGATGTTCGCCCCCGTCGGGGCAAGACCGAGCGCCGCAGTGGCGCCCCCCATCCCTGAACCAATAATGACGATATCTGTTGTAGTTGTAGTCATTTGAATTTGTTGACTCGCATCGATTCAATCTACGTTCGCTCCGGTTCCGAGGAGCAAGTCGACGTCAGCATACCGCGGCCCCAAGCCGAACGCGAACGCGGCCGCAGGAAAGGTGCGTCATCCCGGACCCAAAAAAAGCGGATAGCGAATGTCGAGTAGCCGGATAGCTCCGGCCTCCGATCACGTATTCAATGCCTCTTGTCGGCAATCAATTGCAACGCCGTGAAACGGCAGGAGGAGACATACCGTGAGCACTACCAGAAACCCATCACAGTGGCAGGAATTCGTGGACGGCTGCCTGGATTTTCGCCCCGCTGAAGGCGTGTACCGGATCGCGAGGGAGATGTACACCGAGCCGGAGCTGTTCGAGCTTGAGATGGAGTTTATCTTCGAGAAGAACTGGATCTACGCGTGTCACGAGAGCGAGATCCCGAAGTTGCACGATTACATGACGATGCGCGTGGGCCGCCAACCGTTGATCATCTCTCGCGACGGCAACGGCGAGCTGAACGCGATGATCAATGCGTGCCAGCACCGCGGCGCCACCCTCACGCGCATGAGCAAGGGCAATCAGTCGACGTTCACGTGCCCGTTCCACGCATGGTGCTACAAGAGCGACGGGCGGCTCGTCAAGGTCAAGGCGCCGGGCGAGTATTGCGAGGATTTCGACAAGTCCACGCGCGGCCTGAAGAAAGCCCGCATCGCAAGCTACAAGGGCTTCGTGTTCGTGAGCCTCGACGTGGACGGCACCGATACGCTCGAGGCGTATCTGGGCGACGCACGCATCTTTTTCGACATGATCGTCGCGCAGTCGCCGACCGGCGAACTGGAGGTGCTGCAGGGCAAGTCCGCGTATACCTACGACGGCAACTGGAAGCTGCAGAACGAGAACGGTCTCGACGGCTATCACGTGAGCACCGTGCACTACAACTACGTGTCCACGGTCAAGCATCGCCAGGAATCCAACGCGCAAAAGGGCGAGGCCGCCAGCGACACGCTTGACTACAGCAAGCTCGGCGCCGGCGATGCCGAGACCGACGACGGCTGGTTCTCGTTCAGGAACGGCCATAGCCTGCTCTTCAGCGACATGCCGAACCCGGCCGTGCGCCCCGGCTACGCGAGCGTGATGCCGCGCCTCGTCGAGGCTCACGGACCCCAGAAGGCCGAGTGGATGATGCACCGCCTGCGCAACCTCAACATCTACCCGAGCATGTTCTTCATGGACCAGATCAGCTCCCAGCTGCGCATCGTGCGCCCGGTGGCCTGGAACAAGACCGAAATCATCAGCCAGTGCATCGGCGTGAAAGGCGAGTCCGATCAGGATCGCGAGAGCCGCATCCGCCAGTTCGAGGATTTCTTCAACGTGTCGGGCATGGGCACGCCGGACGATCTCGTCGAGTTCCGCGAGCAGCAGCGCGGCTTCCAGGCGCGGCTCGAACGCTGGAGCGACATCTCGCGCGGCCACCACAAGTGGGTTGAGGGAGAGACGGCCAACACGCGGCTCCTCGGCATCGAGCCCGTGCTAAGCGGCACCGAGCTCACGCACGAGGGCCTGTATGTCAATCAGCAGGGCGCATGGCGCGAGTTCCTTCTGAAGGGTCTCGCCAGGCAGTCGAACGCCACGAACGAGGGTTGAACCATGAAACAGTTCCAACATTCCATCGAGCAGTTTCTTTATCGCAAGGCCGAGCTTTGCGACGCCCAGCGCTGGGACGAGTACCTGGACCTCTTCGACGAGGCGAGCGAGTTCCATGTGCCACAGTGGGATTCCGAGCACGCATACACGACGGACCCGAAACGCGGCATGTCGCTGATCTACTATTCGAACCGTTCCGGCCTTGAGGATCGCGTCTTCCGGTTACGCACGGGCAAGTCGGCGGCCTCCACGCCGCTGCCGCGCACGATGCATCAGGTCAGCAACGTGCGGATCGCTGAGCTCGAAGGCGGCTTGCTCGAAGTCAAGGCCAACTGGGCGACGTTCTATACGCGCCATGGCGAGGCCGGGCATTTCTTCGGCCCAGTGACCTATCACCTGCGTGCCGAACGCGAGAGCTGGAAGATCGTGCGCAAGCATGTGCTGCTGCTCAACGACCGCATCAATGCGGTGCTCGATTTCTATCATCTGTGAGCGGGAGTGCGTCATCATGAGCCACAAGGTCGCCTTCAGTTTTGCCGACGGCAAGACCCTATTCTTCGACGTCCGGCCGAACGAGATCCTGCTCGATGCGGCGCTTCGTAACGGCGTAAGCATCCCGCTCGACTGCCGCGAGGGCGTCTGCGGCACCTGTCAGGGGCGCTGCGAATCAGGCAGCTACAGCCAGGACTATGTCGACGAGGAAACGCTCTCGGCCGAGGACCTGGCCCAGCGCAAGATGCTGTCGTGCCAGACGCGCGTGCAGTCCGATGCGTCGTTCTTTTTCGATTACGACTCGAGCCTGTGCCAGACGGGTGGCACGAGCGTCGTGTCCGCGCAGGTCACGCAGGTGCAGCAGGTTTCGGAAACGACCGCAATCCTGCACCTCGATGCCGGTGCCCATCCGCGGCGCCTGGATTTTCTGCCTGGCCAGTACGCGCGCTTGCAGGTTCCCGAGACCGGGGCCTCGCGGTCGTATTCGTTCGCCAACCGGCCGAACGACAGCAATCAATTGCAGTTCCTGATCCGTCTGCTGCCGGACGGCGTAATGAGCAACTACATACGCGAGCGCTGCCAGCCGGGCCAGACGATCGAATTCGAAGCGCCGCTCGGCGCGTTCTACCTGCGCGAGGTCGAACGCCCGCTCGTGATGGTCGCTGCCGGCACGGGGCTGTCGGCTTTTCTCGGCATGCTCGACGAGCTGGCGGAAAAGGGCGGCTGCGGCCAGCCGGTCCGTCTTTACTACGGCGTGACGAATGCGCGTGACCTGTGCGAACTGGAGCGTCTGAAGGACTACGCTGAGAAGATCGAGGACTTCGCCTGCGAAATCGTCGTGATGAACCCCGCGCCGGAGTGGCACGGCAAGACCGGCCTGATTCCCGAGCACTTCGAGCGTGGCTTTCTTGCCTCGAATCCGTTCGACATGTATGTGTGCGGACCGCCGCCGATGGTCGAGGCCATCAAGCAATGGCTCGCCGAGCAGGGCATCGAGGGAGGCCGTCTATACTACGAGAAATTCGCTGACAGCAACACCAATCATCAGACGTCTTGAGCGGCGGACGGGACCGGGCAACCGGCCCTGTCCGCACTCCTCCGGGTGCGCACCGATTGGTGTCGGATTTGACCTCATTTACACTTTGCGGCGTCACGTCGAGAGGTAAACGAACCGATGTATACGCAAGCCGGCCACGACAGCCGTGGCGTAGACGCGGAACGTCGCGACCTCGATGGTGCGCGCGACTGGATGGCCGAGATTTGCGGGCCGCACGGGCTGCGCGTGCACAGCCCGCAGCATCTGCAGTTTCATCACTCGGGCACCGTGCTGCGCGCGATGTCGACGACGCTCGGCTATGTCGAATACGGCACCGACGTGACGGTGTCCGTCAGCACCGATGCCCCGCTCAACTGCTACAGCGTCAGCCTGCCCCTGACCGGCGAGCAGGAGTTGGCGGCGCAAGGCCGCCTCTGGCAATCGGATCATGACAAGGGGCTTATTCTCTCCCCGCATGATGCCCAGGACCTCGCGATCACCGGAAATTGCCGCAAGATCATTGTCGCGATTCCGCGTCCGGCGCTGCGCCAGGTGCTCGAAGGGCTGCTGCAACGTCCGCTCGATGCACCGTTGACGTTCCAGCCCGGCATGGACGCCGCCAGCGGAGACCAGGCCGCCTGGTGGCGCATGGTGAGATTCATGATGACAGAAATGGAGCGCAGCGGGCCGCTCGTGAATCACCTGCAAATGGTGGGCGACCTCGAGCAGGCCCTGCTCAAAGGGTTGCTGTTGTCCCAGCCGCATAACTATTCGGCAGCGCTCGTCGACTCCTTGAGTCCTTCCTGCCCGCACTATCTGTTGCGGGCGAGACAATTCATTCAGGACAACGCGCGCGAGGATCTCACGCTCGAAGACATCGAGCGGGCGGCCGGCGTGTCTCGCTACAAACTGTTCGACGGCTTCAGGCAGTATTTTGGGCAGGCACCCATGGCGTATCTGAAGAAATACCGCCTTGAAGCGGTGCACCGCGACATGCTCGCCGATTGCTCCGAACGGAACATCTCTTCGATTGCAATGGGCTGGGGGTTCATGCATCTAGGGCGCTTTTCCAGCGACTACAAGAAGCTGTTTGGGGAAACACCGTCGCAGACGCTAAGGCGCGTCGTCGGGCGTTAGCAGGATCGCATCCGCGCTAGGCGGCTGCGCCGATCAAATCTGTGGGGGTGCGTCGCGCTTCGCGATCGGGGCCATACCGCGAGTTCACGGGCCGTATAGTGAGGGTGAGAAAGAACACCTTCTGCCGCGCCCTGCTCTATCGCAACCAACGCGGCGAACGCTTGGTTGCGTGGCATCGTTTCACTGGGCTGGCCAAAAATCCATCCGCTCTCTGAGCAAACCCGCGTCATCTGCGCTCTTGCGCGCTCAGTAGTGACAGAGCCGACCCGGCCCTTGTGGCTACGGTATTCGCCGACAGGGGCAGGAACTGAGGGAGGACCGGCCAATTAACAACGGCGCCTTCGACCCTGCCCGGACCTCGCCGCAACTTTGCTCCTAAACCTCACCCGCAGCGTTGCTTTTTCTTCTTCCGGTTAAGGTTCGCGCGGCGTTTGCGTGAGGGCCGCACCGTTGCCGTTGCATGCGAAGACGCACCAATCCGGATTCAGAGATCCTGAAGCAACCGCTGGTGGGGATCTTTGATTGACCGACCGGTCGGTTTTATTTTAGGATAGCGCACACCCGATAAAACGATGGAGACACTATGCGTCTGCCAGTAGGCGGTTCCGGCCGCACACCTGCTGTTGCCCGACTTATTGCCTGTACCGCACTCGCGCTGCCGCTGTTCTCCATAACCGTCTGTGCGGCCGACACCGTGCACCAGGTGGTAATCAAGCGCGATGAATATGGCGTCCCGCAGATCTACGCGGACACCACTTACAAGCTCTTCTACGGCTACGGCTACGCGGTTGCGCAGGACCGCCTGTTCCAGATGGAGATGGCCAAACGCAGCACGCAAGGCACGGTGGCAGAAGTGCTCGGGGATAAATTCGTCAAGTTCGATGAGGCGACCCGCGGAAACTACTGGCCCGCATCGATCGAACAGCAGATCGCTGCATTGCCGAAACGCGAGCGCGACATTCTCGCCGGCTACGCGGATGGCATGAACGCCTGGATTGCGCAGGTGCAAGCGCACCCGGACACACTGATGCCCAGGCAGTTCAACGACTTCGGTTTTAGGCCGTCGAACTGGAGCGCATTCGATGTAGCGATGGTCTTCGTCGGCACCATGGCGAACCGTTTCTCCGATAGCACGAGCAAAGTTGACAACCTCGCGCTTCTCACCGCACTGAAAGACAAGTACGGTGACACACGCGGCATGGAACTGTTCAACCAGTTGAAATGGATCGTGAACCCGGATGCACAGACGACAATCGCTCCCGACGAACGCACGTATCCGGTCAAGCTGAGTCCGCAGGTGGGCAACGGTCCGCTCTCGTACACACTGCCACGCTACGATGGTCCGCCACCGATGGCCGACCGCCCCGCACGCGGGGATGACGGGATGCTGCTCGCGCTTGATCCGGCTGCCAACCGCAATACCGTGCTCGCGCAGTATGCGTCGAGCGGCGCCAACGGTCTCGCCGGCTTTCCGACCACCAGCAACATGTGGGTCATCGGTAAGCATCGCGCGCGCGGCGCAAAAGCGATCATGCTGAACGGCCCGCAGTTCGGCTGGTTCAATCCGGCCTACACGTATGGCGTCGGACTGCATGGCGCGGGTTTCAACATCGTCGGCAACACGCCGTTCGCCTACCCGTGCATACTGTTTGGTCACAACGGCAAGATCTCCTGGGGCGCAACCGCCGGCTTCGGTGACGACATCGACATGTTCGCCGAACGCGTCGATCCCGCTCGCCCAGATTTCTACTGGCATAACGGCGCGTGGGTACAGATGCAAAAGAGGGTGGAGATCATCCACGTCAGGAACGCCGAGCCCGTGACGCTCGACGTTTACCGCACTGTGCATGGCAACGTGATGCAGCGCGATGACGCCACGCATACCGCGTATGCAAAAGCGCGCGCATGGGACGGGCTTGAAGTGCGGTCGCTGCTCGCATGGACGTATCAGGCACAGGCTCAAGACTGGAAAAGCTGGACTGCCCACGCCGCTCGCCAGGCGCTGACAATCAACTGGTACTACGCTGACCGTGACGGCAACATCGGCTATGTACATACTGGTGCGTATCCGTGGCGTCGTGCGGGGGAGGATCCACGGCTGCCGGTTCCAGGGACCGGCGGGTGGGACTGGCGCGGCCTGCTGCCGTTCTCGACTAGTCCGCAGATTTATAACCCACGTTCGGGCTATATCGCGAACTGGAATAACTCGCCGGAAAAGGGCTACCCCGCCTCCGACCTGTTCGCGTTCCTGTGGGGCGCGGCAGATCGAGTCGACGAAATCGACCGGCGCATCGAGGCGCACACCACGCTGGATAGCGATGACGTCTGGCAGATCCTGAAGGACACCAGCCGCGCCGACCTGAACGTGCATCACTTCCTGCCGTACATTGAGCGTGCGACGGCGACACTTCCCGCCGACGACCCGCGCCGTCGCCTTGCGCAAACGCTGGCGCACTGGAACGGTATCAATGACGATCCGCGCGGCAGCGGAAAATACGGGCAACCGGGCTCGGCAATCATGAACGCGTGGCTCACGTCGATGCTCTCGAGAACGGTCGCCAAGGCCGTCCCGGCACCGTTCGACAAGTGGTACACCGCAAGCGGTTATGAGACCACGCAGGACGGTCCGACCGGTTCGCTGAACCTTAGCACCGGCAGCAAGATCCTGTATGAGGCGTTGCTCGGACCGCGTTCGGGCGTACCGCAACGGATCGACCTGTTCGGCGGCGCCCAGCCGGACGACGTGATTCGCGCTGCACTTGAAGATGCGTGGACGTCGCTGTCGCAGCGTTACGGCAACGACATTGCCCAATGGCACCCACCGGTGGTCACGCTCACGTTCCGCGCGAACAACTTCTTCGGCGTGCCGCAGGCGGACGCGTCCGAATCAATCCATGTACCGGAATTCCAGAATCGCGGTACTGAGAACGACTTGATCGTGTTCGGCAGCGACGCAGCCGCAGGCAAGGTACAGGCGTGGGATGTGGTCGCGCCAGGGCAAAGTGGCTTCGTCGCACCGGACGGTACCCGTTCACCGCACTATAGCGACCAGCTCGCGCTGTATACGGGTTTTGGCCACAAGCCGCTCAGACTCGAGGAAAGCGACATCGCACGACACACCCAAAGCGTGCAGCGACTCGATGTGCAAGAGCCGCAGTAACTGCTGCACTAGCACATCCGGTTACCGAGACAATGTCGTAAAAACGTATCAACATGCCGTCCGACGAACATGATGGTCGGGTGAACATAAGGTCCGTTATCCGAACAGAGCCGACGTTCGAATGTCTACCTGAGAGCGCGGTCGAGCGGTGGGTCGCACGCCAGTGCTCTTCGTTATTTTGGGCTGACGATGTAAAAGATCACGTCCGTGTCCCCGACGTTCTTGATGGCATAAGGCGGGGTTGGCCCGAATACCTTCACTTCGCCCGTCTTCCAGTTCGACATCTCCTGCTTGCCATCGGGGTAGATGCGTTGGATTGTCCCGCCCTGAAGTGCCCGCACGACACGGTAAGGACGCGCCTTGCTTGCGCTGTTAGCGCCTCTCGTGAGTTTCTCTTCCGTGACGAGCACCTTGTCGTTGTCCACCAGTACTTTCAATTCATCTGTTGCAGGAGGCGCGGCCGCTCCTTGCGCCGTGGCAGCGCTCGCGCTGATGCCCGTCAACAGTACCGCGACGACCGGGAGTGAGACGAAATAACAGACTGGTTTGTTCACGGCAGACCTACCCACCGGGGATCCCCGGAAAATGCCGAACACGACAGGCGACGCGAACTACGCAAAGTATCTCGCCAATTGCCGGACGCCTGAGGTGGCGCTCGTCGGCGGAACGCTCGCAAGTCACCTCTACGTTCCTGTTTCCCTCGAAATACGGTACGCGCGCGTAGCGGCCTTCGCAGGCCAGCAGATAAGGCAGAAATGAGGGCGTCCATTGACTCTATACCAACGTTGGCAACGAAATCGGACAAAACTGCGCGGCCTTTGGCACTATGGGCGCGAAGCCGGGCGCTCTTGCTGTCAAATGGCGGCGGAATCGAGATACCCATGCCCGCGTGGATCGACAGGAACGGCGTGTTCCGCTACGAACAGGAGGATGGACGGCTTGAGCGACGATGAACGATGCCAACAGCACGGCGCATAACTGTTCGCGGGCGTCCAACAAACAGGCCGTCGAGGTCGGAGCCAAATGCGTGCCGAACACGTGCATGGGCCCATGAATCAAGGCCCCGGCGCATTCATAGGCGCGCTCGCGGATATTGGCACGGTCCTTGCGAAAACCGCAGCGAGCATATGCCGTGCTCATCCACATCTCACGACCTTTTCGTATAGCCCGGAGAAACACCATGAAGAGCATTCTCGTCATCGCCGACATTCCGTACGATCCGCTCGCGCAAAGCGACGAAGCCACGCTCACGCGCGCGCAAATGCAGCGCATCGTCGGCGGACGCAGTGTCCTCGCCACGGTCAATGGCGGTCCCGCCACGACGACCGTCGACGATTTCGGCATCAACAACGCCATCTGGGAAGGAAGGATCTCAGGTCCGATGATCAACTGAAACGCATCCCGATTCATCGCTATGTCCCTTCGCGTGCGAGCGGGAAGGGACATTAGCATTCATGGTGCCGCACGGTGCCTTGAAGCTACGCATACGCTTGGGGCGAAACCTAACGATCGCGGCTGCCAAGGTGCGAACGACAGCAAATATTCCTGAATTGGCCGGCGCCCCAGTCATTTCACCCCAGCACTCTCGCCGAACGGGTAGTCGATATACCCTGCATGGTCGCCACCGTACCAGCCGGTCGGCTTGGGCATCGCGAGTGCTGTGTGAGTCGCGATGCGCTCGACCAGATCGGGATTGGCGATGTAGGCACGAGCGAACGCAACCAGATCGGCCTGGCCGTCACGTATAAGCTCCTCGCCCTGGTCGATGGAAATGCCGCCGTTGACCATCAACGTGCCGGAGAACACCTTGCGCATGCGTCCGATGATGCGCGGCAGATCCGGCGCACCACTCCAGCCGTTCGTGTCTGCCGCATGGACATAGGCAACACCGAATTCATCCAACATCTTGCCGACGTAGTCATAGGTGCCATCCGGGTCCGCGTCGCGCACATTGTTGTAGTGCGCATACGGCGAGAGGCGTACACCGACCCGATCCAGCGAGACTACCGATCCGATCTTCATAAGAACGTCGCGCAGGAAGTTGGCGCGGTTCGCTATCGAACCGCCGTAGCGGTCATCGCGCGTGTTGGTGGTCGAAGACAGGAATTGATGTGGCAGATTGGAAGCCTCGCTGGGTACGGCACTGCTGACCCGCACACCCAGAAAGGTCAGCCTCACGGACGCCGGTATTGCGTATGTCGAGCAGGTCGGCAAAGTGCTCGACGATCTCGCCGAGGCGGACGAGAGTGTCTTCGACAGTGGCGCGTCGCCGGTCGGTTCGCTGAGAATCTCGGTGCCGTCCACCTTCAGTCGTTTGCGGCTCGCGCCGCATTTGGCGGCATTCCTCTCGGACCATCCGCGGGTTTTCCTCGACGTCGTGGTCGCCGATCATTTCGTTGACCTCGCGCTCGACCGGATCGACGTCGCGTTCCGTATCGGCCTGCCGGATCGCGATGCCAACCTGATCGTCAGAAAGCTGGCCGACAATCCCCGTTACGTCGTCGCTAGCCACGAGTATCTCCAACGACACGGCACGCCTGAGACCCCCCAGGCACTCGCCACGCATAACTGTCTCCGCGTCGCCTATGGCGGCGGCTATCGCACCCACCAAATCTGGACCTTCCGCCGCGAAGGTGTGGCACAACGCGTCGAGGTGCGGGGGCATTTGCTGTCGAATAGCCTCGACATCCTGCTCGAAGCCGTGATGGCGGGATGCGGCATCGCGTTGCTGCCGGCATGGCTGGTTGGCGCCGAGATTTGCGCGGGACGCCTGATGCGCCTGTTCCAGAACTTCGAAGCGAGCCCACATCAAGGCGACGCCGTGGTCTATGCCGCCTATCTGCCCAATCGCCGTCACTCCAGCAAAGTGCGCGCGCTGGTTCAGTTTCTCGAAGCGCGGCTTCAGGGCGCGCTCGAAGGTTGAACTGCATTCCGCATGTAGCTGGTTAGCGCCAGATCGTCCTTACGCAACTCGGCCATAGAAATGCTGCGCCCTTAAAGTCCTGCAGAAATATGAAATGTTCTGAGCGAGACGTCCGCCAGCAGGCGTACGCACGCATTTTTTTGCCGTCATCTTTTTTAAGAACTATTAAGGACTTCGACAAGGACGCCTGGAAAGGCCGTCGCTAGACTGGCCCTGTGTGTTCCTCGCACTACAAACGAGTGCGGCATGTTCTCCCATGTTAGCTAAACCTTTTAGGACGCAACCAGCCATGGCAAATCCGAAACTCGAAGTCCTGACACCTGCAAACTCGCAAATCATCTTCATCGACCAGCAGCCGCAAATGGCTTTTGGGGTCCAGTCCATGGACCGTCAGGCACTGAAGAACAACGTAGTCGGTCTCGCGAAGGCAGCGCGGGCATTCAACATTCCCACCACGATTACGTCGGTGGAATCAGAAAGCTTCTCGGGATATACGTACCCCGAGTTGCTGGACGTGTTTCCGGAGCACAAGGTACTCGAACGCACGTCCATGAATTCGTGGGACGACCAGAAGGTCCGTGACGCGCTGGCTGCGAACGGCCGGAAAAAAGTGGTGGTGGCAGGCCTTTGGACTGAGGTTTGCAACAACACGTTTTCACTGTGCGCCATGGGCGAAGGCGACTACGAAATCTACATGGTTGCTGACGCATCGGGCGGTACGTCGAAGGAAGCTCACGATTTTGCGATGCAACGAATGATTCAGGCCGGTGTTGTTCCGATGACCTGGCAACAGGTGCTGCTCGAATGGCAACGCGATTGGGCGCACAAAGAGACGTACGACGCCGTCATGGCGATCGTCAAGGAGCACTCGGGAGCGTACGGGATGGGCGTGGACTACGCGTACACCATGGTGCACAAGGCTTCCCAGCGCACGGAAGCGTCGCATGAGATTCTGGCGCCGGTGCCTGCAACGAAGTAAACCTTCGCATCACGGCATCCGAAGCAATCGCGACGAGCGCCTGTCTTCCCTGAATTGCTCCGCGTACGAAAAGCGGAGCGCTCCCCTATGAGGATCGTCATGACTGCCACCAACTCCGTACCGACGCCGGCCGAAGTTGTCTTCTTCAACGGCAAGATCGCTACGCAGGACGACAAGCGTTCCTTTGCCGATGCGCTGGCCGTCGCGAACGGCCGCATTATCGCTGCGGGCTCTCGCGATGCCGTGATGCGGCACGCGACCGACAGCACGCATCATGTCGACCTGAAGGGTCGCACGGTCATTCCCGGTCTGAACGACTCTCACCTGCACATCATTCGTGGCGGGCTGAACTTCAACATGGAGTTGCGCTGGGACGGCGTGCCGTCGTTGGCGGACGCGCTCGACATGTTGCGCAAGCAGGTGGCGCGCACGCCGGCGCCTCAATGGGTGCGCGTAGTGGGTGGCTGGAACGAATTCCAGTTCGCCGAGCGGCGCGCGCCGGCACTTGAGGAAATCAACGCGATTGCACCGGATACGCCGGTGTTCATCCTGCACCTGTACGACAGTGCGCTGCTGAATGCGGCCGCTCTGCGCGCGGTTGGCTATACGAAAGACACGCCGAATCCGCCGGGTGGTGAGATCCAGCGCGACAAGCGCGGCAATCCGACGGGCATGCTCATCGCGCGGCCAAACGCAGGACTCCTGTATGCGACGCTCGCGAAGGGGCCGAAGCTCGCGCCCGAAGATCAGCGCAATTCCACCCGCCATTTCATGCGCGAACTGAACCGGCTCGGTGTGACGAGCGCGATCGACGCGGGCGGTGGCTACCAAGCCTACCCAGACGATTACGCGGTCATCATGGATCTGGCGAAGCACAGCGAACTGACGGTGCGCATCGCATACAACCTGTTCACGCAAAACGCCAAAAAGGAAATCGAAGACTTTGCCAAGTGGGTAAAGATGACGAAGCCCGGCGAGGGCGACGATTTCCTGCGGGTCAACGGCGCGGGGGAAATGCTGGTTTTTTCTGCAGCGGATTTCGAAGACTTTCTGGAGCCGCGGCCGGATCTGCCGGACACACTCGAGGCCGAACTCGAAGCCGTTGTCAGGCTGCTCGTGGCGAACCGCTGGCCGTTCCGTCTGCACGCGACCTACAACGAGTCGATCGAGCGCTTCCTGAACGTATTCGAACGCGTGAACGCGGACATTCCGTTCAATGGTCTGCGATGGTTCTTCGACCACTGCGAGACGATCACGCAAACGAACATCGAGCGGGTGCGCGCGCTGGGCGGCGGCATTGCGATCCAGCATCGCATGGCTTTCCAGGGTGAGTATTTCATTCAGCAATACGGCGAAGAGGCCGTCAAGCGCACACCGCCGATCCGTCACATGCTCGATGCCGGTCTGCCCGTTGGCGCGGGCACGGATGCGACGCGCGTCGCGAGCTTCAATCCGTTCGTCTCGTTGTACTGGATGGTGTCGGGCAAGACAGTCGGCGGCACCTCGATGTATTCGGGTGAGAACAAGCTCGACCGGATGGAGGCGTTGCGCCGCTACACCGTGGGGAGTGCCTGGTTTTCGAATGAAGAAGACCATAAAGGTGCACTGGTTCCCGGCCAGTTCGCGGACTTCGCGGTCCTCAGCGACGACTACTTCACGGTCGACGAGACCCACATCAAATACCTCGAATCGGTGCTGACTGTGGTGGGCGGCAAGGTCGTGTATGCCGACGACGAGTTCAAGCCGCTTGCGCCGGCCGATTTGCCGGTGAGCCCGTCATGGTCGCCAGTGGTGGAATTTGGCGGCTACAGCCGTTACAAGCCGAGTGCAGTGGCGTGCGTAGACGGCTGCGTGAATCTCTGTGGTGTCCATGCCCATGCGCATGGCTGGGCGTGGCGAAAGAACGTTCCGGTCAGTGATTCGAACGGTTTCTGGGGCGCATTGGGATGTAGCTGCTTCGCGTTCTGAGCACCTTGGGCCCGTGCCGCCACGTCAGCTTTAAATTGCTACGCTGCAATGGAGCGGGATGCTCGACACGGAGGAGTTGACATGAAGAGAGCCATTGCCGGCGTTGACATTCCCGACGGTGTGATGGCCCAGGCGGCAACCGATCTGATGCGTACAACGGAGTCCGAGTTGCTGTTTCATCATGCGCTACGGGCCTTTCTGTTCGGCGCGCTTACCGGCTACCGCGAGAAGCTGGCCTTCGACACTGAGCTTCTGTATGTCGGCGCGATGTTTCACAACGCCGGACTGAACGTGAAGTACCAGGGCTCGCCGTACCGCTTCGAGGTGGACGGCGCGAACGCCGCGCGCGAGTTCATGAAACAGTACGCCGTCGCCGATGAGCGGATCAACGAAGTCTGGACGGCGATCGCCTTGCACACGACACCGGGCATTCCGGAGTACATGTCGCCGCTGGTTGCGACGATCAGCGCCGGCGTGCAGATGGATGTCCGAGGCGCTCGCTATGAGGACTTCACCGCGCAGCAGCGCGACGAGATCGTGCAGGCCTATCCCCGCGAATCCGGCTTCAAGAAGAAGCTGATTGAAGCGTACGCGCGTGGCATGGAGCATCGTCCGGTCACCACCTTCGGGACAGTGAATGCGGATGTGCTGGACCGCTGGGACCCGAACTATCGCCGCCTCAATTTCTGCGGGCTGGTGTTGGGATGCGACTGGCCGAATTGAAAGGCGCGTATGAAAAGGGCGAACGATCAATCGTTGCTAACACTATCAGGTAATCAATATGTTCAAGTCGCTTCATCCGTTCCGTCATGTCGCGCTTCTTTGCGCAGCACTGCTGACCGGTTTGACGCTCGTTTCATCAGCATTCGCCGACGATGGATCGCCGGCAATGCAGACCGGCAAACACGTGCTGGTGAAGCATCCCGACGTATCGGTTGGTGCGCAGTACGACACAACCCACGTATATGTCGCCTCCGCCGACCTTGACGCGTTCGTCACCAGCTTCCTCGCGACGTTTGGCGGCAAGGCGTCGCCGCGTGCCGTGTTCACCGTCACCCCGACGCCGAGCAAGACCGCGTCACAGTACGTGCAGACGCCGGTCGGCATGCTGTCGGTGTTCGGCTTCGAGACGCCAATTCCGTATCCGTTTGGCAGCGAGCGAACGGGTTACCTGGTCACGGATATCGATCAGGCTTTGAAGGCAGCTCGCGCGGCGGGCGCCGACGTCCTCGTGGACTCCTTCGACGATCCGATCGGCAAGGATGCGGTCATCCAATGGCCGGGCGGTCTGACGATGCAGCTTTACTGGCACACCAAGGCGCCCAACTATGCGCCGTTGCAAAGCGTGCCGGATAACCGCGTGTACGTGTCGCGTTACGAGGCGAATAACTTCGTACGCCGCTGGCTGCACTTCTCGCATGGCAAGGTGGTGTCAGACAATCCGCAGGCGGACGCCGGTGTAATTGGCCTCCCGGGCGAGACAGTCCGCGAGATCCGCATCGAGTCGGGCTTCGGCCACATGGTCGTGTTTGTCACGGACGGCAAACTGCCGTTCCCATTCGGCCGTGAAACGACCGGCTATGGTGTCGCCGATCTGGCGCAAACCATCGAGCGGGCCCAGGCGGCCGGTGCAAAGGTGCTCTCTCCGGCATACAGCAGCGGCTCAGGCAAGACGGCCATGCTCGAATTCCCGGGTGGGTACATTGCTGAAGTGCACGATGGCGAGTGACGCGAACGTCGCGCCGCTGTCGAAGTCACTGAAAACACCCAGGCATGCGCAGCGCCGTAGCGCGCTGCGCACCGTCAGCGCCTTGCTGTTCAGCACGGGGTTGGCGGCGGCGCTGCCCGCTGCGGCGGCGGACACCGCACAAGGCGGCGCTGACGATACCGCAACGGCCGGGGGTCTCACCACAACGACAGCGTCGACTCCGGTGGCGGCAACGAAGTCATGCGAGCGGCCGACTATCATGTTCAACCGCTGGCAGGAGAACTGGTCGGCGTTGGCCAATCCATGCGTGCCAAAAAAGCCGTTCGATTCGCTTAAGTACATCCCGCTGTTCGGCAATCCCGAGGCGTATATTTCACTGGGCGTAGTGCTGCGTGAACGGCTCGAAATCAACGACGCGCCGCTCTTCGGTCTGGGCTCGGGACATGACGATACGTACCTGCTGCAGCGGCTGGAAGTTCATGCCGACGTGCGGCTCGGCCCGCATGTGCAGATCTTCACGCAGTTCGAAGACGCGCAACAGTACGGCAAGGACTCCGTAACGCCGGTCGACAAGAACCCGCTGGATCTGCGTCAGGCGTTCGTCGCCGTCACTGAGCCGCTGGGTCCCGGCACCGTGAAGTTCCGTGTCGGGCGACAGGAAATGGCGTTCGACTTGCAACGTTTCGTTTCAGTACGCGACGGTCCGAACGTCCGCCAGGCGTTCGACGGCTTCTGGGCCGACTACGAAACCGGTCCATGGCGCTGGATCGGCTACGCGACGCAGCCGGTTCAGTATCGCGACAACTCTGATTTCGACGATGTGTCCAATCGCAATCTGACTTTCAGCGGCGTGCGCGTGGAGCGTAAGAATGTCGGGCCAGGAGATCTGTCCGCCTATTACTCACGCTACAACCGCATTGATGCGCACTTTCTCGACGCCGTCGGAGACGAGCATCGCGACGTATTCGATGCACGCTATGCCGGCACCGCCGGGCAAATCGATTGGGACACCGAAGGCATGTATCAGTCCGGCCATGTCGGTAACGACACGATCGGTGCGTGGGCGATAGGGTCGCTGGCGGGCTACACGCTCGCCTCGGTGCCGTGGACTCCGCGCCTGGGCATTCAGATGGATGCCGCCTCGGGCGACAGCCATCCGGGGGATGGTCGCCTTGGTACGTTCAATCCACTCTTTCCGAACGGCTACTACTTTGCGCTCGCCGGTTATACCGGCTACTCGAACGTAATCCACATCAAACCGTCGCTCACGCTCAAACCGAACAGCAGGCTGACGCTGCTCGCGGGTGTGGGCTTCCAGTGGCGCGAGACCACCGGAGACGCTGTGTATCAGCAAGGGTCTGCGGTGGTGCCGGGCACGGCTGGGCACGGCAACCTGTGGACCGGTTTCTATACGCAATTACGCGCGGACTGGATGGTCACGGCCAACCTCACTGCAGCGCTTGAAGCCGTGCATTTCCAGATTGGGCCTTCGCTGCGCGCATTGGGCGGGCGCAATGCCGACTATGTCGGCGCAGAACTCAAATTCGGTTGGTAGACGCAAAGATGGGGCTCAGTGCGTCGGATATCGCTTGCAGGACTGGGGCATCGTTGGCCGCCACCAGTTGCGACAGTGAAAATCCAGATCCACTGCGCGCCGCGGGGTCACAACCGAGCAGGCGGAGTAGAAGCGGACGTGCTTAGTCCAAAAATTTTGAACGGTAGGTTCAGTTTTTTCCGCGCATAGGCTGTCGTCGTTGCTCTAGACTTCGGGGACGCAACACTGAGCTGTCATTCCTCAGTTTTTCCTCACCCGCTGCGATAGGGATACTCAGGCAATGATTCAAATAGGCCCCCTTCAGATGGACATTGACCGTCGAGAAGTGTTTGTCGACGGAAGGCCTGTTCGGCTGGGTAGTCGCGCGTTCGACATGCTGGCGGTATTGATCGCCGCCAAAGGCGAGCTGGTATCGAAGAACGAAATGCTCAAGCAGGTGTGGCCGAACGCAATTGTCGAAGAGAACAATCTCCAAGTGCATATGTCCGCGCTGCGCAAAATGCTCGGCGAAAGCCGCGGGCTGATACGGACCGAGTCCGGGCGTGGCTACCGGCTGGTGCAATGCGGCATGTCGAGCGTCCAGGCCGCCGAGGCGGACCATGAAGACGAGACCAGCACCGGTGTTACGCGGGGCCGCGTCTCCCCGCACAACTTGCCAGCCAGCTATTCAACACTGATCGGGCGGGACAAGGCGATGGACGACATCGTTCTGGGGCTTTCGTCAGCGCGCCATGTCACGCTGGTCGGTTCGGGGGGAATTGGCAAAACCCGCCTGGCCGTGGAAGTCGCGCGCGGTCTGCTGCCGCGTTTCCCTGACGGGGTTTATCTGGTATCGCTTGCGTCTACCAACGACGCGAGCAGCGTTCTTGCGGCGTTCGCGGCCAGCATCGGTGTCAATCCGGCTGTTGGACCGCTGACGCTCGCGTGCCTCAGCAAGCAACTGAACGAGCAGCGCGTGCTGTTCGTGCTCGACAACTGCGAGCACGTGTTGAGGCCTACCGCGGAACTGGCCGAGACGCTGCTGGGCGTCAGTCCTGCGGTTCAGATTCTGGCGACGAGCCGCGAGCCGCTGCGTGTCGCCAACGAGCACCTGTACTGGGTCGCCCCGCTTGATGTGCCATGCCAGGAGGATCAAAGCCAGCACGTCCTGCAATGCAGTGCGGTGGAGTTGTTCCTGTCGCGCGCCCGCGCCATCGACGCGCGATTCTCGTCCGACGAAAGAAGCATCCAGCTGACAGGCATGGTATGCCGCCGGCTCGACGGCATACCGTTGGCGATCGAACTGGCGGCGGCGCGCGCGGCCATCCTCGGCATAGAAACGCTCGCGGGCCATCTCGACGATCGTTTCAATATGTTGACCGGCGGCAATCGCACGGCATTGCCGCGGCACCAGACGCTGAAGGCAACTCTCGACTGGAGCCACGGCCTGCTCGACGATGCCGAGCGGACCACGCTGCGGCGTCTGGGTATCTTCGTCAGCAGCTTCACGATGGAAGCAGCGGTCGCCGTCGCTGGCGACGGCGCATTGCGTGAGCTTGATGTCATCGCCGCCCTGTCGGGGCTGGTTGAGAAGTCGCTAGTGGTGACGCGCATGGAGGGTGGCCGGATCAGCTACCGCCTGTTGGAAACCATGCGCGTGTATGCGATGCAGAAGCTGGAGGATAACGGCGAGCGGCGCCTCGTCACACTCCATCACGCGCAATACTTTCTGAGCCGTTTGGAGAATGAAGCGCAGGGCCGATCGAACCCGGAGCACACTTTCTCCGAAGACTGGCGTGTGCGGATGCGTTCGCTGCTGGCCGATGTGCGTGCGGCACTGGGTTGGGCTCTCTCGCCCAAAGGCGACGAAGAGCTGGGCGAAACGCTCGCGGTGAAGGCCGTATTTCTGCTGTACGAACTATCTCTGCTCGACGAGTGTTGTGTGTGGGCGCGCCGGGCGCTCGATGCCGTGGCGACGACACATCGGGGTTCGCGCTCGAGCCGCCATCTGCGCTTGCGCATGCAACTGCAGGCGGGGCTTGCCGCAGCGCTTGTCTACGTCAACGGGCCGAACCAGGAGACTTTAGGCATATGGTCCGAGATCCTCACGTCGGCGATTGCGCTCGGCGATCACGCGTTCGAAACGCGGGCGTTATGGGGAATGTGGAACGCCAGTCAATCGTCCGGCGCGGCGCGCAATGCTTTGGCGTTTGCGAAACGCTTCGCCTTGTTCGCTTCTGAATCCGGCGACGCGTCCGGTGCGGTGCTCGGATACCGGCTACTGGGCATCGCGTCGCATTACGCGGGGGATCAACAGCAGGCCCGCGTGTCGCTCGAACAGTTGTTGGAGCACTGCGACAGGTTGCGTTACCGGATGCCGCTGGGGCAGTGTATCGATCAGCGCATCGTCGGCCGCGCGACACTTGCGCGCGTGCTATGGCTGCAAGGTTTCCGCGATCAGGCACTGCGGCTTGCCGAAGCGGGTGTGGCCGATGCGTGCGATCAGCAACCGGCCATCGTCAAATGTTATGTACTGGTTGAGGCGCTGGTACCGCTCGCGCTGTTGTCCGGTAAACGCGAACGGGCAGGGCAGGCGATAGCGTTGCTGGACGAAATGTCCACACGTGCGGGTCTGAGCGTGTCGCAAGCCTGTTGCCGCTGTTTTAGCGAATACCTGCGCTCAATGGATGACGTTTCCCCGGAACGCTTGCACGCGTTCAGTGCGGCGCTGGACCACCTGGAATCGCTCGAATTTGGTGCGCCGCGCGCCATGCTGGCAGGCCAGTACGGCTTCGCGCTCGGACGCTCGGGGCAGCGGGACGCGGGCATTGCCGTGGCGATGCGGGCGCTGGAGCAATGCGACGAAACGGGTGACCACTGGTATGTCGGCGAACTCAGGCGTATCCATGGCGAGTTGCTGCTCATGGAGCAGGCAGACGCACCGCCTTCCGGGGCGGTCGCGCGGGACGCCGAGGCATGTCTCAACGCGGCGTTGGAGGAGGCGATGGTGCAAGGCTGCCGGTCGTTGCAATTGCGCGCCGCGACCAGCCTGGGCAAGCTCTGGTATGCGCAGGGGAGAAGCGCCGAGGCGGCATTGCTGCTGAACTCTGCCTGCTCGCGGATTTCCGAAGGGCTTGACTGGGACGACTTCAAGGCCGCCGAGCATCTGCTGCAGACGACGGCCGCCTCGGGCGCAGCCGCACGCGCCGCTTCGACCTGCGACCCGACCATCGGACGTTCCGCGACGAGGGCTTCCGGCGCCCAGCCGCGCGCCAGGATTAGCGAACGCGGCTAGCCGGCTTTCAGACGTTCAACATCCTTTGTTGCACGACCTCGTCGATCAGGTTGGGCCGGTTCAACTGATCGACCCACCAGCAGAGCGCCTTACCCGTTTCGTCGCCGCGCCACGCGAGATAAAAATGCGTGGTGTGCCGCATGCCGAGCACTTCCTTTTGTACCAGTTCGCCCCGGGCAATTGGCTCCGCTGCCAGACATTCCGGAATCGTGCCCGCAGCAAGGCCTCTGATCTGTGCGGCGAGCTTCGCGTCGAGCGTGGGGACCGTCAGGACCTCCTGGTTCTCGGTGAGCGCGATCGTGCGCGGTGCAAGCTTGCGCGACGTATCGCCAATCGCGACGGCCCGGTGTCGCGCCACGATGTCCTGTGTCAGCGGCCCTTGGATCGACGCAAGCGGATGGTCTGCTGCCACCACGAACACGTGGCGCAGCGAGCCGATCGGCTTTGCCATCAGATTGGGAATGGGCGGCGGGTCGCCCGCGGCGCCTACGACCAGATCCGCACGACGTGTCAGGAGCGCATCCCACGAGCCTCCCAGTACCTCTTTCGACAAATGTAGCCGCGTTTCCAGCTTCAACTCGTAAAAGTCGCGGACGTGGTCCCATAGCAACTCAAACGGAATGATTTCATCGACGGCAACGCGCAGTTCGGACTCCCAGCCGTGCTCGATTCTTTTCGCCTTGCATTCCAGGTCTTCCGCTGCCTGCAGAAGCCGACGCCCTTCCTCGACGACCACCCGGCCGGCATGCGTAAGCGTGGCGCGCCGGCCGCTGCGGTCGAACAGCTTGACGCCCAGATCGAGTTCCAGCTTCTGGACCAGATAGGTCAGCGAGGAAGGAACCTTGTGCAGCGTCTCCGCCGCACTGGCAAAGGTGCCGGTGCGATCGATGGCGTCGAGCACCTGCAGGACTTCAAACGAAAGGTTCATGGCGAATGCGCGGAAAGGGTGCGGATGGTCAGCATACTGGATTCCCGACGTTTCGCTAACACCTTGTGGCGACCGGAGCGTGGTTCCATGCGCCTCGCCACCGGTTAAACGCTGCGCCGGCGGGGCGCTTACTGACCCGACAGCGGCGCGAGCGCAGCACATTGCGATGCACGTGTACGCTTCACCGTGCGAATTTGACAGTGTAGTGTGTGCAATCCGGGCAAAGTGGTAATCGACGCGACCTCGGCAAGCAGCACCCCGCGCCTGCCGGCATCATGTCGCGAACGATCGTCTTTAAACGAAGTCATTTTTCTGGAAAAAATCATGAAATCAAAGTGGACATGGGTATTTCTGGCCGCGTCGGCGTTGGGCGCGGTTTCGCAATCGGCGAGCGCACAAGTGGCAGGCTCGCAGACCATCGGCGTGAGCGTCGAGCAGTCCGAACTCATCGTCGAGGGCTGGAGTGCCAAGAAGAGCTTGATGGGCAAGAGCATTTACAACGACAACGGCGAGAAAGTTGGCGTGCTCCACGACATTATCATTGCGCCCGACAATGCCGCATCGTTCGCAATCGTGGCGGCTCACCAGTTCCTCGGCGTGTCCCAGCACGACGTGGCGATTCCGATGTCGCAACTGGACTATGTGGACGGCAAGCTGGTTTGGGCTGGCGCTACGCGTGACGCGGTCAAGGCACTTCCCGCGTTTCAGTATGCGAAGGTCCGCACGGTTCCGATCGCGCGCAAGGACTTTTCTCACCACTGAGGCAACATGCCCGGGTGATTATGCGAGCGGCGGCGCTCCAGTCTGTGACAGACGACTGGGGCGCCACTCGGATTCTTCGGCGTGTGCCGTGTGCGCGTTCAGTTGTATTGTTAGACATCGATTTGCCGAGGAGGCCGCGAACCTGTCGTTATTGATGCGCCAAAATCGATTGCGACGTCCGGCGCTGAAGTGACACGAGCGTAGGCCTTATAAAATATGTATTCCTAACTATGTATAGAGAGATCCACTGCGATGTATTTATCCGGCTTCCTCGGTCCCGGTTCACTCACGAATGTCTTCCGATGGAAAAACGATATAAACAGTATGTACCGTTTGTTGATGGCCATCTCCCTGGATTGGGATGTACCGGTTCGGGTATGAAATTTTTCGCCTGCGGCGCGCAATCCAGGCGTCGAATTAAGCACTTCAGTGCGGCCGAATCTCGCCGAAGTCTGCGATGACCGATTGTCGAAACGTGGTTTCGCTCAACAATAGAACGATTCCATTTGCACGTGAGAAGACGCCCTCGTGTAATGTCATTGCACGGAGGCTGTTCCTATTTTGGCGAGACATCAGGAGAGCGACATGGCGCGGCAAACCAGCACCGAAGACGTGATAAAGGCTATCGCGGCTGACACTCACACCTCCGCCGAGACGGTGTCAAGAATGTACGCAGAGATATGGGCTGAATACAGCGATGGCGCCACAATAATGGACTACATGCCAGTGCTCGTGGCGAAGCGCGTTCGTAACGCACTGCGGCAGGCCGCGAAAGATGCCACGCATTGACGGTCTATGCCGCAATCCGCCGCAATCCAAGTGGTGAACGCAGCCTTTGATGCACACATGGAAAAACCTGTTTCACGGGACAAGGGGGTGGGGCCAGTGGCCAACTTGAGGCCATGCGAGAGCCGGTCGAACATTTCACCCGACACGTTTCGATACACACAAACACATCGGTAATTTTCCCGCTCGATATAGTGCGTTCAACACTAACGAGTGAGGTGCATGATGAAACGAATCTTTGGGTTGATGCTATTGGCCGTTTGTCTCGGAAGCGCGTTGAGCGGCTGTATCGTTGTACCGGTAGGCGGCCACCATGGCTATTACTATTGAATGGTCTGATTGTGGTTAGCTGCAGCGTGTACTTGTAGGGCCAGCGGACGTGCAAATTAACATTTGCGGCTTAGAGTACACGTGCCAGAGCAGTCGGCGCCCCCGCCAGCCGAGGTTGGCGGGGGACGTCAGGATGCGTTTTAGGAACGGACGCCGAAGAGTTGCCACAGGGCTTCGAAAGGACTGGCGTGTCGTCGGCCAGGCTCTGACGCTTCGCCTCGTGACTCCTCCGGATGCTCGCGTTTCGCCGTGTGTTCGGCGACAGGCGCATCGTTCACTGCTTCGGACTGGCGCGACTGATGCAGCGCCCATACGCTGTCCGCGATTCGATTCGCGAGTTGCGCGTCGCATTGCCGCCCGAGCAGCACGCCGAACAATACATCGCGGTTGTACCCGTCGCTCGCGAATCGCATCGCCAGCGCAACCATCCCGGCATACGCAGCATCAGCAGCAGCTTGCGCAGCAGCCTCACGTTCGGCCCGCTCCCGTTCTTCCTGTTGCCTCTGACTCTCCCAGCGGCGCATCTCTTCGGCGAAGATGGCGTCGTATACCTTCCGCTGCTCAGGGTCAGACAGAATCGTGTACGCGTCTTTGACCTGCTGAAATGTCGCTCGAGCTACCTCTTCCCGGCCCGCGTTCCTGTCCGGATGCGACTTCATCGCGGCTTTCCTGTACGCCCGCTTGATTTCGACCTCAGTGGCGTCTGCACTCACGCCAAGCGTGTCATATAAGGTTGCCATCGGTCCCTCAGTTCTCAGTCATGTCGCGGACCATCGTAGCATGCAAAAAAAACCATACCATGACCGAACACGGCCCCATCAAACGAACGGACCTGCGCGTCGAGCGGGCGCGGGAATCAGTAGCCATTTCATGCTACGACGCCCCGGCGTTGCACCGTGGTTTGACGTGGTCCACGTTTTTTGGGGCGTTCCTATTCACACTAGCGTTACAGCAGCCGCAATCCCCCATCGCACTCGATGATGGCACCCGTCATGAAGGTGTTCTCCATCAGGAACTGGAGCGCGTGTGCGACGTCTTGTGCCTGGCCGACGCGTCCCACCGGCAAGGTCTCAGCTTGCTGACGGAACAGATCCGTTTTGACGCTGGCGGGAAATCTGTCCCACCACGCAGTATCAATTACGCCGGGCGAAACGGCGTTGACGCGCAGCGGCGCCAATTCTCGCGCCAACGAGCCGATCATGCATTCGAGCGCGCCGTTGATCGCGCCCAGGCCGGCGGTGCCAGGATTGGCAATGCGCGCGGAAATTGCGGTCACGAATGTCAGGCTGCCGTCGTGGCGGAGAGCCGGCAGGCCCGCTTGTGCCGCTTCGAGCTGGGGCCAGACTTTGGCCTCGAAGCCGCGACGCAGGGCAGTTAAATCGAGTTCGTCAAACCGGCCGCCGCCTTCGCCGCCTGAGAGCGTCAGCAGCAGATGGTCGATGGGGCCCACGCGGCCGAAGAAACGGTCAAGGGCAGCGCGGTCCGTGCAGTCGAGCGCTTCGCCGACGGCGCGGCCGGGTCCCTCAAGTCCAGCGAGCGCTTTATCAAGTTTGTCCTGGTCGCGACCGATCGCCACGACATTCGCGCCAGCAGCGGTCAGCCGCGAGACCGTCGCTAAGCCGATGCCCGATGAACCGCCCAGCACGACGACTTTCTCGGATTGCCAATTCATATCATTGCTCCTGTCGATTAATGGAGTAGGGCGTTGGCCGATATGCCGTCACATCGTGTAACGCAGCGCTCTCCATGGCGATAGAATGCGTCTCAGGAACATATCATTCAAATCGTTAATTACGATGAGTAACATCATTGAAACTGATTTCAGGAACTTCGACCTGAACTTGCTGCTGACCTTTCGCGCGCTGTTTGAGGAGCGCAGTGTTACGCGCGCCGCGCAGCGGCTCTTCCTCGGTCAGCCTGCGGTGAGCGGGGCGCTGAAACGGCTGCGTGAGGCGTTCGGCGATGAACTATTCGTGCGCACATCGCGCGGCATTGCGCCTACCTCGCGTGCGCTCGAACTGGCGCGACAGATCGAGCCCTTCCTCCAGTCGCTGCACCAGGTGCTGACGCAACCACCGGTGTTCGACCCGGCGAGCGCGCGACGCGTGTTTCGCATCGGTTTGAGCGATTCGATGGAGGTTTTGCTGATGCCGGAGATCATGGGCCGCCTGGCCGTCGCTGCTCCCGGCGTGAAGCTGATCGCGCGCCCCGCTGATTCGACCCGCGCGGCGGCAATGCTCGACGAGGGCGAGATCGAACTCGCGGTAGGCGTATTCCCCGAGTGCGTGCAGTGGCAGCGGCGCCGGGCGCTGTTTCAGTGGCGCTTCGTCAGCGTCTACAATCCACGGCTCGTTAAGACGCGCCGCAAGCGTCTGTCGATGGAGGACTTCCTGCGTCATCGGCACGTGCTGACGTCGTTCAGCGCCGGCCTGCACGGTTTTATCGACGAGCGGCTGGACATGCAGGGACTCAAGCGTGACGTGGTGTTTTCAGGCGCAAATTTCGCCACCAGTCCGTTCATCGTGCGGCGCACGCCGGCAATCGCCACGGTGCCCGACTTCATCGCGCGCGTCTGGTGCGATGCACTGGACCTGGCGATGAGTCCGCTGCCGTTCGAAGTGCCGGGCTACGAAGTCTCGCTGATGTGGGCTGCGGCGCGAGACCAGGATCCGGGGCTGACGTGGCTGGCAGCGGAGTTTGCGCACGCGTTCAACGGATGGGGCGAAAGACGGGCCGACCCTTGATGAGTCTTAGGCCGAAACGTGCCGTCCTCTCGGTCGAGGGGCTAACGCCAGCGTGCACGCGACGCGGTCATTGCACCAATGGTCAAGGCAGTTGATTGACGTCGACCACTGTCCTGCCTCTTATGCCGCCTGCCAGAATTTTCTCTGCGGTTGCGAAGACGTCGCCCAGTCCGATCGTTGTGGTTACTGCGGCAAGCTTCCGTGCGTCGAAGTCTGTCGCCAAGGCGTTCCAGGCACTCTCACGTCGCTCCATCGGGCACATGACAGAGTCGATACCGACGAGCTTCACGCCGCGCAGGATGAAGGGGGCCACGCTGGCAGGGAAATCCATACCTTGCGCAAGGCCGCAAGCGGTTACGATTCCGCCGTATCGCGTTTGCGCGCAGGCGTTGACGAGCGTATGCGAGCCTACTGAATCGACGACAGCGGCCCATCGTTCCTTTTGCAGTGGTTTGCCTGGCGCCGACAACGATGCGCGATCCAATATGTCCGCAGCACCTAGCTCGCGCAGGTAGTCCGCTTCGTTCAGCTTGCCGGTTGCCGCGACGACTGTGTAGCCCCACGAGCTGAGAATGGCAACCGCGATGCTGCCTACGCCGCCACTTGCGCCGGTTACCAGAATTTCGCCCGAACCAGACTCTACGCCCTCGTTGCGGACGGCGAGGCAGCTCAGCATGGCGGTGAATCCAGCCGTGCCAATCGACATGGCCTGGGCGGTGCTGAAAGATTCAGGTAAAGCTACGAGCCACTCGCCTTTCAGTCGTGCACGTTGGGAAAGGCAGCCCCAGTGCGTCTCGCCCAATCCCCAACCGGTGATGACGACGCGGTCGCCAGCTTTCCACTTGGGGTCCGACGACGACTCCACGGTGCCCGCACCATCAACGCCCGCGACCATTGGCCACGCACGGACGACCGGACTGCGGTTGGCAATCGCCAGTCCGTCCTTGTAGTTGATGCCCGAATGGTCGATACGAACGACAACGTCGCCGCCCGAAGCAGGGTTGCTTTCGAGCTCGTCATCTTCGAGGGTCTTGAGTGCGGCCGAAAAATTGTCACCTTCTTTGCTCAGGTAGACAGCAGTGAACGACATAGATGCCTCCAGATAACGTTTTCATGCGAATGCCCATGCCGAGGCGGGTGCAACAGGATATTGCAGCGGCGGAATTTCTGATATTCCAGTCACGCCGGTAGCGGTGCGCCTCGCCATCTTGAACAAGGGGTAAGCTACGCCAGCGCCAGCCCTGAGATCCAGATCATGAAACGCTATGAGGTTCTCGCCAACTCGATCGCTGATGGCATCCGCTCGGGGCAGATTCCGATCGGCTCTCGACTGCCGTCGCTCCGGCAGATTATCGCGCAGCGCGGTGTCAGCCAGTCGACAGTTTTCCGCGCGTACTACCTGCTCGAAGAGTGGGGGCTGATCCGCGCCGAAGAGCGCGCGGGCTACTTCGTGACGCCCGGTGCCGCGGTTAAACAGGCGCCGTCGCATCAGGACGCGCCGCTTGCCGAGTCAACCAAGGTCGACATCAGCGATCTGGTGTTTTCCGTGCTCGATGCCGCGAAGCATCCAGACATCGTCCCGCTGGGCTCAGCGTTCCCATCTCCCCTGCTGTTCCCATCGGCGCGCCTGCTCAAATCGCTGACCCAAGGCACGCGCGCACTCAGCCCGTGGAGCACGGTCGCGGATCTGCCGCCTGGTAACGACCATCTGCGCCGCCAGATCGCGCTGCGATACGTGGCCACTGGTGTGTCGATGCCGCCCGAGGAGATCGTCGTTACCAACGGCGCGCTCGAGGCGCTGAATCTGTGCCTTATGGCCATTACGCGCCCGGGCGACGTCGTCGCGGTCGAGTCGCCGGGCTTCTACGCGGCGCTGCAGGCCATTGAGCGGCTCGATCTGCGCGCGGTCGAGATTCCGGTCCATCCGGTCACAGGCCTCGACCTCGACGCCCTCGCCGCTGCGCTCGACAAGCATTCGATTCGCGCATGCTGGTTCATGACGAATTTTCAAAATCCGACCGGCGTCACACTTTCCGACGAAAAGAAGAAGAGGCTAGTCGACATGCTCGCCGCGCGCGATGTGCCGCTGATTGAGGACGACGTCTATCAGGAGTTGCACTTCAGTCGTGATCGGCCGCTCCCTGCGAAGGCCTTCGATAGCAACGGACTCGTCATGCATTGCAGTTCATTCTCGAAGACGCTTGCACCGGGCTACCGTATCGGGTGGGCGTCGGCGGGACGCTTCGCGGATCGCGTGCAGCGGCTCAAACTGATGACGACGCTCTCGGCCAGCATCCCTGCGCAGGCGGGCATTGCCGACTACCTGGAGCACGGCGGGTTCGACCGGCACCTGCGCAAGCTGCGCGCTGCGATGCAGACGCAACGTGCCGCGATGGAGACGGCTTTGCGGCGTTACCTGCCGCGCGAGGTGCGATGGGTGAGCCCATCCGGTGGCTACTTCCTATGGCTGCAATTGCCGGACGCGGTCGACGCGATGGCTCTCCACCGGCTCGCGATCGGCCACGGCATCAGCATCGCGCCCGGCCCGATCTTCTCCGCGACGCACGCATTCCAGAATTGCATCAGGATCAACTTTGGGCACCCTTGGAGCGTCAAGATCGATGGAGCCACGCGTGCCCTCGCCGAGATTCTCGATGACCCGGCGGTGCACGTATCCACCTGATTTATGCCTGCCAGGACGGTGATGACCATCTGCTGGCAAGCCATACACGGCAATACCAGCCCGCTTGCGCCGCCAATACAGCGAACCGCTGATCAGAAGCCCTGCATTGCGCTCGTCGACTCTGTGACCAGGTGCACGAAGCCGAATATGATCGCGCCGATGAGGACGGCCAGGAACACGGCCACGAACGGTAGCATGACAAAGTTCACGTTGGCGAAGTCTGCATCATGCGACGCACGCTTGCGCACGCCGAAGAAGCTTGAAAGAACGATGCGCACGAGTCTGAGGAATTCCATGGTGCTGCTCCTGTTGGTTTGGATTGGTTCGATCATCGAACTAGCCAGCAATCGGAAACAGCAGCAGATTCGTGCAATACGTGGGAAGCACGGGCCGCGATTCGCCGCGGCTCCATCGCAGCGCCACCCTAGCCGTGGCCCACTCTGACGTTATTTCGGCCAGCGGACCTCAACGGCGCGCAGTTCTGTTCGCTCAAAGCAAACAGCGGCCCCAAAACTGTTTGCTGCGCTCCGACATGGTCGTTCTTCAAGTTTCCTGCCGGTACCGTCTGAGTCCGCGCCGGATATAAAAATGTCTTTTATTTTCAGATGGTTATCGCTCGCATCAGGCATGCGAATGAGGTCTGGCACGACCCCTGCATATGTAGCTGCGAGCGCAACAAAAAGTGCTCCTTCCCAAACAGCCTTTCATGTACGGAGATTTATCATGACCTCATTGACGATCAAAGACCTTTCGCATACCGAAGAACTTTCGGCAGAAGCTCTCTGCGCTGTGCGCGGCGGCAGCAACTTCAACATCGGCAACGTCAATGCGGCGTATGGCGGCGGGTTCGCCAGCCCAGCCATCGTGGTGGCGCCGGTGACCCAGACCGACACGACGACGAATGTCTCGATCCCCACCATCCAGAACTTCGGTGGCCTGCAGTTCGCCAAGGCGTAATCAGTCATCGGCATGTGGGAGCCGCACCTGCAAGGACGTTCGGTCCTCTGAGGTGCGCCCTTCAAGTACCAACTTAAGCTAACCGACGGAGATTTATCATGTCCTCAATGACCATCAAAGACATTTCGCATACCGAAGAACTTTCAGAAGAAGAACTTGCCGCTGTCCGCGGCGGCAGCAACTACAACGTCGGCAACGTCAATCTGGCGAATGGCGGCGGCTTTGCCAGCCCGGGCATCGTGGTGGCTCCGGTCACCCAGACCGACACGGCGACGAATGTCGAAATCCCGACCATCCAGAATTTCGGTGGCGTGCAGCTTGCCAAGGTGTAATCGGTACGCGGTATGGAAGAGCCGCACCTGACGGGACGTTCAATCCTCTGTGGTGCGCTCTTCGAGAACGAATTTCATCTAATCTACGGAGATTTATCATGTCCTCACTGACTATCAAAGACCTCTCGCATTCCGAAGAACTGTCCGCAGAAGCTCTCTGCGCTGTCCGCGGCGGAAGCAACTACAACGCCGGCAACGTCAATGCAGCGTATGGCGGTGGGTTCGCCAGCCCGTCCATCGTGGTGGCGCCGGTCACCCAGAACGACACGTCGACGAATGTCTCACTCCCCACCATCCAGAACTTCGGTGGCCTGCAGTTCGCCAAGGCGTAACAAGCCCGCGGCGTGGGAGAGCCGCACCTGCAGGGACGCTCAATTCCCTGTGGTGCGCTCTTCGAGAACGAATTTCATCTAATTTACGGAGATTTATCATGCCCTCACTGACCATCAAAGACCTTTCGCATTCCGAAGAACTTTCCTCAGAAGCTCTCTGCGCTGTACGCGGCGGCAGCAACTTCAACATCGGCAACGTCAATGCGGCGTATGGCGGCGGCTTCGCCAGCCCGTCCATCGTCGTGGCACCGGTCACCCAGACCGACACGTCGACGAACGTCTCGATCCCCACCATCCAGAACTTCGGTGGCCTGCAGTTCGCCAAGGTGTAACAAGCCCGCGGCATGGGAGAGCCGCACTTGCGGGGACGTCCAATCCTCCATGGTGCACTCTCCGGTCAAGATGTCCTGCTGGATTAACGCCGCGCGATCGCCTCCGCAATCGGATGCCGCGCACCGGGAAACCCAGGGGGATAATCGACCACGCGGGCGGTACTCACCACAGGCTGCGCGACTATGCTATAGCGAACCCCAGTCCGCGCGCCTCCGATGATCGCAGCCATGGCCTGTCTGTCGAGTTCGACGCTGTCCGGTAAATCCTTGATAGAGATGGTTGTCATGGTTACTCCAGGAAATAGAGAATCGGCCGAAGGCTCGTCTGAACCCCAGCCGAATGCCGCTTACCTTGCGAGCGGCCCGCATTATCCGCCTCGTACTGCCCAGTATAGGCAACGCGCCCCGCACTCACGTTCGGTTGCTCGCGCGCCTTGTGCAATGGAGGTCCCGAGCCTCGTATCTGCTCAAGCTTCACGGATGCATAGGCTGTGCCAGTTTCCGCCGACAGTCGTCAAATCAGCGCGGGGCGCTTATCTAACAAGGCGCCACGGAACTGGGCGCGGTTTTTTGCGTTATGCAGCAGACAGAAGCCGGGCTGCGAGTGGCGGGCTACACCCAACCGTTCGCACAACAATGTTGGTCACGACACAACACCGCTGACGAGCAAGTACCGCTGGGCAATCGAGAATTGCACAACACATTGACGCGGACTAGTATCGAATGTGGGCATGTAACTTGTTACGACAGGTCCTCTCTTATTCCACTGGGAGCTGCTCGCTTTGCACACATGGCTAGTCTTGCGCAGGTAATTCGAGAGTTCCGAAACGGCGAGCTGTCGCACGACGAGTTCTTCACGTTGCTCGATACCACGTTGACCACGGACAGCGTCAGTTCGACCCAGTTGCTGGCGATACTGGGAGAGGAACACGCCCGCACGCCGCTGCCTGATGACCTGTATTCCGAAGCCCGCCGCAGAATCGAACGCGCCGTGGCGTCAAATCTCACGGTTGGCGCGGAAGACACCCGCGTCCAGACACTACCGGAGCAACGTACGCCGCCGCCCGCAGCCTTGGCTGTCGGGGCGGCCGGACTGGCGTTGCCGGGAGCTGACGCGATCAAGGGAACGGGCGACACGCTGAACAACCGGTTTGTGCTTGAGGAGTGTCTGGGCGTCGGCGGCATGGGTACCGTGTATAAGGCGTTGGACCTGCGCAAGCTGGAGGCGTCAGATCGCAAGCCTTACCTTGCGATCAAGGTCCTCAACGTCCAGTTTCGCGGCAATCCGCAGTCGCTGATCGCGTTGCAACGTGAGGCCAGGAAGGCTCAGGTCCTCGCGCACCGAAACATCGTCACGGTGTACGACTTCGATCGGGACGGCGCAGTCGTGTACCTGACGATGGAGTACCTGTCCGGCAAACCACTTAGCCAGGTACTACGAAGTCCGAACTTTAGCGGTATGCCGTATCGCGAGGCGCTGCCGATTGTCAAAGGCATGTCCAATGCACTCGCCTACGCACATGAACACGGTTTTGTTCATTGTGACTTCAAGCCGGGGAACGTTTTTCTAACCGATAAGGGCGAAGTCAAGGTGATCGACTTCGGCATTGCGCGGGTTTTTCAGCGCCCCGAGGAAGAAAGCGACGCGACCGTGTTTGATCCAGGCAGTCTCGGGGCACTGACGCCCGCCTACGCGAGCCCCGAGATGCTGGAACATCGCGAGCCGGATCCACGCGACGATATATATGCGCTCGGCTGCATCACCTACGAGTTGTTGACGGGACATCACCCGTTCGACCGACTCTCGGCAACGCAAGCGCGCAGTGCCAACTTCAAGCCGAAGCGTCCAGACGATCTGGGTGCCAGGCAATGGCGCGCGCTACGCGCCGCGCTTTCGTTCGACCGCAACACCCGGACACCGACGGTCACCCGCTTTGTCAGCGAGTTCGGTGGTTCATCGCGGGAAGTTAATCGCGGGATGCTGGTCAAAGGAGGCTTGGGGCTTGCGGCCGTGTGCGTGGCGGCTTTTGGCCTCTACCGCTATCGCGCATCATCGGACCTGGGCGACGAGGCTTCACATACGGCGGCTGCCCGTGTCGTTGCTGAGGGATCGCAAGCGGCCTCGTCCGTGATCCCGCAGACGAGTACACCGACGTTTGCGCCTGCCTCTGCAACTGAAATAGCCGCGGTACAAGCGCCCGCTACGCCCGCGCCGTCTGCGCCGGCCGTGCAGGCGCCGCTGTCGCTTGCCGCCGTGACCCCGCTGCTCGCGCAGGTGCCGTGTTCAGCGCTGTTCGCGTCGGCGCAAGACCATAGTCTGCAGGTGCGAGGTTACGTCTCGCAGCACTATGGTGTGGCGCGGTTGAAGGACGGTTTGAGCGCGCTGCCCGGCGTCAACGCGCTGAACCTCGACGTCACGCCGGTTGCCGACGATAAGTGCGACGTCATCAAAGCGTTCGCACCCTATTGGACCGGCAACTTGCAGACGGGCCACGCCGCAGCGCTGCGTGTGGAAGGAGCCAGCGGTCAGCTTACCGAAGGCGATCCGCTCGTCGTCAACCTGACGACACCGGGCTACGACTCGTACGTCAACATCGACTATTACGAGCTGGATGGCAGCGTGGTGCACATGGTGCCCAGTCCGCAGGTGAAAGACAATCAGGCGCCCCCGCATTATGCAGCGAGGGTCGGCGGCGGGGGCGACTGGGTGATTGCCCGGCCTTTCGGTACCGAGCTTGTGGTGCTGCTGATTACCCCGGAACCTCTATTCAACACGTTGCGGCCTGAGAGCGAGCCGCGCGCCGATTATCTGCGCGCGATCGACGCGCGTCTCGCGCCGATGGCGGCCAAATACGGCCAGGATCGCATCGTCGCCGACCTGGCGCAGATTACGACAAAAGCTCGCAAGCATTGATCGCCGGTCGAGGTATCCGCGGCGCTCCTCTATAGACAGACGTGAGCCGTATTACTTGATGTCTTTGGCGACACGCATGCCGTCCTGCGACTGGCGGACGCTGCCGCTGTACTTAAAGCGCGTCGAGGTGAGCATATAGTCCGCGCCTTCGCGCCACGAACCGCCGCGGATCACGCGCATGTCGCAATTCGGTTCGTCCCACGCGCGGCCGTCGGCTGGGGCGCCTTTATACGAGCTGTGCCAGCAATCGGTGACCCATTCCCAGACGTTGCCGTTCATGTCGTAAAGCCCGTTGGGATTCGGTGCGAACAAACCGACATTCTCAGGCCCCTCCTGATGCCAGGGGTCGCCGCAGCCCTTGCAATTGGCGTTGCCCTTGCGCATCTGATCGCCCCACCAGTATTGCGTGGTGGTGCCGGCCCGATCCGCGTACTCCCACTCTGCTTCAGTGGGGAGCCGGTACGGTTTGCCGGTGATCTTCGTGAGCCATTTGACGTACAACTGGGCGTCGTCCCAACTGATGTCGCGGGCCGGCGCGTTCTTGCCTGAATTGTTTTCGCTCGACAGGTGTGGACAAGCATTGGCGGCTACGCAGGCATTCCATTGATCCGCGGTAACTTCGTATTTTCCGATTGCGAATGGTGCGCCGATCGATACGCGATGTGGGGGCTTTTCCGAAGGATCGTCAGTACTGTTGCCCATTGTGAACGAGCCGGCGGGTATAGGGATCATCACGGGGCACGCCGCGCAGTCCTTGCTCTCGCCCGCTGTGGGCGCGTGCGCGACGATTCGTTCCGATGCTGCCGGGGCTGAAG
>NZ_JBAURZ010000391.1:0-42881 GCF_049581445.1 Paraburkholderia sp. | reverse complement strand
GGCCCTGACTGCGTCGGCACGGAGGGCGGCGCCTGGATACCTGGCGCGGCGCTCCCCGCTGCCGTGCCAGAGTCAGTGGCTGCCGTCTCGGCGGAAGCGGGTGCCCCGCCGTTGGCACTCGAGACCGCGATGTTCGACACTTCGGACATATAGTTTGAAATATTTTTGTGCCTGCTATGCCGCGGGGACAACGCGCGGATTTGACCGGCTTGCCTTGTTTTTTTCAATTGCCCCCTTACAAGGAGGCGTGTCATTTAAGCATTAGAAAGAAACTGTAGCAATAGCGCAATTCCGTCCGTGTGGCAGGAACTCGCTTTTTCTTTCAAATGATCGCCATGAGAGAGCTCGATTGCCGCGAAGGGCGGCGCAAGTCGCTTTCAGAACGCAGACGTTTTGGTGCCTGCGCGAGCTTGGCGTTGAGAATGCGGTAGCGCATATAACCTGATTCTGGCGAGAAAGTCGTGACACGGTCTTGCCGCTAATCCGCCGCTACAATGTCATCGCGACAAGCCGCGAGGCAAAGGAGAGGCCGACATGCCGAGGATCCTGCAGCACGTCAAGCATATTGTCATCGTGATGTTTGAGAACCGTTCGCTCGATTCGATGCTTGGATGCCTGTATCCGGCAGGCTCGCTGCCGGAGCAGGTCCTTCCAGCAGGCAGTCCGCCCGCGTTCGACGGCATCCGGCCCGACATGTCGAATCCGTCCCGGTCCGGACCGCCGATCCCGGTGACGTTTCCCGTCCGCAGTTTCAATGCGCCCGACCCCGACCCGCAGGAAACTTTCGACAACGTAACGGCGCAAATATTAGGACCGTCGGATGCGCCCAATGCGCCGTGGCCGCCGATGTCGGGCTTCGTTGTCAACTACGAAACAACCTTGACCCAGGACGCGAGCCAGGTCATGCAGGTCCATACCCCCGAACAGTTGCCAGTACTCTCGGCACTCGCGCGCTCTTACGCCGTATCGGATGCGTGGTTTGCATCCGTGCCCAGCCAGACCTGGCCCAACCGGGCGTTTGCGCATGCCGGCACGTCGAACGGTCACGTCAACAACGGAGACCTGCCCGATCCGCTCAAGTGGAACGTGCCGACGATCTTCAACGTGCTCGGTTCGATCCACGTGAGCTGGGCCGTGTATTCGGACTCGCTCATCGGACCCTCGCTCACGCGAACGGCGTTTCCGACGCTGTGGGACGACAGCTTCTCCCCGAATTTCCAGCGATTCGACGCGTTTGTCGATGCTTGCGCGAGCGGCCAGCTACCGCAGTATTCGTTTATCGAACCGCGCTTCCTTATCGATCCAACCGACCAGCACCCGCCCCACGACGTCCGCGCAGGTGACCGGTTCCTTTATGACATCTGGAAGGCGGTCAGCCAGTCGCCTGCATGGCAGGACACGCTGCTGCTCATTACCTACGACGAGCACGGCGGCTCTTTCGACCACGTGCTGCCGCCCGGCAACGCCACGCCGCCCGATGCAACCAGTCCTCCGGGCGACGAAAACTTCGGCTTCGACCGGTTCGGCGTTCGTGTACCGTTCGTCGCCGTCTCGCCGTATATCGCGCCGGGCACGGTATTCCGCTCGCCCACACCAACGCCCTACGACCATACCTCCATCCTCGCGACGTTGCGCGACTGGCTGGATATACCCACGGCGGACATGCTCCCGAGCGCCCGAATCGTCGCTGCACCCACGCTCGAACAGGTCCTGACGCTCGCCGCGCCGCGCGACGACATGCCCGTGATCGTCGAGCCAACGGACAATCCGCTCGCCACCCCGCTCTCGCTGCCACTCAACGACCTGCAAAAGAGCCTCGTGAGCGGCGCAGCACGCCGATTGGGTCTCGACCCGCAGGCGACGCTCAAGTCCATTCTCACGCGCCAGCACGCAGCGGATTTTTTCACGCAATCGAGCCCGCAGAACCCGCTTTGAACCGAGCGTCGCAACCAACTCCGCAGCCGGCATCACTCGCGACAGGCGGACGATTGAAATCCCGGATGAACGGCATTCTTTCAGCTTTTGTTTTGCCGATTGCCTTTCCCACGATCGTGGCCTGGCTGTAGTGACGGGCGCTGGACTGTAGCCAATACCGTAGCGGCGACCCAACCCGGATCATCGGCATAAATCGAAGTTGCTTCTGCCGTTCAATTCCTCCTGAGGACGAGATGTGTTCGAGAACACATAACAGTCCCTTGCCGCATCCCCGAACGCGGGGAGTACCAGCCATTTCCGCAACGTCCCTTCGCACTGAAATCCTAACTTCTCCAGAACTCGCCTTGACCCTGCGTGTTCAAGATCACACACAGTCCAGATTCTTTGAACGCAGTGTGACCGCCAAAGCGCTGACACCGCAGCCGTGCCGGCTTCAGCGACCAGTCCACGGCCCCAGAACCGCTCACCGATTCCAAAATGAATCTCAGTCTTGTGCCCTTCTGGGATTACAACAAACACACCAATCGCCTCGTCGCCGTCACGCGTGCTGATGACCCATGAAAATGGAGTGCCGACCTGATCCCAAGCTGCGTCACACCACTTTCCTAGCATGGCCTCAGTGCTCGCGACATCCAGGTGACCGTGACGCTGCAGGAAGCGCGAACAGTTCTGGTCACCGGTGTAGTTTCTGAAGAGCACGGGTGCATCGCCGCGTCGCGCGCGACGCAGACGCAAGCGCTGTGTTAATAGCTCGACTCGATCTTTCATCCACGTCTCTTGTCACTTTTCATTTCCGCCGCCCCGATTTTCACGAATCTACCGGATGGTGTCGAACAACCGGTTGTAGCCGACCCCCGCCTGACGGCGCTCAAGCGAGGCCCCGTTAGCGCCTGTTCGTTGCTATAGCTGGGCCTCGATCGCCCCTTTATCTATGACCGACCATACTTGCTGAATCTTGCCTTCGTTAAACTCGTAAAAGACATTCTCAGCAAACGTGACCTTTCTACCGTCTATATGGAGTCCGAGAAACATGCTCTCTGGCGTACATGCAAACTGCAGTCGGCTCGCAATAAAAGGTGGCTCACAAACGAGCATCTGAATCTCGAAGTGGAGGTCCGGAATTTCACGAAAATCTTTCTCCAGCATCTGGCGATAGCCTGCCAGCCCGATCTCTTTACCGTTGTGTGTCGCTTTATCGCCAACGAACCGTCCCAGATTCGCCCAGTCTTGCCTGTTCAAACAGGCGATATAGCCCCGGTAGAGTTCAGAGAGATTGGTCTCATCCATGGCAATCGTCCCTTTCGCGTTGACGGATCAACTGATTGTCTACGATTGGAGGCCAACTGTCGAACGGTCGCGACGCAAACCCCGCAGCTATCCACGTGCTCAATTTGGTCTCCTGAATCAGTTCTCTTGCAGTTTGTCCAGTTCACCAGACAGCTCCGGCAAGACCTTGAAGAGATCGCCGACGATCCAGTAATCGGCGACCTGAAAGATCGGCGCATCCTCGTCCTTGTTGATGGCAACGATAACCTTTGAGTCCTTCATACCCGCCAGATGCTGGATCGCGCCGGAGATGCCGACCGCGATATAGAGTTGCGGCGCGATGACCTTACCGGTCTGGCCCACCTGATAATCGTTCGGCGCGAAGCCGGCATCCACGGCAGCGCGCGACGCGCCGACCGCTGCGCCCAGCTTGTTGGCGATGTCCTCCAGCAATGCGAAGTTTTCGCCGGAGCCCATGCCCCTGCCGCCCGAAATCACCCGGCGCGCCGATGTCAGCTCGGGGCGCTCAGAGCGGGTCAGTTGATGGCTGACGAAACGGGAACCCGGGACCTCAACCGCCGGCGCGAGCGATTCGATCGCCGCCGCTCCGCCTTCAATGGCCGCCGCAAAGGCTGTTGTGCGTACCGTGATGACCTTGATACGGTCCGCACTTCGTACCGTCGCCAGCACGTTGCCCGCGTAGATGGGGCGCACGAACACATCGGCGGACTCAACGGCAACGATGTCGGAAATCTGCGCAACGTCGAGCAGCGCGGCCACGCGCGGCATCGCGTTCTTCGCGGTTGTCGTGGCGGGCGCCAGCACATGGCTGTAGTCGGCCGCAATCGTCGTGATCAGTGCCGCCAGGTTCTCGGCCATTGGATGCGCGTAGTGCGATGCATCGGCAACCCGCACGCGCGTCACACCGGCGATGCGCGCGGCCTGTTCGGCTACCGCCGCGCATTGCGATCCGGCGACCAGAACGTGAATGTCGTCGCCAAGACGCGCGGCGGCGGTGACGGTGTTCAAGGTCGACGCCTTCAGCGTCAGATTGTCGTGTTCTGCAATAACAAGTAGGGACATGGTTTCCTCTTCCGGTCAGATGACGTGCGCGACGTTCTTCAGCTTGGCCACGAGATCCGCGGCATCGGCGACGCGAACGCCCGCCTGGCGTTTGGCCGGCTCCGCCAGCTTCAGCGTCGACAGCCGCGGGGCGATGTCGACGCCAAGGGCATCGGGCGTCACCACTTCGAGCGGCTTCTTCTTCGCCTTCATGATGTTGGGCAGCGTCGCATAGCGCGGCGTGTTCAACCGCAGATCGGTGGTCACCACGGCCGGCAGATCGACCTCGATCGTCTCGAGCCCGCCGTCGATCTCGCGCGTCACGCTCGCCTTGCCTGCTTCGATGCTCACCTTCGATGCGAAGGTCGCCTGCGGCCAGCCGAGCAGCGCGGCGAGCATCTGGCCGACCTGATTCGAGTCGTCGTCGATGGCCTGCTTGCCGAGCATCACCAGTTGCGGCTGCTCCTTGTCCACCAGCGCCTTGAGCAGCTTCGCCACGGCAAGCGGCTGCAACTCGGCGTCGGTCTCGACGAGGATGCCGCGGTCTGCGCCTGTCGCCATCGCCGTGCGCAGTGTTTCCTGACAGCCCTGCACCCCGCAGGACACGACGACCACCTCCGACGCCACGCCGGCTTCCTTCAAACGCACGGCCTCTTCCACACTGATTTCGTCGAAGGGGTTCATCGACAGCTTCACATTCGCGATGTCGACGGCGCTGCCGTCGGCTTTCACGCGGACTCTCACATTCGCGTCGACGACACGTTTGACGGGAACCAGTATTTTCATTGCCTACTCCGTTTCGATAAAGGACACCCAGCACCCCGTCACGCGGGCCACGTGAACCGGTCGCGCGAGGTTGCGTTCTGTTTGTCGGGGATACGTGCCGTCGCCCCGGGTTTGTGCGCCGCAATACGATTCGTTGCTGTCAACATGTCTCCTCCTCAGGGTGGTTGGGCGTATGATTTCCTGAGCAAACCACCGGTTCAGGCAGAGCCCGCCGAGGGGCAAGTGCCCATGACCGGCCGGCCGCACCGTTGCCCAGTCGTGGAACTGCGCGTCTGCTCGCTCGAAGCCATAGTGTCCGAGCGCAGCGCCGCGCAAAATCCCCCATAAAGGGGAGCACGAGTGGATGGATGGGGGAGGCAGCCAGGGTCAACCCGAACGCCTGGAGCAGCTGATGCATGTGACAGAACCGACGAAAGTAACAAACGCGACAAAAGCGCCGGCTCCGTACAGTCCACCTCTCGTCCTCGCGACTAAGGTTTTTCCGCCACGCCTGCCCGCTGGCCTGATCGATCGCCCTCGCCTCGTCTCTCTTGCCGCGCAGACCGAAACGAAGCGTCTGACGGTCGTCAAGGCGCCCGCCGGATTCGGCAAGACATCGCTCGCGCTCACCTGGCTAAACGCGCTCGGGAGGAGCCATGCGAGAGTGGCCTGGCTAGCGCTCGACGCCGACGACGATGAGCCCGCCCGCTTCTTCAATCACCTCGCGCATGCGCTGCGGCAAGCCTGTGGCGAGGTCGGGGCCTCCGTCATCAGCATGACCGCCGAAGCGTCGTTTGTGGCGGCGAATTCGCTTGCCTCGACGCTGATTAATGAGCTTATCGATGTCGACGACGAGATCTACCTTTTCATCGACGACTACCACCTGATCAGCGAGACGCAGATTCACGAAGCGATGTCGCTGTTCATCGCCAATATGCCCTCGCAGGTTCACGTGGTGCTTTGCACGCGAACGGATCCCCCTTTTCCTGTGGCCAGGCTCCGAGCCCGCAACGATCTGCTGGAAATCGACGCGTCGACGTTGAGATTCGACTTCGACGAGACACGCCGCTTTGTCGAGCACGAATGCCCCGGCAAGCTCGGCACCACAGACATGAAATCACTCTTTTCCAGCACCGAAGGCTGGGCGGCGGCGCTGCGCATTTCCGCCTCGGTGCTGGCCCGCAACGATCGACCTCAAGGCTGGCGGGCAAGCGCGCCGACCGGAGCATCGAGGCCACTGGCGGACTACCTCGAAGACATACTTCAGTCCTTACCTGCCGGGATGCTCGAGTTCATGCTGCGGACGGCAATCCTCGATCGTCTGAGCGCACCGCTGTGTGAAGCGATCACCGGCCTCAAGTCGAGCCAGGCGATGCTGGATGCGATTGTCGCGCGCCAGTTGCTGCTGGAACCGCTGGACCTCGAGGGACACTCGTTCCGCTATCACCCGCTCATGGCCGAGTATCTGCAGCGTCGACTGGAAGGCCAGTACCACGAGGAGATCACCGAACTGCATCGCCGCGCATGGCAATGGTATGCAGCACAGCGCCAGTGGACCGACGCGGTCAGACATGCGATAGCAGCCGGCGCAACCGGGGATGCGATTCGCCTCATGGAACACTGCGCCATGTCGCTCCTCAAAGCGGGCGATCTGCTCACGCTGGTCGGCTGGCAGCGGCAATTCCCAGCTGATCTGATGCGTGCGCAGATCACGGTCACGCTCGCAACGGCTTGGGGCACCGTCCTCGCCTTGCGCTTCGATGACGCGATCACGATGCTGGAATCGATCGAACGCGATGCCGTCGGCAAGGGGGCCGATGCTGAATACATCAGGTGGGAGTGCGTCGCGATTCGCTCAGCGCTAGCAGCCTTGCAGGACGACCCGCAAAGGGCGCTCACGCTCGCGCAAGACTATCTGAGCCGGCCGTCACGCGATGCCTGGACCACCAACGCCGTCTCGAACGTGGCCCGTTTCTGCCACTGGAAAGCGGGCAATCTTGAAGCCCTGCACGCCATACCGTGGATTCCCGACTCGATCGCGGAGGACCAACGCAGTGTGTTCTCCACGGTTTATCGGCTGTGCCTGCTCGGCCATCTGGAGATGCAGCAACTACACTTTACGCTCGCGGAGCGCCGCTTCAACGAAGGCATGGACCTTGCCGTACAGCATTCTGGCCCGCAGTCGATAGCGGCGGCGCTGTGCGCGCCGATGATCGCCCAATTGCGTTACGAACAGGGCCGGCTGGACGAAGCCGAAGCGCTGCTCGTCGAACTTATGCCAGTCATTGAACTTGCCGTCTTTCTCGACAGTGTGCTGATCGCCTATCGCATCCTGGTTCGAATTGCCGTGGCGCGCGCCAATCTTGCGCACGCGTATGCCTTGCTTGATAGCGCACAGGCGCTGGGTCAGGCACGAGGATGGAACCGCCTGGTAGCCGCCGCCCTGTCGGAAAGAACCCGGCTCAATCTTGCAGAAGGCAGGCTTGCCGAGGCAGGTGCGTGCGTGGCGCAAATGCGTCAGTTGGCTACCGTCAACGACGGGGCGTCCGCTGCGGTGTCGCCCGAGATCGAGAACTACCGGGATCTCGGGGCTGCATGCCTGGCGATACGACGACAGCAGACACAGGAGGCGGTTGCAATATTGAGCGGTGCGCTCGAGCGTCTCGAACACCTCCATGGAACCTATTTCGCGGCGCGACTGCGGACCCTCCTCGCGCTGGCGTGGCTGAATGCAGGCGAGCGCGACCGGGCGCTCGAGATATTCCACCAGGTTGCGACGGTCGCAGCGCCTGCCGGGATTTGCCTGTCCATTGTCGATCAAGGGCCGGAGATCGGCCCGCTATTGAAGCTGGCGCGGGACAGCGTTCGCACCACCACGGCCAAAGCACAAGACATTGTCGCCTGGCTAGACCGTCTGCTCGATAGCTGGCGAGCACGGCACGAACCCAACAGCCAACCCCAGCGAGAAAACGAACGCGACCGCCTTAGCTCGCGAGAGCGCGGCATCGTCGAGTTGATCGCACAGGGACAGTCAAACAAGGAAATTGCGCGTACGCTCGGCATCACACCTGAAACGGTCAAATCCCACGTGAAGAGCATCTTTACGAAGCTGGAAGTCGACAAACGCGCCCAAGCCGTCTCGCGCGCGCAGGCGCTCGGACTGGTCAAACATAGCTAGGCAACCCGCGAGACGCGGACAGCGTCTCGCTTACCGCATAGCAAGCAGCACGCACGCATGGATCAGGACGCCCACCGTGCCGCCGACAAACGTGCCGTTGATTCGAATGTACTGCAGGTCACGACCGATCTCGGCCTCGAGCTTGTGACTCACCTGCTTCGCGTCCCAGCCTTTCACGACGTCCGTGATCAGCGCCGACAACTGATGGCGATGGCGCCGCACGAGCAGACCGGCGACATCAAGCCACCAGGCGTTCAACTTGTGCTGAATGGATGGCTCACTCGCAACGCCTTTACCGACAGATACGAGTGTCCCGGTTAGCATGTCGCGCACGACAGAGTCCTCGCTGTCGAGATCGGCCAGCACGTAAGCACGGAGGTGATCGAGCATGACACGGTAATAGCCACTGCCTTGAAGGTGCCGAATACAGTCGCGCAACAACAGTCTGCCGAACCGGCGATAAACCGCTGAGGTCCGTAACTCGCTGGATAGATCCTGGACTGCCACGTCGAACCGGCGCCGAAGCTCGTGCTCCGGGTCCGCGACGACCTCGTGCATGAGCGCGACGATCCCCTCGACAAACTTGTTGACGATGTACGCGTCTAGCGTCGACAGCGTGAACTTCGAGGCCTCGCTGAACTTCGCCTTGATCAGGCCCACGTTGTTACTCAGCCAGGTTTCCGCAGCGCTCAGTCCGCGATCCAGCAAAGGCTGATGACGGTTGCCTTCGGTAAGGAGTGTCAGGATCTGCGCTGCCATGCGCGATACGTTGAGCGTGCGCAAGCGCGGAATCACGAGCCGATCAAAAAGATGCTCGACGTCCGTCTCGTCGATGTTGTCGAGCAATCGGGGCAGCGAACCGGCCACCACGTCTGCAATCATCGCGCTGTTTTCACGTGCTGCAAGCCATTCCGCCAGCGCGTGCGCCGCGTTGAAACCACTGAGCCGCGCGATGATGACTTCGGGGGTCAGGAAATTTTCCTCGACGAAGCTGCCCAGACTCTCGGCTATGCGCTGCTGGTTCTTCCGAATGATGGCGGTGTGCGGGATCGGGATCCCACACGGGTGCCGGAACAATGCGACGACGGCATACCAGTCTGCAATCGCACCGACGGTAGCTGCCTCGGCAAAAGCACGCGGCCACGCGAGCCACGGATGCTGCGCCTGCCAGGCCACGCAGATGATCAGGAGAACGATCATCGCCGCTAACAAAGAGGTTGCCATCGTACGCATGCGCTTCAACCGAACGAACTTCCTGTCCGCTGTTGGGTCGAGCTCCGCGTGCCGCGAATCTCCGTTGCTCTGCGTCACGGAACTCAATGCGCCTCCTGCCGCAGGAACCGTTTCACCACGGGAGCGACTTCTTTCGCCCGGGTAATCAGAAACAGATGGCCGTCATCTATTACGTGCAGGGTCGCATTTCGAATCCTCGCCGTGAGAATCTTTGCGTTCGTAAGTGGCACGATTGGATCGTCATTGCCATGCATGACGAGCGTCGTTTGCCGAAGGCCGCCTAACCAGGGCAAGCTGGTCCAACCCGATGCAGCCAGTAATTGATAGAAATAGCCACGGCCGCGCGGCGCCTCGATATGCCGGCTGTGTTCATCGAGCAGCGCGGGGTCGCGACGGTACGCACCCCCGTATATCTCCGCTCCGATTTGCCGCAGGTAAGCAGGATCGGTATAGCGTCGCGGCCCGATCAGCTTTGAAAGCACCGACAACCGCGCGGGCACCATGATCACCCCAGGCGAGGTGGCCGCGAGAATCAGCCTGCGGCAACGCGTGGGGTAAAGATGCGCGAACTGCTGAGCCAGCGCCCCACCCCACGATACGCCGAGCACGTCGACAGGATCGACGTAACCGAGCCGCGTCAGCAGCTTGTCGGCCAGCACGGCAAGCGTCGAGAACCGATACGGGATCAAGGGGGCGGGTGAGCCGCCAACACCGGGGACGTCGAAAATGATGACCGTTACATCATCCAGTGCCGCAACGAACGGCTCAACCAGCTCAAGATTCGCTCCAATGCCGTTGAACATGAGAAGCGGCGGCGAGCCGGCGCTGCCGTGCCGGACTGCGACACGCAGCAACTGGCCGTCCAGATCGATTGTCTGAATTTTCATGGCGTCGATACACGCCGCGTTTGTTTGTGAGTCGGTCATCCGGTTGGTCCCCTTTAAACACTTCGTTATGGCGGCGGCTCGCACCCACCCGACAGATCACTTCTTCGGCTGCACGAGCGCTTTCAGTTCCTCGACATGCTCCGCAAAACGCTTCGTGACAACAGCGATACTGTCGGTTTGCGTCCGGTACGCGGCATCCGCAAGCTCCTGCATGTCCACAAACGCCTTTTGCAGTGCCTTCTGAACCCCTTCTCCTGTTGCAGCAGGAGATTCACTGCCAGGAGTCCTCAAGCGGGCAACAAGCGATTGCAGTTCGGTCATCGTCGAGCGCACGATATCCACCTGCTTCTGGCCAAGCTGCTGTACGCCAGCAAGCGCAGTCATATTTGCCTCGGCGAGCGCTTCAATGTCCTTGCGGCGCGATTCGAGGATAGCGGCGATGTCGACGCCCGGTAACTTGAACTGCGTGATGAGCTTCGTATATTCGCCAAAGATATTGCCAGGTTGGGTTGCTGCCATGATGACTCCGTCAAGGTAATTACAAAAAGACTGGTTTCGTTGTTCGACGACGATACCGTTCAGGTTTCCGAAACATAGGTCCCGGGTGCTTTCACTCCGGCAGGATGCCGTTTGCTGCCGAGCGCCGCTGGTGCTGCACGCTTTTCGCCCGAACGGGCGACCAGCCACTCTCTCCAGTTATTCCACCACGAGTCCGCTTCAGCCTTTGCGCCGGCAAGCCACGCATCGGCGTTGGCCGGCAATTCGGCGTTGAGATAGAACTTCGCCTTCGGATTGCCGGGCGGATTGATCAGGCTCTGGATATGGCCGCTCGAACTCAGGACGAAACGGGTATTGCCGCCAAACTTCGTGGCGGTGTCGTACACCCCCTTCCACGGCGTAATGTGATCCGTCATGCCTGCCACCACGTACTGGTCGCATTTGACCTGGGACAGGTCGATCGGCGTGCCCAGCACTGTCAGTGCGCCAGGCTTGCTGAACAGGTTTTGCGTGAAAATGTCGAGCAATTGACCATGCAACTTCGCCGGGATCCGAGTCGTATCGTTGTTCCAGTAAAGGACGTCAAAAGCAGGCGGAACATTGCCCATCAAGTAGTTGTTGACCCAGTAGTTCCACACCAGATCGTTGGGCCTCATCCAGGCAAAGACGCGTCCCATCTCCTCGCCCGACAGAACCCCGCGTGAAATGCTGTGCTGCTTGGCCGCCGCAATGGCCTCGGGCGTTGCAAAGAGGCCGAGTTGCGAGTCGGCGATATTGTCGAGTACGGCGACCATCAGCGTGGTGGCATTGACCGTCGTATCGCCCCGGCTCGCAAGATGTCCAAGCAAGGCCGAGATGGTCATCGCACCCGAGCAGGCGCCATGCAGGTTGACGTCGTCGCACCCGGTGATCTCGCGCACCGCCGCGATGGCTTCCACAAGCGCGCGGACGTACGTGTCCAGATCCCAGTGGCTTTGCGCCGCGGTCGGATTGCGCCAACTGACCACAAAGACCTGAAGCTCGTTCTTGACCAGATAGTCGACGATGCTCTTGCCCTCGGAGAGATCGAAGATGTAGAACTTGTTGATCTGCGGCGGCACGATCAGTTGCGGCCTTCCATAGACTTCCTTCGTCGTCGGCGCGTACTGGATCAGCTCAAGCACTTCGTTACGAAACACGACCGCGCCTGCAGACGTACCGAGGTTCTTGCCCACCTCGAAAGCCGTCTTGTTGACCTGTGCGGGCATGCCGTGATTCTTGAGCAGGTCCGTCACGATGTTGTTGCAGCCGTCCACGAGGCTCGCACCGCCCGTATCAACGACCTTCTTGAGCGCCGCCGGATTGCCCAGCAGCGTGTTCGTCGGGGACGCCGCGTCCGTAATGAGCGACATCACAAACCGCGCACGTTCCTTGTTCGCGGGATCAAGCGCAGAGCGGTCAACGAAACCCGCAAGGGCATTGCGCCACGCGAGGTAGCCTTGCAGCGTCACGCGATACAGCGAGTTGTTCTGCCATGCGGCGTCGGAGAAGCGTTTGTCGCCCTTTGCCGGCGTGGATTCCGCGTTACCCGAGAAAAGCCCGAGAATCGCCCGAGCGAAAGCCATTTCCTGCTCCACGACCAACGCGGGTTGCTTCAATGCCTGAGCGCCGATCTGCTGCGCGGTGGCGACGATATCGCACGGGCGCAGGCCGACAAAAGGATTGGGGCCCAGCATTCCCTCAGCAGCCGACGCCGCGAGATCATCGGGCGTTTCGTTTTGCTGCGAGCTTTGTTTTGGGCTTTCAGTGGTTACCGCCATTTTGCTGCTCCTTCTGGAATTTCTTCCGCTTCGCCAAACGTCGTGGATCACGTGACCAGCAGCGCGAGGGTTTCCGCAACCAGTGCGGGCTTGTCCTCGCCATCGATCTGCAACTCGTTCATTACCTTGATGAGGATGCGGCCGCCGTCCTTCTTCTCCGCCGACAGAAGCGTCACACGGCTACGCACACGCGCACCTGCCTTGACCGGCGTCATGAAGCGCACCTTGTCCAGACCGTAGTTGAGGCCCGCCGCAGCGTCCGTGGGCACGATGCCGAGCTCGATCGAGAGGCCTCCCAGCAACGACAGGGTCAAATAGCCGTGCGCAATCGTGCCGCCGAACGGACTCTCGCGTTTGGCCCGCTCCTCGTCCACGTGAATCCATTGCCTGTCGCCGGTACACTCGGCGAACGCATTGATACGCGACTGATCGACCACCACCCAGTTCGACACGCCCAGTTCGCGGCCCACGAAATCGCCGATGTTGGCAACGCTGTAATTTTCCAAACTCATCGCTTGCACTCCAGGAAATTTGCTTGCCGATCAGGCGAACTGCTCGCGCAGCCACTTTTTGTTGGTCTTGCCGACGCTCGTCTTTGCGATCGCATCGACGAACCTCACAATCTGGGGCACCGCGTATTTAGATATCCTTCCGGATGTGCTGAACGACAGGACATGCTGCTTGATGTCGTCCTCCGTGACTGCCGCCCCTTCCTTGAGTACGACCAACGCCACCGGCCGCTCTCCCCACTTATCGTCCTTGATGCCGACGACGGCCACTTCGGACACGCCGTCGTATCGTGAAATCAGGTTTTCCACTTCGAGCGATGAAACCCACTCGCCACCGGACTTGATCACGTCCTTGAGACGGTCGGTGATCTGGATGTTGCCGGTCGAGTCGATACAGGCGATGTCCTGCGTATGGAGATAACCACCCGCCCACAACTGCCGGGAAGCCTCGGGATTGTTCAGATAGCCCTGTGTGAGCCACGGTGCGCGTGCAATGATCTCGCCGGTGGCTTTGTCGTCGTGGGCGAGTTCTGCCATGCTGTCGTCGACGACACGCAACTCCACGAGAGGAATCGGCCGGCCGGTCTTGCAGCGCAGGCGAAGCTGTTCGTCGGCGTCGAGCTTTTCGGCGCCGGGTGGGAGTTGCGCGAGACTCAGCACGGGGCAGGTTTCCGACATCCCGTAACCCACGAACACGTCGATGCCCCGGTCCAGCGCTGCTTTGGCAAGGCCCTGCGGCAACGCGCCGCCGCCGATGATGATCTTCCACTTGCTCATGTCCGTCGCCTTGCCTTCCTCGCACGTGAGCAGCATGTGCAGGATCGTGCCGACGCAATGCGAGAACGTAACGCCCTCTTCGCGGACGAGCCGCGCGAGCCGGTCCGGCACATAACGTCCGGGATAGACCTGCTTCACACCCAGAACCGTGGCGATATACGGCATGCCCCATGCGTGGACGTGAAACATCGGGGTAAGCGGCATATACACGTCGCCGCGATGGAAGCGCTGTCCCGAGACAGGACTTCCCAGTGCCGCCATCAGGGTGATGGTGTGCAGAACCAGCTGCCGATGCGTGAAGTAGACGCCCTTGGGGAGACCGGTCGTGCCAGTGGTATAAAACGTCGTTGCACGCGTGTTCTCGTCGAAATCGGGGAACACGTAGCTCGTGTTCCTTGCCGCCAGCATCGCCTCGTATTCAGTCGCGAAGGAAATGCTGTGTGCAGAAGCTTCACCGCCGGGCTCGTCAATCCAGATGAAGGTACGCACCGTTTCCAGCTTGTCCTTGATCGCTTCGACGACCGGCAGAAAATCCGTGTGGACCAGCAGAACTTCAGCACCAGCGTGATTGATCGTGTAGGCGATTTCGTCCGGCGACAGACGCACGTTCACGGTCTGCAACACAGCGCCCATCATCGGCACCGCGAAATAGCACTCGAGATAGCGATGGCTGTCCCAATCCATTACCGCAACCGTGCTGCCGTGGCGCACGCCAAGTTGGCTCAAGCCGTTGGCGAGGCGCGCGATACGCTCGCGCAACGTGGCGTAGGTCATCCGGAACTGGTCCCGGTAGACGATCTCCTCGTCCTGCGCCTGAACGAACGGTGTGAGTAACAGTTGCTTGATCAGCAACGGATAGGCGTAGGCGGTGGACTCTGGCGTCTTGACTGCGTCCTGCATCGATATCTCCTCTGGTTCCAAAATGGATTGCACACGAATGCTGATCTTTTTGTTTTTCTTGCCCTGCTGCGATAACGCATTGACACCATCATCCAAGTGTCAGGACTCTGGAACCACCCCCTGAATGGGGGAGTGCCGTGAACCCAGTTGGGGGAGACAGGCGGGTGACCATCATGTTTGCGCACGTATACAATGAAAGGATCCTCTCGATCATCGCCCGAGCCCTCTAATGGATTAGAGACGTTCTGCAAGGCGCTCTGGTACGGACGCGTCGGAAGCGGCACGGAACCCCGACCTCCGTAGAGTTTTCAGCACTTGCGTACATTGCGGCTTCAAAATGGCATTCATGACCGACACGTCCGAAGATATGCGGACAAACCAGTGGTTTTGCTCTTTGCCTGCGGCCGAGCAGGAGGCGCTTGTCCAGCGCAGCGAAATGTTGACGCTGCGCCCTGGCGAATACCTTTTCCACCGCGGCGATACGCCGTGCGGCTTCTATGGGATCAAGCAAGGCAGACTCAAGGCCTTCACACTTCGCGAAGACGGCAAGGAGGCGATCCTGGCCGTCATCGAACCCGGCAACTGGTTTGGACAGACCTCCATGACCGGTCGTCAGCCACGCCCGCGTGATGTCGTCGCAATCGAGCAATCGACCGTCTTCGTGGTCAGGACACCCGCCTTTGAAGAGCTGATGCAGAGCCAGGCGTTCCTTCGGGCAATTGCCGAGTTGCAGTCCATCCATATGAATTGGCTCTATCGCATGGTCGAAGATGCCACCCTCCACTCGACGCGCGCACGCGTTGCCCGGCGCTTGCTGCTGCTCGCGTCGGGCGACGTGACAAGCTGGCCGGAAAGTCGCCAGAACGTCAGCGTTTCCCAGGACACACTGGCAATGATGCTCGGCATCACGCGCCAGACGTTGTCACTGGAACTCAAGGCATTGGCCGAAAAAGGAGCGATCGCACTGCGGTATGGCCGGATCGAAATATGTTCGAAGGACATCCTCACCTCCTTTCAGGATTCCCAGTGATCGCTCCCAGCGGCGCTCTGTCGAGCGCCTGGTCGTCCCGCTTTTGGTCCCTCATTACGCCTAGAAACTATGCCGCACACCAGCCATGATGCCGAGTTGCGTCGTGGTGTAGGACGAGCTCAGGGCGTTGATACCCTGGAACTGGGCGCCAACCATTCCGCCGCGGTACAGCGAGTAATCGGCTTCCAGATAGGTGTCCGTGCGTTTCGACCAGTTATAGTCCGCGAGCAACTGGAACTGCGTTGCGTTCCCGTCGGCTGCCTGGGTTTTCCCGGTCTGAATCGTGCGCCACACATTCGCAGAAAGGTGAGTCGCGTCACCTATCAGTTGCGTAAGCCCACCATAAAACATTTGCCGGGCACTGAACGTATTGAACTTAAGCGCGGTCAATTCCGGCTCGCTGAATGGACCGTTAGGGAAATTGCCAACAAACCCGGCATCCTGTCTGTTCACGACCCAGCCGGCGGTGACCGTCGTATCGCCCAACGAATATGACCCGCCAGCAGTCCAGGATTTGAGGTGCGCGGAAGCGTTCACGGCATCGCGCGAGTCCAGGTACGCGGCAGCCAGACGCAGTGGTACGCTGGGCACAAAGACAACCGACGCCCCAAGCTGACTTCCCGCACCAAATGCACCTGCATTGCCACCAAACGCATAGGACACCTCAGTCGTCAGGTATTGCCATCGCGCCGCGTATTTGACCATGTTGCTGGTCCATACGCCCTGAGCCATCATGACTTCCGGCCGAAACTGGTAGAAAGTCGGAAGCCACGCATTAGTAATGAAGGCGCCCAGAACTGCGTCAGCAAGTGGGTTGATCTGACGCCCCATTGTCAACTTTCCGTAACTGCTCGACTGCACGCCAACATAAGACGTATTGAAGAACGGATAAGCCGGGTCGGTTGCCCCGGAGTTCGGGAAGAAACGATTCTCGAGTTCGAAGACGACCTTCGTTCCGCCACCAATGTCTTCCACGCCCTTGAATCCCCAAAAGCTCTCGCTTGCGCCGCTGATGAGCTGGACTTGCGAATCGCCTTGTGGATTCGCATGTGTCGTGTAGCGAACTCCTGTATCGACGACGCCGAACAGCGTGACCGACGACTGCGCCGCCGCTGAGACGGAGTACAGCGCCGAAGTAGACACGATGGCGGCCAATAGGCCAGCCCTGCGCCGATGCCGCTCTTTTCCGGACAACCTCCCTACCTTCCTCATGAATCTACTCCAATATTTTGATTATGTCGTACTACGAAATATGTTAGCCACATCTGCAGTTCAACTATTGCCGGCTGCGTACGAGTGCCTGATATCTTGTTGCGTGGCTCGATGGGCCGAAACGATCTGACCAACTAGCCGACCCGGCGAAAATCTCATCCTTCGACCGCACTGGCTCCGGTCAATGCGTTGTGCCCACAACCACACGTTGCCCGGAAAGATCGAGCACAACTGCCAGATAATTTACATTCCGCCCCGCGAACGCATCGACTACCGCGGCACGCCTTATTCCATCGCGTTGACGAGGCGGGAGGGATAACCCTGGGAACGCGGCAAAGCAGATCGCCCACGTCGGCAGACAACATGTCAATCCCGCCCGTGTTGAAGACCGGCACCCCCATGCACTGTTGCTTGCTGTGCTTCGGCGGATTGATATGGGTCGTCGCCATCGTCTCGGTAAGGCCATACCCTTCCACGTACGGGATGCCGCAACGCGCCTCTATCTGCTGCGCGACAGCCTGCGGCATCGCGGCACCACCGCCGCTCAGGTATGCAATAGAACTCAGGTCGAACCTGTCGACGTCCGCGAGATTCAAACGTGCGAGCGCTATTAGGCGCGCTGCTCTTTCCGATGCTTGATCTGGCGGATCGTACTGGGCAGGCGACATACATCCGCATGATCGCCAACTTGCAGTTGAACAACCGCGCGTTCTTGCGGGAGGCGCTGGAAAACAAGTGGAATCTGGGTTATCAGCGCTGCAATGCCCTGCTCCCGAACCTGCTTTCCCCGATTGAGCCGGCGATAGTCGATCACCGGTTGTCGCTCGTCGGCATCTACGGCAATGCCGCACTGGCAGCGTGGGAAGCCAGTCGGGACAATGGCGATTCGGGGGGGCTCTGGTCGCCGCAATACGCCGTGTCCAGCCTGATGGACACCTTCGAAAGCATACTCACCGCAGCGCCATCGGAGGAAACGCGATCCCTGCTGGCGGCATCTGCTGGTGAGTGCTAGTCGCCCGGTCAACGGACCGGACATCGCATTGGCACACCTTGCGCCTGGCGGAGAAAGCGCAAAGCACTGCGGGTAATTGACCTTGCTAGAGGGCCTAAACGATGAGCGTACGCACGACGCTCACCGCCAGGGCTCCTCCGCAAGCTCACCCTGTGAAACGGGCGCCATGCATTACAACGACGCCGTCAGGTAGGGATTGTCCTTCCCCGGTTCAAACGGCTTTGCCTTGATTTCCATTCGGGCAATGTTCTGCAAGTGAACCTCGTCCGGGCCGTCTGCGAACCGTAACGCCCGCCCCCACGTCCAGCTATCGGCCAACGGCGTGTCGGGACTGAGCCCCATCGCGCCAAACACCTGTATCGCCCGCTCGCAAACGGCGGTATGAACACCCGGCACGAGCGCCTTGATCATCGAGATCTCCTTGCGCGCCTCCTTCGCCCCCACGTTGTCGATCATCCATGCGGCTTTGAGGACAAACAGCCTTGCTTGATCGATTTCGATTCTGGACTTCGCAATCCACTCGCCAACCGTGCCCTGTTCATGCAGCCTCTTTCCGAATGCCGTGCGTGCCTGGGCCCGTTCCACCATCAATTCGAGCGCAAGTTCCGCTGCGCCGATTGAACGCATGCAGTGGTGAATCCGTCCCGGTCCAAGGCGCGCCTGCGCGAGCGCGAAGCCGCTGCCCTCTTCGCCGAGGAGATTCGACCGGGGGACGCGTACGCCTTCGAATTCGATCTCGCAGTGTCCTTCCGGTGCCAGGTGATTGACCACCGTGATATTGCGGATCATCCTGACGCCAGGTGTATCGCGGGGCACGAGAATCATGCTCTGCTGACGGTGGCTCGGCGCATCAGGATCCGTTTTGCCCATCACAATGAAGAACGTGCAATTCGGGTGCGCGGCATTTGTGATGAACCACTTCCGGCCGTCGATGACATAGTCATCTCCGTCACGACGAAACGACGTCATGATATTGGTCGCGTCCGAGGAGGCTACTGCCGGCTCCGTCATCGCAAACGCGGAGCGGATCTTGCCGTCTAGAAGAGGCTTGAGCCATCGTTCGCGCTGATCTGGCGTGGCAAACATATGGAGCAGTTCCATATTGCCGGTGTCCGGCGCATTGCAGTTGAACACCTCCGATGCCCATGGCACCCGCCCCATGATTTCAGCCAGGGGGGCATACTCGAGATTGGTTAGGCGCGTACCGGGCTCGCCATCGCGCAGATGTGGGAGAAACAGATTCCACAAACCCTCTTCACGGGCCTGCTCCTTCAGGGTCTCCATAAAGGAAACCGGATATTGACCCGCACTCACTTCCTCGTGCCATTGCCGGATGCGCGGAACGATGTGAGCGTCCATGAATGCACGCACCTGTGTGCGCAGTGCTTCGACTTTCGGGCTATATGCAAAGTCCATTTTTTACTCTTCCATAAATCTGATTAATGTTGCCGACTTATCGGCCAGCAGCGTGCCTCGACCGACTGACTAGATCGTCAGTCCGCCGTCGACGACGATGCACTCTCCATTGGTATAGCTCGCAGCGTCGGACACCAGATAAAGCACGGTACCCGCCATCTCCCGAGGTTCCGCGTGACGCCGCAGTGGGATGCGCGACATCCAGCTTTCGTAGGTGGCCTGATCTTCGAACAGTGCCCCCGCAAATCGGGTTTTGGTCAATCCCGGGAGCAGCGCATTGACTCGAATCCCCAACGGCCCGCACTCCTTCGCGAATGCCTTTGTCATGTTGACAACCGCGGCTTTGGTAATTGAATAAATTCCCTGCCTGTCGCCAGGTTGCAATGCATTGACCGAAGCCGTGTTGACGATCGCACCGCCGCCTCGCTCCCGCATCAACTTGCCCGCCTCGACGGACATAAAGAAGTAACCGCGCAGGTTGACTTCAACCGTCTTGTCGAACGACAACAGATCGGTGTCGAGAATATGACCGAAATACGGATTTGCCGCCGCGTTGTTGACGAGGATGTCCAGACGGCCATGCCGCGCACGAATATGCTGGAAGATCGCGAGAATGTCCTCGACACGCCCGACATGGCACGGGTACGCTTCAGCGCTCCCGCCCGCTTCCCTGATCTCGCGCGCCACAGATTCGCAATCTTCCAGCTTTCGGCTCGACACAATTACATGGGCACCCTGTTGCGCGAGTAGTTTGGCGATCTCCTCACCGATACCTCGGCTGGCGCCCGTAACCAGAGCAATCTTTCCATCAAGATCAAATAAATTAGTAGTCACAATCGTCTCCAAGATGTCTACGTTCCAGTTTCTTTCTGTCTTCAGATCAGCTCAATGCCCATCTTCGCCAGCACCCCGGCCATCTCCCCCACCTGTCGCGCCTTTTCATTGGACGCATTGCCACTCAAGGCCCGCTGTTTCACGCCCTGTGCGATAGCCGCGAGCCGGAAGAAGCTAAACGCCAGGTAGAAGTTCCAGTTCTCAACCGACGAAATTCCCCGTAGCTCGCAATATCGCTCGACAATCGACGTCTCGTCCGGCACACCCAAAGCCCGCCGATTCAAGCCCTCGAGTCCGGCGATATGACCGTCGGGCGGGAGCCGCAAACACATGCAGAAGTACGCAATATCAGCCAGTGGATTGCCTAGCGTGGATAGCTCCCAGTCGAGAACAGCGCGAACCTGCGGTGCATCGCGCACGAAAATGAGGTTGTCGATCCGGAAATCGCCATGCACGAGCGAAGGCTTTCCGGCTTCCGTTGGACAGTGGGCAGGCAGCCACTCGATCAGCGACTCCATCGCCTCCAGACTATCGGTCTGCGCGGCGCGATATTGCCGGGTCCAGACGTCGATTTGACGCGCGAAATAGTTGCCTGGGCGACCGTAGTCCGACAATCCGACTTCGTCAATATCCACGTCGTGGAGAGCCGCCATTGTGGCGAGCAGTGCGTAGTAGATCGAGCCGCGCTCGTCGACGGGCACTTCGGGCAGCGCCGGATTCCAGAAAATTCGGCCGTCTTCGTAGCTCATGACGTAAAACAGGCTACCGATGACGTCGCGGTCCTCGCAAAGGTGCCAGGCGCGGGCGACAGGCACCTGTGTTCGTCCCAGCGCAGCTATTACGCGAAACTCACGATCCACGGCATGGGCGGCCTTGAGCAGCGTGCCGGGAGGTTGGCGCCTTAGCACATAGCGACCGCTTTGCGCCTTCAAAAGAAACGTTGGATTGGATTGTCCGCCAGGAAACTTCTCGACGGACAACGGCCCTTGAAATCCGGGTACGTGCGCCGTCAGATAACGGGCGAGATCTTCGGTGTCGAACTGAAAGCTGTGGTTCATGTAACAGGAATCCCGATTGAGGTCAGCCGTAGGTGACAAATTCATGCCGCTCGGCGCGTTCGAGATGAGGCACCGAATTAAAACTGACTAGCGACATCGCGCCGTCGTTGAAGACATATTGGCAAACGCTGCTGTTCCGAATCTGCATGTTCAGTGCAATCGCGGTCGCATCAGGCGCCTGCAGAACCTGTTGCGCAGTGACCGCAATCGGACCACCCGAACTCACCACCAGAACGCGCCTGCCGCCACCCCGCTGGATGTCGATACGTGCGCGCGCCACACGCGCCTGGAATTGCTGCCATGTCTCTGGAACGCGGCCTGGCAAGCGGTCATCGGCCCAAAGCTGCAGCACGTGCCGGAGCCCTTTGTAGAAATCCTTCTTTGAACTTCCGGCAGACAGAACCGAAGGCAACTCCCCTTCGCCGAGTGCCGCGAACAACGCGTGGAAATCGTATTCGTTCAAACCCGCGTCATGCGCGATCTCGACTTGCGGGCCATCCATTGCGGCGAGAATGGCATCGGCCGTTTGCTGATGCCGCTGCATCGTGCCAATGACAACCCGATCGAAGCGCAATTGCGCCTGCGCGAAGTACTCACCGAGCCAACGTGATTGGGTATAACCGGAAGGTGATAGCTCGTCGTAGTTTTCAGCGCCGAAGGACGCCTGACCATGCCGTACAAGATAGAGTTCTGCCATGCCGTCCTCGCTGCAACATAGCTAGCAGAATACCCAGCTCGACGTCATTCAGGAAATTGATTGTTGTGATAGTCGGCTATAGATTTTCGTGACACCAGGCACCTATGCCCCCTATGTATGGCCCGTAAGTCCGGCTACGGGTTCATTTCCCGCATGAGGCGGCCAACCTGCTCGCGCAGCCAACGATGCGCCGGGTCCTCTGTCACGCTTCGATGCCAGTAGCAATGAGACTCGAGATCCGGAAGATCGAACGGCAGCGCGAGGATGCGTGCGTCATACCGCTGAAGAAGCATCAGTGGGGCCGTGAGGACGAGATCGGTGCGCATTGCGATCAACGGGGCGACCAGATAGTGTTGGACCCGCGTCTGAATCGATCGCCTGTGGCCCAGCTTGTTCAGTTCCGCGTCGACGAGACCCGGACCCTGGGGGCGACTTGATACATGAATATGGCCAAAACTGAGGTAGTCATCGATAGTCAGCTTCTTCCTGGCAAACGGATGATGGTGACGCAGCATGCATGCATACCGGTCGCGACCCAGCGGCTCCTGCTCGAGGTTCGGATCGTCGATCAGTGGTGCGTCGATTGCAAGATTGATCGCACTAGTGGCTAGCGCTTCCGGGACCTCTTTGCGCGTGGTGAAGTAGCTTTCGATACGAATGCCAGGCGCCAGTCGCTGCAGCACTTCCTCCAGTGCGGGCAGAAGGAGCGCCTCCGTGAGGTCGGTCATGCTGAGTCGAAACGTGCGCTCGGAGGTCGCGGGGTCGAAGCGTCCTCCGACGTGAGTACTCGAGTCAAGCAACTGGAGCGCCTCACGAACCTGGCCAATGATGTTTTCCGAAACGGGAGTCGGCACCATGCCGGCCGACGTACTGACAAAAAGCTGGTCGTCGAATGCTTTGCGCATCCGCGCCAACGCATTACTGACAGCAGGCTGAGTGATGAACAGCAGCTCCGCTGCACGCGTCAGGTTTCGCGTTCTGTAGACGGCTTCGAAAACAACGAAGAGATTCAGATCGACCTTTGACAGTCCCATTATCAGATTCCCCGATGCCATTTGAACTGCATGTCCTGCTCCTCATGTTCACACACACGCATCGACGCCGCAAAGATGGCTAAAGCCGCGGTAAATGATGAGGCGCGAGAATCTCCGGCCCAACCGAAGCGATCGGCACCACTGCGAGCAACCGAAGGGGACCGCCGACATCCTGAAGATACTCTTTGCCGACATCGGTCAGCGCCAATGTTTTTCCACATCTGTCCAGCAATGGCACGCCAGGCAACTGCTCGACGCTGGCAACCCGCTTGGCGACAGCACTTCCGGTCACGCACAGCTCGTCGGCCGCTCGTTCGAGTGTGCCATACCGCGCCGCCGCCTCGAAGGCCAGAAGCCCATCGCTTTGGCGTATGCTTTGCTACGAGCGAAGCCGCAGGCCGGCCAGAACACACATTAACGAATCAACCCGCTTTCGTTCGACCTGTACTGCGGCTTGCGAGCCTTCCCAGAAATCATCCCGTCAGCGAGACAAAGACATCATGATCAGATTTTATTTCCATCCGACGCCCAACCCCGCCAAGGTCGCGCTGTTCCTGGAAGAAGCGGGCTTGCCGTACGAGGTCGTGCCGGTCGATACAAGCAAGGGCGAGCAACATACCCCGGAATTTCGCGCCATCAATCCAAACGGCAAGGTGCCAGCGATCGTCGATACGGATGGACCCGGCGGCACCGAAGCACGAGTATTCGACTCGACCGCCATCCTGCTGTATCTGGCGGACAAAAACGGTCGGTTCGTCGGTGAACCCGAAGATCGGCCCGAATTGCTGTCATGGCTCATGTTCATTGCCAGCGGCGTAGGCCCCTTCTCCGGGCAAGCCGTGCACTTTCAGTACGCGGCTCCGGAGGGGCTTGATTACGCGGTGAATCGCTACCTACGCGAGGTCGAACGGCATTACCGGGTACTGGATCGTCATTTGTCGGGGCGCACCTATCTGGTTGGGGCTGATTACACGATCGCGGACATTTCGGCGTGGGGTTGGCTCGACCGAGCCGCGAGGGTCCTCAAAGGAAAGGAAGTTCCGCTCGCTGCTTTTCCCAATCTAAAAAACTGGTTCGAGCGTATCGATTCGCGGCCGGCTGTTGCACGAGCGCGTGCAGTCGGTCAGGACCACGCATTCAAGAAAGTGAACGACGAGGAGACCAGGCGCGCGCTGTTCCCCTCGAATTATCCAGAGATACTCAGCTGAAATACGCCGTCATAGCGGACGGCGTGGACGTAGGGCCGGCATACGGAAACGAAGCCGACCAGGAATCTTGCGGACAACCGTGTGCACAGCATCGGCGCTACAAGGAGATATCTTCCAACTCTCCATGCGTCAATCGGCTTGCGGCTAATGATCCAGAGTCGTCGGATGCGTGTCATGGTCGCCGGGGCAGGCAAAAATTTCCGGATCGGAAACGTCGGTACTGCCATGGCAGTTTGGCATAGGGTCTTTCGCCTGGGTTATACCCGGAAACATTATCCACGACCCTTCAGGACGTGCTAAAAAGAGTCGATATCCCGGAAGCGCGACTGAAAGTCCGGTCCGGAGATTGGAGAATCCCACGCGGTCGGTCGCACGGAATTCCGAGGTGAAAGTATGGAAAAAAAAATGCTCGTCGCGGTAGCCGCCGCGCTGATGTCTTCTGTGGGCGCGCTGCATCCCGAATCCGCCCATGCCGATGACGCTGCAGCCTCGGCCTACGAAGACTCGACCGTCGACGCATCTCTCGATCCCGGCGAGGAACGCATCTCCGCCAACGCCGACAATCAGGCGCACCTGAAAGACCTGCGCTACGCGTATTTCATCGGCTATAACGCGCGCGCCAGGGAAGACTCGAAATCCTATACGACCTTGGCTGACGAGGTGAAGCATCCGCAGAAGCAGCTTGCCGCGCAAGCCATGCCCGCATCGCCGAAGCCGGTTGCCGAACGGGTTGCGCCGCCAAGGCGAGTCGTAGCGCAAGCCGCGCCGCTAAGGCAAGTATCCGCGCCGGTCACGCCGGCGAAGCAAGTATCCGCGCCGGCCACATCGCCGAAGCGGGTTGCTGCAGCGCGCGCCACGGCGTCCAGGCAGATCGTCGTACAGGCCGAACCTGGGCCGCTGAAGCACGTTCCCGCGCAAGTCGCGCCAGCGCCGCAGAAGCATGTTTACGCGCAAGTCGAGTCTGTGGCGCCCAGGCGGGTCTCTACGCCGCTCGCGTCGTTGAAGCAGGCTTCGGTGCAGATCGCGCCGCCTAAGCGGGCTGAAGTGCAAGCTGCGGCTCTGAAGCAGGTTTCTACGCGGACTACGCCGCCGAAGCTGTTCGCCGTCGAGTCCGAGCCGCCGATACTGATTCCAACGCAGGCCGTGACAGCATTGCCGGAAGCAAAATCGGACAATGACGACGACACGCAGGTGACGCGGAGTCGCGATTCGCAGAACGCTCAGCGGGCGGTGCCGCAGTACCGGCAGGCCAGTGAGGACTCACAAAACGCCGCGGAGCAAGGAACTCAAGCGGCGCGGAATCGGCAATCCCGGCAATATCAGAATCAGCAGCCCCAGCAATACGTGGGGGCACCGGCCTATAGCCAGACGCCAACAGAGCCTCAGGAGTCAGGTGGGTACTCCGGGCGGGAATACGCGCCGCCGCCCCCGCCGCCTCGAACCGTTCAGGCTAATAACGAGTACGCGCCCGCTCAGTACCAACCGGCTTACGCGCAGTCCACCTACGTACCTCGGCCGCCCGCTCAGGCCGCGGCCCAGCAGGTCGTCATAGTGGCCCGGCCGCCCTCCTATCCCGCATATAACGAGATGTACACGCCGCCTGAACTGCGGCGGCAGTACCCCGCCGGCTACGGCAATTCGGCGCAGCCAGCCGGGTATCAGGGATGGGAGTAGGCGCATTCAATCGCATGCGCCGCCGGGTAGGCTCACTCACGCGTGCAATGGGCCGCTACAAGAGAAGTGGCGCGCGAGGAGATCGGATTCAATTTTCCGCAGGAAACCGACTTCAGTTTTATCAAGCGCCGTTCTTTACATGCTTTGAAATAAATGATCAACTACATCCAGTTGATCGGACGAGGTTGTACATCAGTGTCGTGCGAATGCGAAAACATCCGTTTATGCCGAACGCCGATCGCTTGTCGTGCATGCATGATCTATCTTGAGTCGCGTGACTGGCTCGCCCTTGCGGGCCGAAGTATCCCAGAAGAGTCCAGGCCTTCTGCTGGACATTCATAAATTCCGCCACCATAGAGTCTGACCATGAAATCGATCCCAGCAAAATTGATCTCCGTAGCTGCCATGTCCGCTGCACTTGTGCTCGGCACTCAAGCGATGAACGTTTTCGCACAATCATCCGCGCCAAGCGCTCACGCGGGCCGCGTGGCGGCTCGCAAGGCCAATCATCAGTTGGAGCACAACGTTGAGAAAGCTCTCGAGAACGCGAAGATTGATGTCGCCGATATTCGCGTTGTCGCGAAGCACGGTGACGTAGGCCTCGACGGAGAAGTGACCAACGCAAGCGACATCGAAACGGCCGCCACAGTTGCTGGCAAGGTGCCCGGTGTGAATTCCGTGAAGAACTATCTCACAGTCTATGAGGAAGGGGCCCATTAAGAGGGTTTGTCTGGGCGAGCCGCCGATCGTTGAGAAAACGGTCGTTCCGGCGCGCGATGGCGTTCGATGTTGTTTCACGGCCGACTGTCAGTTGCGGTGATCTGCCGTGTCCGACAGGGCGTTGTCGTTAGCGTTGGGGCCTTGGGGCAATTGCAAGGCTAACGACACGCTTACGGCCGATGAACGAGCGTTCGCCTTCGACAATCGGCACCACGTCCTTATGCCGAGAATGACCACAAATGCGATGAGCCGTCGGCACCTGCTGACGCTGATCGGCAGGAACCTCGGCGCGGCCGCCATGATGCAAGGCATGGGCACGTTGGGGTTCGCCGCTACCTCGACCTACGCCGGGCCGATCAGACTCGAGGGTGCGCCCAAAGGAACGCGAATTCTCGTGCTCGGCGCGGGCATGGCTGGCCTCGTCGCAGCCCTTGAGCTGAGGAATGCGGGCTACCACGTCCAGGTGCTCGAGTACAACAATCGCGCGGGTGGTCGGGCCTGGACGGTCAGGGGCGGTGATCGTTATACAGAACTCGGCGGTGCCACCCAGTATTGCGATTTCGCTGACGGGCTTTATCTGAACCCAGGACCGTGGCGCATTCCGTATCACCACCAGGGCGTACTCGACTATGCAAAACGCCTGAAGGTGCCGCTCGAGCCGTTCATCCAGGTCAATTACAACGCATACCTGCATTCGACGGAAGCTTTCGGTGGCAAGCCGCAACGATTCCGCGAGGTGCAGACCGACTATCAAGGCTATATCGCCGAGCTGCTTTCCAAAGCAATCCGCAAGGACGCACTCGATGACGAGTTGTCAGTCGACGATGCGCATCTGCTACTCGAATCCCTGCGCCAATGGGGTGCGCTTGGTCGGGATGGTCGCTATCAGGCGGACGGACGAAGCAGTGCGCGCCGTGGATTCGCGACCGCGCACGGCGGTGGGCTGATGCCCGCGGCCGTGCCGTCGGATCTGCTCCCGCGTGACCCCTTGCTTGCCTCGCGTTTGTGGCAATGGCTCTCGTCTGGAAATGAGCAGGACTTCCAGAGCACCATTTTCCAGCCCGTCGGCGGGATGGACAGGATCGCCCATGCGCTTTATTCGCAGGTCGCGAGCGACGTCGTATTCAACGCCAGAGTCACGGCCATCTCGCAGGACGAGCAAGGCGTCACCGTGCGCTATACCGATACGACCAGCGGGACGGAACGGAACGCGCACGCCGATTGGCTGGTGTGCACCATCCCGCTCTCGATTCTGAGTCAGATCGACATGGCGGTCGGGCCGGCCATGCGCGCCGCGATCGACGCGGTGTCCTACCAGACGTCGGTTAAAGTCGGGTTGCAATTCGGCCGGCGATTCTGGGAAGAAGACGAGCAGATCTACGGCGGCATCACGCAAACTGACCTGCCGATCTCGACAATCGGCTATCCGGCATCGGGTTACGGATCGACCGGTCCTGCAGTGCTGCTCGGCGCCTACATGTGGGGGCCCGCCAGCTATGAGATGGGCGCGCTGCCCCCTGCGGAACGGATCGCGGTGGCGTTGAGCCAGGGCAGCCAGATTCATCCGCAGTACGCGAGCGAGTACCAGAATGGCTTCGCGATGAGCTGGAGCCGATCTCCGTTCACGAACGGCTGCTTCGCCGCATGGACAGATGCGTTGAGAAAAGCCCATTACGCGAATCTTTGTCAGATCGACGGACGGATCGTCCTTGCCGGAGAGCACGCTTCCCATATCCCGGCATGGCAGGAAGGCGCCGTGCTGTCGTCACTGGATGCGATCACCCGGTTGCATCGGAGAATCGTCAATGGATAGGCCGGTGCTGATCGTCAGCGTCATGCTGATGGCCTTGCTGATGGGAGCCGCGACGGCGTCAGTTCAGGCCCTGGCACAGGACGCACCACGCACCTTCACGATCTCGCCGGGCTACCGTTTCACTGAAAAAAGCGGCGAAGCGCTTTACAACGCTACCTGCGCGGGATGCCATATGCCGGATGGAAAAGGCGCACAGGGCGCGGGTCACTACCCGGCGCTAGCTGACGACCCGGCAGTTGAAGCAGCACCCTACGTCATCGTCAATGTACTGCACGGCCGAAAGGGGATGCCATCGTTTGGCGACGCGATGAATGACGATCAGGTCGCCGCTGTCGTCAACTACACGAGAACCCATTTTGGCAATCGATTTGCCGAAAGTGTCACGCCGAGCCAGGTTAGAGCTTTGCGCTGAATAAAACGGACCTTCGCCCGTAAAGAACTTTTGCTCATTTTGACAACCTGTGTATCCTTGCAGCCAGTTCACAACGACAACCATTCAGGAGGTTCGTGTATGAAAGCGCTCTGCGAAACGATGTTGAAAGAAACCACCAATACCTTTTCGCAAGCGAATCATGACCATCACGAACTACGAGCCTTTCCGCTTCTCCACAATCGCCCATAGCAACCACAGTTACCTGAGCCCGCTGTCGCAGTACAAAGCTCGCGGGCTGATTCGAAGCCTCAGTACCGATTTCTCCGCAGATGATATTGTGCTCGATGCCGGATGCGGTAAGGCAACCTTACTGCGAGATGTGCTCAGCGTGTCGCCGGCACGCGGTGTCGGGGTCGATATCAATCAGCGCTTTTTGATCGAGGCGCGAACAGCGTTTGCGCAGGAGTTTCCAAACGATTCACGGCTAAGCCTGATCAACGCCCCCTTGCTGGAGCACACTCGGCCAGACAGTGGATACACCGCCGTTCTTTGCGTTGGGTCTACACATGCATTCGGTTCGTTCGATGCGTGCCTGCGTGTTGCCTTCGACTGGCTGAAGCCTAATGGCCGTTTGCTCGTCGCAGAAGGGTATTGGAAGCAGCCACCCTCGCAAAGCTATCTGGATGTTCTTGGCGGTACAGCCGACGAATTTGTTTCTCATGCAGAGAACGCTCAGCGTGCGAGCAAGTTTGGCTATAACCTGCTGTGGACCGCAACCAGTAGCGATGACGAGTGGGACGAATACGAAGGCCGTTATTGCAACGCGATGATGCAATATCTGGCTGCGAATCCTGACGATCCCGATGCGGCGGCGTTCTCAAAACGCATGCAGGATTGGCATAGCGCCTACTTGCAATGGGGGCGCGCGACTCTTGGTTTTGGTTACTATTTGCTTTCACGCGCTTAACGCCTAAGATGTACTCTGTCCTCGGCCGCGTATTTTTCGCGGCCGAGGCGAATGACTGTGGCCGACTTCTTTCATAGCAACATCCCATCTCGCGCGACGATGCTTCCCCCCCCCCGCCACGACGAGCTTGCGCACCGGCCGTGCAACCACGGTCCCGGCGGGCGTTTGCGCGCGTGCCGTAAGGCGTCCCCCCCCTTCTACGCCCCGGCGATCAACCTACTCGACAAACAGATTTCGCGTCGGCGCGTGCGTACGTTGCCGTGTCTCCCATCCCTCGGCCAGGCCCACATCCGCGTCGGACGCGGGGAGCATTGAGACCGCGCGAAGCAGATCGGACGCGCGTTCGGCGAGCATGATCGTCGGTGCGTTCAGGTTGCCATTGGGCTCGGTCGGAAATACCGATGAATCGATGACTCGCAATCCCTCGATGCCACGAACCCGCAACTCGGAATCGACCACCGCCATGTCATCCTCCCCCATGCGGCACGAACCACACGGATGCATCGTGCTTTCCAGGTTCGCCCTGACAAAGGCGTCGATTTGCTCATCCGTTTGCACGTGCGAGCCGGGAGCCAGTTCAGCATCGCGAAAGCGGTCCATCGCCGGCTGCCCGATGATTTCTCTGGTCAACCGGACGCAGCGCCGAAAGCCCTCGCGGTCCTCTTCGCGATCCAGATAGTTGAAGCGGAGTTCCGGATGCGTATAGGGATCTGCCGACATCGTCCTGACGTAGCCTCGGCTCTTAGGCTTGTTCGGTCCGGTCAATACCATGAACCCGTGTCCCTTGAACGGCTTGTCGCCGTCATAGCGCATGGCGGCCGGCAAGAAATGAAACTGGATGTCAGGCCAGCGCAAACCCGCTTCCGAGCGGATGAATCCGCCGGCCTCAAAATGGTTGCTGGCACCCAGACCATCCTTGAACAGGAGCCACCTTAGCCCGATCATGAATTTGCTGAACGGGTCCATTTTCGCGTTGAGGGTGACGGGCTCCTTGCAAGCATACTGAATATAGATTTCCGCATGATCCTGCAGGTTCTCGCCCACGCCGGGCAAGTGATGCCTGACCTCGATCCCCGCTTTGCGCAGCACGTCGGCGGGGCCAATTCCGGAGCGTTGCAACAGGTGAGGCGAACCGATCGGGCCTGAGGCGATCAATACTTCAGCACGACATCGCACAACGTGCGTGCTTCCGCCCTGATCGTACTCGACTCCAACCGCGCGCTTGCCCTCGAGAATCACGTGGCGGGTCATCGCATTCGTCACCACAGTCAGATTGGGCCGCTTCATTGCCGGGCGAAGGTAAGCATTAGCGGTGGACCAGCGCACACCATCCTTGACGGTCATATGCATTGCGCCAAAACCTTCCTGCATATGGCCATTACAGTCTTCTGTCTTGATGTATCCGGCCTCTGCGCCTGCCTCGATCCAGGCGCCGTATAGCGGATTCGCCATGTTGTTGCCGTTGTTCGTGCACAGCGGTCCGGCTGCCCCCCGGTACTCATCGCCACCGAACTTGTAGGTCTCAGCGCGCCGGAAATACGGCAAACAGTTGCGATAGCCCCAGCCTCGCGCACCCAATTCCTCCCATTCGTCGAAGTCGCATGCATGGCCGCGCATATAAACGAGGCCGTTGATCGACGACGATCCACCCAGCACCTTGCCGCGCGGGCAATGCAACTGGCGGCCATTCAAATGGGCTTCGGGGGCGGTCTGATAGCGCCAGTTGTACTTGGAAGTATTCATCGGCATGGAAAACGCGCTCGGCATCTGAATGATGACACTGCGATCGCTTCCGCCGTATTCCAGCACCAGAACACGGACCGCCGGGTCCTCGGTGAGCCGGTTGGCCAATACACATCCGGCCGATCCAGCGCCAACTATGATGTAATCGAATTGTTCGGTAGCCATGATATTTGCCTGCCTCGTGGATCTTGACGGGGTCGTCTGTGGTTCAGTAGCGACCTTTGTCGCCGGTGGTGTATTGCGGTGATGTCTTCTCGATCGAGGCGATGACAGACTCTTCGTGCTTCAGATCGAGCGAGCGTGACAACGCGTAATACGCAAGACCTGAGACGAACAGGCCAACCAGCCAGGCCAGATCGACGCTACCCATCGCACGGGCAATCGGCCCGACATACACCTCGTTAGCGCCGTCGAGCACGCAGAAGAAAGGAATCATCGAAACGAAACCAATCGCGTAAGCAATCAGACCGCGCGAGCCCCATGTTCCGTACAGGTTGTTGTGAGGCAGGAAGAAGTGTGGAATGGCATACCGACCCTTGCGAACGAAAAAGTAGTCCGTCAGATTGACAGCGGTCCAGGGCACCAGAAAATACAGCATGACGACCAGGTAAATATTCAGGACGGAGAGACCCTTACCCGAGGTATAGATGCTGAGGGCCACGCCAAGCTGAAGGATCACCACGAAGATAATCGCGAGAATGCGAGTTCTGGGAGTCGGCTGGACCTTCCGGAATGAATCAACTGCGGTGATAGCCGTCAGTTTTGCGCTATATATGTTCATCGCGATAACCGGCAGAAATGCCAGGATCGTGACGCCAACCACCACGCTGCCCATCCCCGGTGCGAGGTCGTTACCCACCTGGTTCAACGCGACCAGCACATCGGTCGCCTGCAGATGATCTGCCAGCCAGCCTCCAATCGCGATCATCCACGCCCCCGACAGCGATGCGCCCAGGAACACGGCCGCAATCAGTTTGCCGCTCGGTGTGTTTTTCGGCAGGTAGCGCGAATAGTCGGATACATAGGGTGCGTAGGCGATGTTGTAGCTGGCGGCCGCTGCGAACTGCGCGATGAAAGCGATCCAGCCGAAGCCCAGCGGTGGCGTCGGTGCGGCGCCCGGCGCGACAGCTGCGGGCGGCACGTCATGCACCCAATGCATCAGCACGGCCACCGTGACGAGTCCGTAAAGGGGCAGCGACAGATACAACGCCCATTTGAAACTCCGGTGCATCCAGTCGTGGCCGAGAATCGCCAGAATCGAAGCCGGCAAGGTCACAGCGAGCGCTACCTTGACGGGGTCCCAGTTGAACAGTGCTTTGAGGCCCTGCATCATCAGCACGAGGTTGACGATGTTGAATCCGGCGAACACGAATAGCGTTGCCAACAGCACGACGATGACCCCGCGATAGCCGAACTGCGCTCTCGACTGAATCATCTGCGGTAGGCCAAGATGAGGACCTTGCGATCCATGAAAGGCCATGAACAAGGTGCCGAACATGATGCCCAGCGTGCCGGCTATCGTGGTCCACAGCGCGCTCAGTCCAATGCTGGGACCGACAAAGCCGATGGTCATGGTAAAGAAAGTGAAATTGCCCAAAAACCAGAAAGGCCCCTGCCTGGATAGCCTGTCGGTTCGTTCGTTATCCGGAATAAAGTCTATCGAATGGCCTTCGATGGCGCCGTGCTCAACCCCGGCTACGGTGCCTTTCACTGTTTCGTCTGCTGCTTGCATCATGTACCCCTGACTTGAATGAGAGGTTGATGGAATGAGAATAGACCGGTCGTGCATGCCATGCCGCAACACCCGCTCGCCACGCGCCCGCTGGGCTACGTTCGATTGGGATGCCGTCGGCGGATTGGCGGCTCAGTGCAGCGTGATCCAGACTGCCTTGCTCTCCATCAGATGATCGAGTTGTTCGGGGCCGAGGTCTTTGCCAAAGCCGGATTCCTTGAATCCACCGAATGGCATCGACGGGTCGATGGTGCTGTGCGCATTGACATAGACCGTGCCGGCGCGCAATTCTGGAATCAGTCTATGCACGCGGTTCAGGTCATTGGAGTAAATCGCGGCGGCGAGACCGTATGGCGAGTCATTCGCCAGCGACAACGCGTCGCTGATATCGTCAAAAGGCGCGGTCACTAGCACCGGACCGAAGATTTCTTCGCGAACAATCTTCATTTCGCTGCGGCAATGCGCAAAGATAGTCGGCTCAACGAAGTAGCCTGGCCGATCCAGTATGTGGCCACCATACGCCACTTCCGCACCTTCGCGCCGACCGGCTTCAATATACGTTTCGACTCGATCCTTCTGAAGCGCGGAAACGAGCGGGCTGATGAAGCAATCCCGATCAAGGCCCGGTGCGATCTTCATCTGACGCGTGTGTTCGATCAACGCATCAACGAACTTATCGTGAATGCCGCGCTGGATGTAAACCCGCGCACCCGCATCGCACACCTGTCCGGAATTGAAGAAGATGCCGTTTGCTACGGCTTGCGCGGCCGCCTCGATGTCGGCGTCATCCAGCACCAGCACCGGCGATTTGCCACCCAGTTCGAGCGTGATGCGTTTGATGCCACCCACGGCGGTGTGCCCGACCGTGCGGCCCACTTCGGTGGAACCCGTGAACGTGATCTTGTCGATACCCGGATGGGCGGCCATAGCCGCGCCAATATCGCGCCCTCGCCCCGTTATGACGTTGACGACGCCGTCTGGGATCCCGGCCTCATGCACTAACTCGGCGAAGCGAAGCGTAGACAGCGACGTGAGCTCGGCCGGCTTGATGACGGTGGTGCAACCCGCGGCGAGCGCGGCCGCCACCTTCCACGCCATCGTTTGCAGCGGGAAGTTCCAAGGGACGATGACGCCGATGACACCAATCGGTTCCTTGCGCGTGTAGGCAACGTAATCGCCAGGCAGGGAGGGTTCGACCGTGCGGCCGTGGAGCTTTGACGCCCACCCGGCGAAATAGCGGAAGGTGTCGATCGTGCCCTGAACGTCGACGTCACGCGCATTGGCGACAGACTTGCCTACATCGATCGATTCGATCTCGGCCAACTCCGTTGCGTTCGCTTCGATCAGATCGGCGAGGCGATGGAGCAGTCGTTCACGCTCGAGGGGCTTGAGCTTGCGCCACGGTCCCCCGTCGAACTGTTTGCGAGCAGCTTCGACCGCGCAATCCAGATCGGCGCTCGTCGCCAAGGGAATGTGCGTGATCATGCCCCCGGTGGACGGTTCGAGCACCGCGCAGGACTCGCGGTCGCCTTGAGGAACCCAGGCACCCCCAATGAACATCTTCTGCGGCCGGGTGAGAAACCGTTGCGTCTCTTCGCGAATCCCGAACGTCTCCAGATAATTTTGTACGACTTTATCCATCATTGTCTCCTGTGTTACGGATTAACTGCTACACGGCCTCTGGTGGGCCAGTTTCGTGCGCGTGAATGCGCCTGATGCTGCGACGCTTTGGCGGGCTCCTGACGAGATCGTCGGGAGGATCATCGGCGAACGTCGATATAAACGTGGCTTGTGGCAGCGCCGCCTTTTGAGAGACTATGAGCGACACGGCCGCGGGAAAAAATCACGTGGATCAGATCTTCATATCGGAAATATCGAAGCAAGCGGTACAAAAGGAGCGACGACGGTGATCCAGTTGCAGGACGTGGACCTCAAGCTACTCAGGGTTTTCATGACGGTGGTGCGGTGCGGCGGCTTTTCCGCCGCCCAGGCAAGCCTGAACGTCAGCCAGTCGACCATCAGCGAACAGATGACGACACTCGAAACGCGCCTGGGTCTCAAGCTTTGCGAGAGGGGGCGCAGCGGCTTTCGTCTTACCGAACACGGCGTGGCGACGTACGAGGCGGCGCAGCGGTTGCAACTGGCCGTGGAAAACTTCTGTGTCGATACCGACGCGCTAAAGAAGTGCGTCTCGGGGAGGCTGTACCTCGGCATCATCGACAACACGGTGACCGACTCGGCTTCACCGCTGCCGCAGGCACTGCAGGCGTTCGTATCGAGGGGACACGACGTGCATCTGGATGTCTACGTCGGCATGCCTGCCGAGCTGGAGGAGCGCGTACTCGATGGCCGGTTGCACATCGCAGTCGGGCATTTTCCGCTGCACGTACCAGGGCTCACCTACACCGACCTCTATGACGAACCGGACGGCCTGTACTGCGGCAAGCATCATGTGCTCGCAGGCCTCTGGCCCGACGAGGCCTCACTCAAACAGGCCGTCGCGTCCAGCCGGGTGGTCGCACGCGGCTATCTGCAACAGCATGACCTGCGAATGCTCAGCGTCAGTAAAGCCGCCGCGACCGTGGACAACATCGAGGCGCAAGCCATCCTGATTCTGTCGGGCGCGTACATCGGATTTCTGCCGATCCATTACGCTGCCCGATGGGTTGCGCGCGACGAAATGCGTCAGATCTGCCCCGACCAGTTCGGCACGCAGTGGCCATTCTGCGCAATCACGAAGCGGGCCGCTTTGCCCCCTACCATCCTGCAGGTATTCATGATGGACCTGATGGAAAGCTACCGTCTGGTCCAGCAGGCAGCGAACGCGGCGTAGGGATTACGACGCGTCCGCTTCAATCTACGGCTGGGAAGATGCCAGCGGCGTTGGCTCACCGTTTCGATAGGTATAGATAGTGATTGGCGAGTCCTTCAGATCGCGGTTCTGGTTAAATCGATAGTGCCCTGAAACCCCTTGAGAATCGATGCCGGCGAGCGCAGCACGATACTGTGCCGGTTCAATCGAATTGGCTTTCTGCATGGCCTGCGCGACGATGTTCATGCCATCGTACAACGCTGCGCTGTAAGTCAATGGATCTGTGTTGAAGCGTTGCTTGTACTCCGCCTTGAACTGCCGTCCTGCCTGAGTTTGATCGAGCACGGGGCCGCCTTGCGGACAGTACACGCGCGTATCGATCGCATCGCCGCCGAGTTTCGCCAGTTCGGCGTTGCACATGGCATCGCCGCCAAGCAGGTAGCCGTTCATCCCGAGACGTTTCATCTGTTTGCGCAGCGCCCCGGCTTGCGCGTAGTAGCCGCCGTAGAAAATCCCCTCCGCGTTGGCGCCCTTGACGTGTGTGAGGATTGCGACGAAGTCGGTCGCTTTGTCGGTCGTATATTCTCGATCCACAATCTCAATGCCGTTGGCCTTGGCTGCATTGATAAATTCGTCGGCCAGCCCCTGGCCGTACGCTGTCCGATCATCGATCACTGCAATACGCCTGATCTTTAACTCCTTTGCCGCAAATTCGCCCATGCGGCTGCCAAGCTGTGTGTCGCTGGCAGAGATGCGAAACACGAACGGATAGCCGTGCTGCGTGATCGACGGGTTCGACGCCACGGTCGCCATCACGATTCCCGCGACATTCACCAGGTTTGAAATCGGAATCGCGACGCCTGAATTGAAAGGCCCAAAAATGACCTTCACATTGTCGTCGACCAGGCTTTGCGCAACCGTCATACCGGTACGCGGATCGGCAGCATCATCTTGCGAGACCAGTTCGAAGCGGGTCTTCTGACCGCCGATCACCAGCCCCTCGGCATTCAGACGCTCGATCGCCATCCTGACGCCGTTTTCGTCGTCCTTGCCGATGGCGGCCTGCGGGCCAGTCAAGGGTCCGGTCAAACCGATTTTTACCACCTGCTCGCCGGTCGCGGCGTGCACCGGCACCATGCTCAAAGCGACTACCGTCAACCAGCTTGCTCTAGCGATCATTTTCTTCATCGTGCTCTCCTCACATCGTGATGTATCAAATCGCCCTGCCGCCGGATGCGGCGAACGCGTTGCGCTTTGGCTTGGAAAACATCCCATTGGGACCCCGCCGTCCGTTTTGCCTTTATGGAACCCACGGCGGTGGAGTTGACAGCAATTCTGGGTAGCCAAATTCCCCAATAAAATGCACCATTGATGAAACACATTTCGGTAATTTCCGAAGTAACCGGGGGACGGCACGATGCAAGTTCAGGACACGGATCTAAAGCTGTTGCGGATCTTCGAAACCATCGTCCGTTGCGGCGGCTTCGCCGCGGCGCAACCGATTCTCAACATTGGCGCATCGAGCATCAGCGAATACATGTCGCAACTGGAGACACGCCTCGGGCTACGACTGTGTGAGCGCGGACGCGCGGGTTTCCGATTGACAGACGAAGGGGCGGAGCTGCACGCCGCCGCGCAACGTCTGCTCGGTGCGGTGGATACGTTTCAGATGGAAGCAGGTACATTGCGCAATCAGCTTTCTGGTGTGTTGCGCTTCGGCATGATCGAAGCGACCTTGACCGACAAATACTCGCCGCTGCCGGCAGCGATCCGGGAGTTCGGCCAGATGGCGCCCGACGTCCGCCTGCATGTGCAGATCGATACGCCTGGCAGCATGGAGCAGCACGTGCTGGACGGGCGCCTGCATCTGGCCGTGGGGCCATTTCCCGCGCAGATTCCCGGTCTCGAGTACCTGCCACTCTATCGGGAGGAGCAGGGTCTCTACTGCGCGTCGACACACTCGTTATACGAGCGGGCAAGCGGCCGTGTCCCGGTATCGGTACTCAGCAAACAGCGCCTCGCTGCTCGCGCCTACCTCGGCAGCCAGGAACTCAAGTTGCTGCACATGGCGCAGGCCGCGGCCTCGGTCGACAACGTCGAAGGCCGCGCAATGCTCATCCTGTCCGGCAACTACATCGGCTTTCTGCCGCCTCACTATGCGCAGCCGTGGGTAGACGGCGGTCTGTTGGCCCGCATCGATTCCGAACACTATGTGACACATCTGGACTTTCAGATCATCACGCGTAAAGGCTCCAGATCGGCACGGGTCGTGCAGGCCTTTTGCACTCAGCTACGAGCGGCGGCCAAGGGAGTGAGCCGCGCCGCGCGCAGCGGCAAATAGCTAACGGCAACTTAACGGGAACGGCTTCGTTTGACTTTGCGTTGATGCATCACACGGCCAATCGTGTTCAGCAGAAGTTGCGCCGCCAGGATCGACGTCGAACCCGAGTGATCGTAGTCGGGCGCGACTTCCACGAGGTCGATGCCGATCACGTCGCCCTGTTCGGCAAGGCCAGCGAACAGTTCGAGTCCTTCGTAATACAGCAGGCCGCCGTGGCTAGGGGTACCCGTGCCGGGCGCAATCGACGGATCGAAGCCATCGATATCGATGGTCAGGTAATAGCGCACGCCCTTCGGGATACGGTCCAGGACGCCCTGGATGCCGAGACGCCGCAGATCGCGCACCGAGATAATGTCCGAACCCATCTCGCGTGCCTGTGCATAGCCTTCGCGAGCAGTAGACGACACGTTGCGGATACCGATTTGCGTCATGCCCGATACCACGCTTTTTTCCGCCGCACGCCGCAGCGGATTGCCGTGGCCATAGCGCACGCCATGGCGCTCGTCGACGAAATCGAGGTGGGCGTCGATATGGACGATGTGAAACGGCTCCTGACCTTCGAACGCGTTGATGCACGGAATGTTGATCGAGTGATCGCCTCCCATCACCACCGGCAATGCGCCCGCCGCCAGGATCTTGCGCACGCCGTACTCGATGTTGGCGTGACTCTTCTCCGTGTTGGTGTGCACCATGTCCGCATCACCGATATCGACAATGCGAACCTCGTTGCTGGGCAGGTAGACGACGTCGTCTTCGAAGTCGTATGCGCCGCCGTGTCCGAATGAGAATAGCGTCGACGCATCCCGGATCGAGCGCGGACCGAACCTTGCACCCGCCCGCCACTGCGTACCGCAGTCGAAAGGAGCGCCCATCACCGCGACGTCCGCATCGATTTTGTCCCAGTCGAGACACAGCGGCGACTTCGCGAACGTGCAGATTCCAACGAAGGGCAAATTGAGGCGACCGGTTTCGTAGCTGTTGTCAGACATGATATTGCGTTCGTCCTGTTGTCGGTTCAGATAGGTACGGCGCACCGGGCGCCTTCTTGACCGCCAATGCGTCGTCCGTTATGACGAGCTAGCGGTGCATCTGGAACGGAGTCTATGCAAACAAATTCACCGGGAAAATGCCAAATATCAGAAACACACTTCGGTAAAATACGAAGCGATTTTCAGAGTCGCCAAACCGCGATTGGGCCGCTCGCGCACCGGAGCGGGAAGTTGACTGTCGATTTGAAAAGACTTGCTGTCGTTTCTTTGAGCGAGTAGCCTTGCACTGTTCTACAACGCAGCACGGGAGAGATCGTCCATTCGCGACGACGCCGACGGAGCAACCGCCCCGGAAACTCTCAGGCAAAAGGACCGTGCAGCGAGAACATCTGGAGAGCGGCGCATACGCGCCCACCGAAGGGGAGCGACTTCCGTAACCGGTAATCGCGAAACTCTCAGGTACATGGACAGATGGGGCATTGGCGCCGGTACACATCGGCCGGCGATGCTCAACGAACACTGGACCATGTCATGTCCCATATTGCCATCATTGGCGCCGGAATTACGGGCGTCACCACCGCTTACGCCCTCGCCCGGCGCGGTTACCGCGTCACCGTCCTCGAACGTCATCGCTATGCGGCAATGGAAACGTCATTTGCCAACGGCGGACAACTATCGGCCAGCAACGCCGAGGTCTGGAACAGCCGCTCTACAGTGCTGAAAGGCCTACGTTGGATGTTTAGCCGCGACGCTCCGTTGCTCATGAATCCGCGGCCAAGCTGGCACAAGTACAGCTGGATCGGCGAGTTCCTGCGCCAGATTCCAAACTATCGCAGCAACACGATCGAAACAGTGCGGCTCGCCATTGCTGCCCGTGAGCATATGTTCTCGATCGCGGAGCGGGAGCGCATCGATTTCGACCTTGAGCGACGTGGCATCCTGCATTTCTATGCCACCCGTAAGGAGTTCGAAGCAGCGACGAAGGTCAATGCATTGCTACGTGAAGGCGGCCTTGACCGGCGCCCGGTGACGCCCGACGAAATCCGCGCCCTCGAGCCGGCGCTCCATGGGCAGTTTCATGGCGGCTTCTTCACCGCATCCGATTCGACCGGCGACATTCATAAGTTCACGCGTGGTCTTGCCGAAGCCTGCGTGCGATTGGGTGTCGAGTTCCGCTACGACACGAGCGTGCAGTCCATCTTCGAGGACCCGGAGGGTGAATTGAGGATTGCTTCCACGCGCGAAAGTCACACTGATACGGATAGCTTCGACCGGGTAGTGATTTGTGCGGGTGTCGGAAGTCGTGCGCTAGCCGCGTATGTGGGAGACCACGTGAACGTCTATCCGGTGAAGGGCTATTCGATCACGGTGTGCCTCGACGATGCACAAAGCCAGCAGGCCGCGCCTTGGGTCAGCCTGCTTGACGACAACGCCAAGATTGTCACCAGCCGTCTCGGCGTTGATCGCTTCCGGGTTGCTGGAACGGCTGAGCTGAACGGCATAAACCGTGACATCCGCTCGGACCGAATCCAGCCCCTCGTCAATTGGACGCGTACGCATTTCCCCGACATGTCGACGGCGCGCGTCATTCCGTGGGCTGGCCTGCGCCCCATGCTGCCGGGCATGTTGCCCAAGGTGGGCTCCGGTCGTCGACGCAACATTTTCTACAATACCGGACACGGCCATTTAGGGTGGACGCTCTCGGCAGCGACTGCGGAAGCTGTTGCCGAACTCGTGGCTGGTAGTATGCCCACCTTCACGAGCGTGAAGCCCGCGACAAAGCAAAAAGGTCTGCCGGTCAACGTCTGACAAGCGCTTGCTACAACCGTAGAAACGTTTGAAGGCCCAAGGCGCAGCGCGATTATTTCAAATGGCTGCTGCGCCAGTCACGCGGCGTCACGCCAAAGCGTGAATTAAACCAGTTCGTGAAAGAACCCTGCTGTGAATAGCCTAGCAGTGCTGAAACCCGCCCGATGGGATAGCGTGGATTGCTCATATAGCGCACGGCAAGTTCGCGCCTGACTTCTTCAACCAGACGCGAGAAGCTGGTTTGCGCCAGTTCGAGTTGGCGCTGCATGGTGCGAACACTCAGCCGTAAATGGCGGGCAACCAGCTCGACGGTGGCCTGCTCGAGGGGCAGCAGCAAATAGATTGCCTTGCGCACTTCCAGCGCGGTCGAATCCACACCCGTCACGTTGAGCGAATCCGCGAGGCTCTCGGCATATTTCACCAGTTCCGGGTCAGCGGCAGGATTCGGATAGTCGAGTTCGGCAGCCGCACACACAAAGCCATTGAAATCGCTGCCGAACACCAGCGGACAACCGAAGAATCGTCGATGAAACGTCAGGTCTTTCGGTCCCTGATGAACGAAATGGACGGAGCGTGGTTTCCAGTGATCACCGAGCAAGGCACTGGAGTGGCGCCCGAGGACAGCGACTGCAAGTTCGATCGCCTGATTCGTTGGAGTACACGGTTCGACGACCAGTTCTTCACGGATGGTCACCGTTTCGCCCACGTCCTCGACGTACACAGCCAGGGCTTCGTTCAACAGATGCCGGTATTCGGCTGTCGCGAGCAACACCTCGCGCAATGTGCGCTTGTGGGCGAGCAGAACATTCACCACGCCCGTACCGAACTTCTGCCGGGTCTCGGCCATCTGCAGAGCGAACGTCGGGCACGACGCCATTTCGGCCGTGCGTTCCAGCAGTCGGCAGGCAGCGGCTACCGGAATGCGATCGTCTGGATTCGCAAGTGCCGCGGCGTCGATGCCGGCCTGTTGCACAAGCTCCACCGGGTTCAGTCCGACCCGCCGCGCCACATCGAAATAGCCGCTCATGGCTACCGACCGCAGCATCGATTCCATCGTTACGCCTCCGCAAGCATCTTATGGACTGCCCACACCCTCCCTTAACAAAAATGCCCTCCGTGCGCGAATACTCGTGTTAACGCGCAGTGGCATGAAATGCGAAAACGATGGCGCCCAATCACAAAAGTGTAACGGAGGATTGCCGTATTGTGCATCTCAACGGTTCATCATATTCCGACCAGTTTTGATGCGGCCAGATGTGCCGCAAACGTCGGAATACCGTCCCCCACTTGGAGAACACGATGCAATTCCTCGACGATTCGCTGCACCCTGAGAATCAGGATAAGGTAGTCATCACCACTGCCCCATACGGCCCGGAATGGATGCCCGAGGACTTTCCGCAAGACATTCCGGTGACGATGGAAGAGCAGATCCAGAAGGCGGTCGACTGTTATGAAGCGGGCGCTACGGTGTTGCACCTGCACGTTCGGGAACTGGACGGCAAGGGCTCGAAGCGGCTGTCGAAGTTCAACGAGCTGATCGCGGGCGTGCGCGCTGCGGTGCCCGACATGATCATCCAGGTTGGCGGCTCGATCTCGTT
>NZ_JBAURZ010000390.1:0-3953 GCF_049581445.1 Paraburkholderia sp. | reverse complement strand
GGGCTGCAAGGCCCCGAGCAACGCCATCACACCGGCGCTCAGCCCCTGCGCGACGGCCCAGTAGCCTGCACTGAGGTAGACACCTTGGAGTAACGCACCTGCGACCAGATGCTTGCCGAGATCCCGGCCCCTCGGCCACGCGGTGCGCGCAAACGCAGCGGCGAGCGCGAACAGCAGCGCAGTGCCGCCGAAACGGGCCAACAGGAACAGGTTGGGGTCAGCAAATGGCGTGATGGCACGGGCCACCACGAAGCCCGTCGACCAGAGCACGACAAAGACAGCAGCAAAAAGCGTAGCGAGCATGAGACGTCGGCCAGGCGGCGTAGATGACGTAAAAGGCTCGCAGTATGAGGTGGGCGAGGCGGCACGTCTTGTTCGAGGCTGCAATGAGGCAATCGCCCCAGCAAGACTCACCGTGCCAGGAAAACGGCCCCCGCGCCGAGCAGGCCGCCGCATACCACGCACGCCCACAACAGGACTCGCGTGCGTCGATATTCCCGCCCAATCTCCTGCATCAGTTGCGCATGCTGCCGGGTGCCCGCCGTGTCGTGCTGACGCTGCAGGTAGCGCACCGCCAGTTGCGGCAGGCGCGGCAGCATATGGGCGAGGTGTGGCAACTCCTGCCCGACACGCTTGATCCAGCCGCGATGATCCAGATCACGTTGCGCGATGCCGGCCAGAACGCCACGCGCAACGTTCCATGTATCGACACCCGGATGAAGCGCTCGCGCGAGCTCTTCGGCCTGCACAAAGGAACGCTGGGCCGTCGCGAGCCGTGGCGACACGGTGCCTTCGAAGGGTTGCACCGCATGCAGCAGATGATGGAACAACGCACCCGCCGATCGATCCTGCGACTCGGCCGCGAAGTGCGCTTCGCTACGGCGTCGCAGTTCGGCTTCGAGCACTTCGGTTCGCGTCGATGCATCCACATGCCCCGCGTCGCGATGCAGATCGGCGAGGCGCGCGTAGTCCTGATCGAAGAGAGCCGTGGCGCCATGCACGAAGAACTCGCGCTCGTGCGACGAGAGGCTCGACATAGCGGCGAATTCCGCCAGCACGATGCGCCCGTTCGTGTCCGGTTCGATGCTGACGCGAACGTGCTCGGCATCGAACGCCGCGTGAAAGAAGCCGTGCTCGAATGCCTGCTCGGTGACCACTTCGACGATATGCGTCGCGAGTCTCACGGGCCTGATGTGATGCTCCAGCAGACCGGCGAGATTGGTCGCGGCAACCGTCTCCAGATGCTGAACGGCGAGAGTTTGCGCCGTGCAAAACTCCCAGATCACATCCGGTACGACGAGACGCTTGTCGTTGTCGAAATGGTGCCCCGTCTGACTCAGATTGGCCGCTTCGGTGCGCAGGTCGAAGCGCCGCATCACGTCTTCTGTGAACGACTGCGCAAGCGCTTTCACGTGCAAACGGCGCGCGCTCCCGGAAAATTTCTCCAGCGAACGCGCCACCCAGCGCAGCAAAGCCAGTTCATCACCAATTTGCTGGACCTGCGCCGCGCGCACGAACTTGATCGAGATGTCGCTATGGCCGTTGATCGGCTCCGCGAGCCGTGCGAGATGCGTCTGTTCGGCGAAACCGCTACGCGCGGGCACCAATTCGATCCGGCTAAACAGCACCGCCAGAGGACGCCCCAGCGCACGCGCGAGCGCGGCCTCCACCTCGGGCGGCGGGAGCGGCTCTTCCATACGGCCGACTGCCTCGAAGGCTTCGTGTAGTGTGCCCGTGGCCAGTTCGGGCCGCTCGGCGAGCGTCTGGACAAAGGTGCTGGCGAGCGGCCCCAAGGCGGGCAGCATGCTGTGCAGGCTATTGCGGCCGCTCTCGGAGGCGTGCACGCGCTTGATGAGCGTGATGGCCCAGTGCAGCTTGTGCTCGCGGGGCGCCGCGAGCCAGATCAGGCGAGCGCCGAAACGTAGCGCATGGCAAAGCAACAGGAATCGGCGAAACAGTGGCGGCATTGGCGGATTGGTTGACGGATCGCGCGTCACCCGACGCGCTGGCTGGACGCTCAGGTTAGCAGTTATGCGCCAGGAAGGGCAGATGAAGACGCATTAGGGCGGATAAGGACGTATCCCTTACTACCGTCCTGCAATACGGCGGCTTCCCGAACCTCTCTGTACGCCGCTCGCGGCTCTCTGCCAAATGCTCGCAGAACAACGTCAGCCCCTTTCCTGACGGTCTACTATTGCAAAACCTACGCTGAAACTCACGCGGCGGTTCGTGCGCGGTCTCCAGTACTGTACTGATATTCAGAGTTGGCGCTCGACGTGTCCGTCCCGGCATGCAGTATTGTTCGCACGCGACAGTGCGAACCGGCTTGTGAACTCCGTCGTGAGCACATCCGTGTGATTGCGCGAGATATCTCGCCAAGCCTGGCCTGGCTAACGCGGCCGTGCGGTAGCCGACATCGGCGGAAACCGAGTCACTGGGTCCATCATGTCAATTGACTGTTCCGCCAGTCACGCGGCGTCATGCCGAATTGCGAGATGAACCACTTCGTAAACGACCCCTGCTGCGAGTAGCCTAGCAGTCCGGCGATCCGGCCGATCGGATAGCGCGGGTTGCTCATGTAGCGCGCGGCAAGGTCGCGCCGTACTTCATCGACCAAGGTCGAGAAACTGGTGTCGGCCGATCCAAGCTGACGCTGCATGGTGCGCACGCTCAGACGCAGATGGCGCGCAACCAGTTCGACCGTAGCCTGCTCAAGCGGGAGCAGCAAATATATCGCCTTCCGTACTTCAAGCGCAGTTGAATCCGCACCCGCCACATTCAGCGAAGCGGTAAGGCTCTCGGCATATCGCACTAACTCGGGATCAGCGGCCGGATTCGGGTAGTCGAGATCCGCAGCCGCACACACGAGTCCGTTGAAGTCGCTGCCGAACTCTAGCGGACAGCCGAAGAAGCGTCGATGAAACGTCACGTCTGGGTGTCGTGCGTGGGTGAAATGGACGGCACGTGGCTTCCAGTGATCGCCCAGCAGCACGCTGGAGTGGCGCGCGAGGACACCGAGCGCAAGTTCGATCGCCTGCTTCGTAGAGGTCCCAGGTTCAACGACGAGCTCCTCGCGAATCGTGACAGTTTCGCCTGAGTCTTCGACATGGATGGCCAACGCTTCGTTGAGCAAATGCCGGTATTCGGCTGCGGCCAGCAACACCTCGCGCAGCGTGCGTTTGTGCGCGAGCAGGATATTGACCATGCCGGTTCCGAATGTCTGCCGGGTTTCAGCCATTTGCAACGCGAAAGATGAGCATGAGCCCTTTTCGGCCGAGAGTTCCAGTAGCCGGCAGCAGGCGGCGGCCGGAACGCGATCGTCCGGATTCGCAAGCGCTGCGGCATCGATCCCGACCTGCTGCGCGAGCTCGATCGGGTTCAGTCCGAGCCGCCGCGTCACATCGAAAAAACCGCTCATCGCTATCGACCGCAGCATGGTTTCCATTTCTGCCCTCCGCATTGACCTTGTGGGCTGTGCCGGTCGGTGCCTGTTACGCCTTAGGTGTTTTCACGGAGTGGCATGAAAAGCTAAAACGATGGCGCCCAATAACAAAAGTGTAGCGCGCTATTCCCGTAATGTGCAGCCATCGGTTCGGTGTTTTCGCATGACATGACGTGGCACCGAAAGGCCATCACCCCACACAGGAGAGAGAGATGCAGTTCCTCGACGATTCGTTGCACCCTGAGAATCAGGACAAGGTAGTGATCACCACCGCCCCGTACGGCCCGGAATGGATGCCCGAGGACTTCCCGCAAGACATTCCGGTGACGATGGAAGAGCAGATCCAGAAGGCGGTCGACTGCTATGAAGCGGGTGCCACGGTGCTGCACCTGCACGTTCGGGAACTGGACGGCAAGGGCTCGAAGCGGCTGTCGAAGTTCAACGAGCTGATCGCGGGCGTGCGCGCTGCGGTGCCCGACATGATCATCCAGGTTGGCGGCTCGATCTCGTT
>NZ_JBAURZ010000389.1:0-18244 GCF_049581445.1 Paraburkholderia sp. | reverse complement strand
GGCGAGTGTGGCCGGGGTGCGCGGCCTGCCCGGGTCGGGCGCGTACAGCGCCTCCAAGGCGGCAGCGTTCAAGTATCTCGAGGCGCTGCGCGTCGAAATGCGGCCGAAAAGCGTCAATGTGGTCACGATCGCGCCCGGCTATATCCGCACGCCAATGACGGAGCACAATCCGTATCCCATGCCGTTTCTGATGGATGCGGACCGCTTCGCGACCAAGGTCGCCGATGCGATTGCGCGCAATGCGTCGTTCGCCATCTATCCGTGGCAAATGCGAGTGGCGGCCATGCTGTTGCATGTGCTGCCGCGCTGGGTCTACGACCGCGTGTTCGAAAGAGCCCCGCGCAAGCCGCGCGCCGCCGAGTAAACGCAAGACACGCGGTCCACACGCAAACGCAGGCCATATGGGTATGCCGATTCGTTTGTTGTCGGCACAACGACCCAACGATTAAGCTTTCGCCTTGGCGGGAACGCGAAGCGTTAGACTGCGCCGGGGCCGCAAACGTACGACAATCACGCTGGTGGTCCGCGCGGGCCACCACCCCAGTCAGAATACGAACAGCCTGACCGCGCCTGTTATGGGAGATCCTATGCGTTTTACACTGCCCGGCACCGTACTCGCCGCCCTGCTCGTCGCATCGCCCGCGCTCGTGCTCGCCAAACCGCTGACCGTGTGTACCGAATCGAGCCCCGATGGCTTCGATGTCGTTCAGTTCAATTCGCTCGTCACCACCAACGCCTCCGCCGACGTGATTTTCAACTCGCTGGTGGCCTATGACGAAAGCGCGAAAAAAGTGGTGCCGGCGCTCGCGCAAAGCTGGGACGTGAGCCCCGACGGTCTCACCTATACGTTTCATCTGCGCCCTGGCGTGCAGTTCCAGACCACTGACTATTTCAAGCCCACCCGGCCCTTGAACGCCGACGACGTGGTGTTCACGTTCACCCGGATGCTCGACGACAGCAACCCGTGGCACAAGGTGACGGGGCCGAGCGGCTTCCCGCACGCGCAATCGATGGGTCTGCCGAAGCTGATCAAGTCCGTCTCGAAGGTCGACGCGAACACGGTCAAGTTCCAGCTGAACCAGCCCGATGCGACCTTTGTCTCGATCCTCACGATGGGCTTCGCGTCGATCTACTCATCTGAATATGCAGATCAGTTGCTCAAGGCGGGCAAACAACTCGACCTGAACGCCAAGCCGATCGGCACAGGCCCGTTCATGCTGAGGAGCTATACGAAAGACGCCGTGATCCGCTACGACGTGAATCCGTCGTACTGGGGGCCCAAGCCGAAGATCGACCGCCTGATCTACGCGATCACGCCAGACGCCACCGTGCGGGCGCAAAAGGTGAAAACCGGCGAATGCCAGATCGCGCTGTCGCCCAAGCCGCAGGACGTCGCCGACGCGAAAGCCGACAAGTCGCTCGCCGTGGTGCAGACGCCCGCATTCATGACCGCGTTCGTCGCGCTGAACACGCAGAAGAAGCCGCTCGATAACCAGAAGGTCCGCGCCGCGCTCAACATGGCGTTCGATCGAACCACGTATCTGAAGACCGTGTTCGACAACACGGCAACGCCCGCCGTGAATCCGTTTCCGCCGAATACGTGGAGCTACAACAAATCGGTCAAGCCTTGGCCGTACGACCCAGCGAAGGCCAAGGCGCTGCTCGCCAGTGCGGGCTTTCCGAACGGCTTCGCCACGACCATCTGGGTACGTCCCACCGGCAGCGTGCTGAATCCGAATCCAAAGGCAGGTGCGGAGCTAATTCAGGCTGACTTCGCGAAGATCGGCGTGAAGGCCGACGTGAAGGTGATCGAATGGGGCGAACTAATCAAGGAGGCCAAAGAAGGCCAGCACGACATCCTATTCATGGGATGGGCGGGCGACAACGGCGATCCGGACAACTTCATGTCGCCGCTCTTTAGCTGCAATGCGGTCCAGTCGGGCATCAACTTCGCGCGCTTTTGCGACGCCGATCTCGACAAGCTGATCGCCGACGGCAAGGCCACGACCGATCAGGCGAAACGCGCGAAAGCCTATGAAGCGGCGCAGCAGTTCATCCACGATCAGGCGTTGTGGATTCCGCTAGGCTATCCGACCGCCGCGGCGATCACGCAGAAGGATGTTAGCGGCTATAACGTGAGTCCGTTCGGTCGGCAGAACTTCACGACGGTGTCTGTGAAGTAAGCGAGCCCGTTGCTAGTGGCAAGAAAAAAGGCCCGGTTGCATTGCACCGGGCCTTACTTTTGCTGGATTCAGCGTGCTCGAAGCGCAGCCTACGGCGCGAAGCGGAAGACGCCGTCCGCGTCGTGAGTGCGCTTCAACTCGCCCGCGAGCCATAGCAAGTGCAAATGCGCGAGCGCCTCGCCCAATGCAAAAGTCATCTGGTGGATATCGAGTTGCCGTTTGAACATCAACGGCACGATATCCGCCGCACTTTGCGGCTTCGTGGCGCAAGCCTCACGCACTTCCGCGAGCCGTGCATCGTGATGCTCGCGCAACTGGATGATGCGCGTACGCACGCCGCGAAACGGCTTGCCGTGCGACGGCAACACCAGCGTGTCCTCCGCCATCGTCTCGTAACGTCCAAGCGACTCGAGATAGAGCGCGAGCGGATTGCCTTCCGGCTCCATATCGAACACCGACACGTTGGTCGAAATACGCGGCAAGACCATATCGCCAGAAATCAGTACACCGTCGGCTTCGTTATGCAGCGCGCAATGCTCCGGCGAGTGACCAAAGCCCGTGACCACGCGCCATGTCTTGCCGCCGATCGCGATGGCCTGGCCCTCACGCACACGCCGATACTGTTCCGGCAGCGCCGGCACGAGGGTCGAGTAATAGCTCTTGCGGTTACGCAGCTTATCAAGCGATTCCTCGTCCGCGAGACCGTGGCGCGCGAAATGCCGCGCAGCTCCCTCACCGCCCGCGTTGGAGCCGTCGCCAGCCGCCATCACACGGGCTTGCAGGTATTCGCCGAGCGTCATCCACAGCCGCACATCCCAGCGCTTTTTGTCGCCACCCGCGCACACCCAGTGCGCAAGGCCGATGTGATCCGGATGGCAATGCGTGGCAATCACGCGCAACACCGGTAGACCATCAAGCACCGTGTCGAACACCTGCTCCCAGTTCGCCTTGATCGTGTCCGAGGCGATACCGCAGTCCACCACCGTCCAGCCCTGCTGGCCGTCCAGCTCGTCGCGCAGCAGCCAGAGGTTGATATGGTCCAGCGCGAACGGTAGCGGCATGCGCAGCCAGAACACGCCGGGCGCCACTTCGAACGCATGACCGGGTTCCGGCAAGGTGTCGTTGAATGGATAATTCAGTTGGTGTTCGAGTGCATTCATTGCGAGTGTCTTCCTCCAACGTTCTGGCGACGCCGGTCGCCGCGCGCAGCGGTTGCGCTTTACTCAAGTTGACGATAACGTAAACGTCGATTCTATCGTCCAATCCGATTTTCTGCCCGGCCACGGGATGTTCCGATGAACACGCAATACACCATCACCGAGCTCGCGCGTGAATTCGACGTCACCCCGCGAGCAATTCGCTTCTATGAAGATCAGGGTTTACTCTCCCCAAGCCGCGAGGGTTCGGGCGGGTTGCGACGTGTCTATTCGGGCCGCGACCGGACTCGTCTGAAGCTGACGCTGCGCGGCAAGCGGCTGGGTTTCACGCTGTCGGAGATTCGTGATCTGCTCGATCTGTACGAATCGCCCACTGACACCGAGCCGCAGTTGCACGCCTTCCTCGCGACAGTTAGGCGGCATCGTGAAGTGCTGGAGCGCCAGCTCGAAGACCTGAACGCCACGCTCGAAGACCTGGCGCAATACGAAGCTCAGGCGCGAGCGCTGCTCGATGGCGGCTTCCGTGACACGCAACCGGCAGCAGCGGCGCATTCTTCGGCGCAATGAGCGGATGCCCGGTCGAGATGAATCACTTTCCCAAACTGCTCTCGTCGCAAATCGGCTTTGATGTCGCGCGGACGATGCTCGACGGCTTCGACCGGCACTACCGCATTTTTCGCGACGCCGCGATTCATGCGAAGTCGCTGTTCGAGGCCGGTGACTGGCACGAGATGCAGCGCCTCGCAAGGGAACGGATTACTTCGTATGACGAACGGGTTCAGGAATGCGTCGAACTGCTCGAAGACGAGTACGACGCAGAAAATATCGACATTGAAATCTGGCAGCAGATCAAGCTGCACTTCATCGGCCTGTTGACCACCCACCGGCAACCCGAGTGCGCGGAGACGTTCTTCAACTCCGTGTGCTGCAAGATCCTGCATCGCTCGTACTTCAACAACGATTTCATCTTCGTACGTCCCGCCATCTCGACCGAATACATCGAGAATGACGAGCCCGCTGCCAAGCCGACCTACCGGGCGTACTATCCCGCGAAAGACGGCCTCGCCGCGACGCTCGAGCGCATCGTCACGAATTTCCAGCTGGAGACACCGTTCGAAGATCTGCAACGTGACGTGGGCTGCGTGGTGCAAGCCATCCACGACGCGTTCGGCGCCTTCAGTGAGGCCGCTAACTTCCAGATTCACGTGCTGTCGTCGCTGTTCTTTCGCAACAAATCGGCGTACATCGTCGGTCGGATCATCAATGGCGATTCCCTGCTGCCGTTCGCCGTGCCGGTGCGTCATGTGAAGCCAGGGTGTCTCGCGCTCGATACCGTGCTGCTGCAGCGCGATCAGTTGCTGATTATCTTCAGCTTCTCGCATTCGTATTTTCTGGTCGATATGGAAGTGCCGTCCGCGTACGTGCAGTTTCTCGGCACCATCATGCACGGCAAACCGAACGCAGAAATCTACACGTCAGTAGGTTTGCAGAAGCAGGGCAAGAATCTGTTCTATCGCGACCTGCTGCACCATCTGTCGCATTCGAGCGACCAGTTCGTCATCGCGCCCGGCATCAAAGGGCTCGTGATGCTGGTGTTCACGCTGCCCTCGTTCCCGTACGTGTTCAAGCTGATCAAGGACAACTTCCCGCCACCAAAGGAAACCACGCGCGCGAAGATTCAGGGCAAGTATCAGCTCGTCAAACGGCACGACCGACTGGGCCGCATGGCGGATACGCTCGAATACTCGAGCGTGGCGCTGCCACTCGCGCGGCTCGACGAAGCGCTGCTGCGTGAACTCGAAAAGGAAGTGCCTTCGATGATCGAATACGAGGGCGATAACCTCGTGATCCGTCATCTGTACATTGAACGGCGCATGGTCCCGTTGAACCTTTACCTGCACAACGGCAGCGACGCCGAAGTCGAGCACGGCATCAAGGAATACGGCGACGCGGTGAAAGAGTTGATGCAGGCGAACATCTTCCCTGGTGACATGCTTTACAAGAATTTCGGCGTCACCCGCCACGGACGCGTCGTGTTTTACGATTACGATGAAATCGAGTATCTGACCGATTGCAATGTGCGCGCGGTGCCGCCACCGCGTAACGAGGAAGATGAGATGTCCGGCGAGCCGTGGTATTCCGTCGGCGCGCATGACATCTTCCCCGAGACATATGGCACCTTCCTGCTCGGCGACCCCCGCGTGCGCCGCGCTTTCATGCAACACCACGCAGACTTTTTCGAGCCCGCGCTGTGGCAACGGCACAAGGATCACCTGCTAAAGGGCGAACTGCCCGACTTCTTTCCTTACGACAGCAGCACCCGCTTTTGCATGCGCTATCCGGAGCGGTTCGCTCCCTTGACCGACGCCGCAGTGGGCGAAGCAAACAAAACGGTAACGCGCGAATCTGCTGTGCGCGCGGCGTGAACGATCGTGAAACCCGTTCAACGCCGCCCCTCCCAATAACGAAACCGACCGGACCATCGGTCCAGTCAACCATTCGACGCACCATGAACACATCCGCCTTAACCCAGCCGAATCCGCTCGCACACCTGTTCGAGAACAACGACAAGTGGGTGACCCGCAAACTGTCCGAAGATCCGGAGTATTTTTCTCGCCTCGCTCACCAGCAAACGCCTGAATACCTGTGGATCGGCTGCTCGGACTCACGCGTGCCGGCCAATCAGATCATTGGCCTGCCGCCAGGCGAAGTGTTCGTGCACAGAAACATCGCCAACGTCGTGGTGCATACGGATCTGAATTGCCTTTCGGTCATCCAGTTCGCGGTAGATTTGCTGAAGGTCAAGCACATCATGGTGGTCGGTCACTACGGCTGCTCAGGTGTGGCAGCAGCGCTGCACGGCCGCCGCGTCGGACTCGCGGACAACTGGCTGCATCACGTGCAGGACGTGCGCACCAAGCATGCTGCGTTGCTGGAAGAATGGCCGCTTGGCGAAGCGCGCCATCGGCGCCTCGTGGAATTGAATACGATTGAACAGGTCGTCAACGTGTGCCGCACGACCATCCTCAACGACGCGTGGGCACGCGGCCAGGACGTCACCGTGCATGGCTGGGCCTACGGTGTGCATGACGGCAAGGTACGCAATCTGGGTATGACGATCGGCAACCCCGATGCGCTGGATGAAGCCTATTTGCGTTGCGTCGCAGCCGTCACGGCGGGCGGCGCGCATCAGACAGACAATGACGTGGTCGCTGCCGATGCAGCGAAGCTCGGCGATGTGCCGGCTATCGTCGAAGGTGTAATCAAGGAGCTAAAACATGAGTGAGACAAAACACAACGGACAGATCGATCCGGTCGTAATAGTTTCGGCTGCGCGTACGCCGATGGCAGCCTTTCAGGGCGACTTCGCAACGCTGACCGCCCCGCAACTCGGCGCCATCGCCATCGAAGCCGCCGTGCAACGCGCGGGTCTTCAGCCGGCACAGATTGATGAAGTGGTGATGGGCTGCGTACTGCCCGCCGGGCTCGGTCAAGCGCCCGCGCGTCAGGCCGCACTCGGCGCAGGTCTGCCGCTGGCTACGGGAAGCACGACGGTGAACAAGATGTGCGGCTCCGGTATGCGCGCGGCGATGTTCGCACACGACATGCTGGCCGCTGGTTCGGCGGACGTGATCGTCGCAGGTGGCATGGAAAGCATGACGAACGCGCCCTACCTGCTGCCCAAAGCACGCGGCGGTATGCGCATGGGTCACGCCCAGGTGATTGACCACATGTTCTACGACGGCCTTGAAGACGCCTACGACAAGGGCCGTCTGATGGGCACCTTCGCTGAGGAATGCGCGGCCTCGTTCGACTTCACGCGTGACGCGCAGGACGCGTTCGCGATCGAATCGCTCAAGCGCGCGAAGCGCGCGAACGAAGACGGTTCGTTTGCGTGGGAAATCGCGCCGGTCAAAGTTGAGAGTCGCAAGGGTGACGTGACGATCGAGCGCGATGAGCAACCGTTCAAGGCCAACCTCGAAAAGATCGCGACGCTTAAGCCCGCGTTCAGCAAAACCGGCACGGTCACCGCGGCCAACTCATCGTCGATTTCCGACGGCGCGGCAGCGCTGGTGATGATGCGGGAATCGACTGCGAAGCGACTCGGCGTGGAGCCGCTTGCGCGTGTGGTCGGTCATTCCACCTTTGCGCAGGAACCGGCGAAATTCACCACGGCACCGGTCGGTGCGATCCGCAAGCTCTTCGAGAAGAATGGCTGGAAAGCGGACGACGTGGATCTATACGAAGTCAACGAAGCCTTCGCGGTGGTCACGATGGCAGCGATGAAAGAGCACAAGCTTCCCCACGACAAGGTCAACGTGAACGGCGGCGCGTGCGCGCTGGGTCATCCGATCGGCGCGTCGGGCGCGCGCGTTCTGGTGACGTTGATCGGCGCGCTGAAGCACCGCGGGCTCAAGCGTGGCGTTGCAACGTTGTGTATTGGCGGCGGCGAAGCGACGGCGATGGGCATCGAACTCGTATAAGGCGTTACGCCGCATGCGCCGTCGCCGGTTTGTCCGAGGCACGGCGCATGCGTGCACCGCGGTACCGAACAGTGAGGTAAGCGAATGAAAACCGTGTTGATCGTGGGCGCCTCGCGCGGCATTGGCCGCGAGTTCGTACGCCAGTACAAACGTGCCGGCTGGCGCGTCCTTGCCACGGCACGTGATGACGCGGCACTTGAGGCGCTCGAAGAACTCGGCGCGGAAACCTTTTCGCTCGACGTGGCGGTGCCCGCAGAAATCGCCGCGCTCGGCCGGAAGCTCGATGGCGAACGGCTGGATGCCGCGTTGCTGGTGTCGGGCGTGTACGGTCCGCGCACCGAGAGCGTCGAATCCGTCACCGCCGAAGACTTCGACGAGGTCATGGTCACGAACGTACGGGGTCCGATGCAATTGATCCCGATCCTGTTGCCGCTTGTCGAAGAGGCGCGCGGCGTACTCGCCGTGCTATCGAGCCGGATGGGCAGTATCGCCGACACGACGGGCACCACCGGCTGGCTGTATCGCGTGAGCAAGGCGGCGCTAAACGACGCGCTGAAGATCACCTCGCTGCAGACACGCAGCGCGACCTGCGTCGCGCTGCACCCCGGCTGGGTTCGCACCGACATGGGCGGCGCCCAGGCGGCGATTGATCCCGAGCGCAGTGTGACCGGCATGCGTGAGGTACTCGCCCAGGCCGCTGCCGCGCGCGAGTCGTTTAACGGCCGTTTCTATCAATACGACGGTACGCCGCTCGAATGGTGAGGAGACTGAAGGATGCTGCTTGATCAGGATCACCTGATGATTCGCGATGCGGTGCGCACTTTCGTGCGTGACGCGGTCACACCGTACGCTGCGCAATGGGACCGTGAGTGCACGTTTCCTAAAGAGGTTCACCGCCAGCTGGCCGAACTCGGCGCTTATGGCGTGCTGGTGCCCGAAGCGTACGGCGGCGCCGGACTCGACGCACTTGCGCTCGCGGTGATTCTCGAAGAAATCGCCGCTGGAGACGGCGGCACCTCCACCGCCGTCTCCGTCAACAACTGCCCGGTTTGCAGCATCCTGCTCAGCTATGGCAATGAGGCGCAGAAACGTGATTGGCTCACCCCGCTCGCGCGCGGCGAGATGCTCGGCGCGTTTTGTCTGACCGAGCCGCAAGCGGGCTCGGACGCCTCGGCACTGCGCACTACCGCCGCGCGCGATGGCGACGCCTATTTGCTGAACGGCGTCAAACAGTTCATCACGAGCGGCAAGAACGCTAACGCCGCGATTGTGTTGGCTGTCACGGACAAAACTGCTGGCAAGCGTGGCATCAGCGCCTTTATCGTGCCCACTGACACCCCTGGCTATGTTGTCGCACGCGTCGAGGACAAGCTCGGTCAGCATTCATCGGACACGGCGCAAATCATCTTCGAAGACTGCCGCGTTCCGGCGGCAAACATGATCGGCGCGCAAGGCGAAGGCTACCGGATCGCGCTCTCCGGTCTCGAGGGCGGGCGCATTGGCATTGCGGCGCAAAGCGTCGGCATGGCGCGCGCGGCGTTCGAAGCCGCGCTTGTGTATGCACGGGAACGCGAGAGCTTCGGCCAGCCTCTGCTAGCGCATCAGGCGGTCCAGTTTCGCCTCGCCGACATGGCCACGCAGCTCGAAGCCGCGCGTCAACTGATCTGGCACGCCGCCTCATTGAAGGACGCGGGGCAGCCGTGCCTGACGGAAGCGGCAATGGCCAAGCTGTTCGCATCGGAAGCGGCTGAGCGGATCTGCTCCGACGCGCTACAGATTCACGGCGGTTACGGCTATCTGACCGACTTCCCGGTGGAGCGTATCTACCGCGACGTGCGGGTGTGCCAGATTTACGAGGGCACCAGCGACATCCAGAAGATCCTGATCGCGCGTGGCCTGCACTGACGATATGACGATTCCTTCTGCGTGACTTATTTGACTACACAACGACCTTTAGCGTGCCCCTGTGGCGGCGCGGCTCCGAACCAGCGAAGCGACGCGAAGCCACCACGCTTCGCAATCTGCTGCGGCCGCTTCATCGACGGCGGCGAGACCGCGCCCCGCGCGCTCGAACTGATGCGCTCGCGTTATAGCGCTTATGTGCTCGGTGACACCGCTTATCTGCGCTCGACGTGGGCACCGCACACCTGCCCCGCGGATCTCGACGCCAACCCTGAGGCGCCCGATGCGCCCCGTTGGCTCGGCCTGCAGATCAAGCGCTTCGCAGAACAAGACGCCTCGCACGCCGAAGTCGAATTCGTCGCACGATTCAAGGTTGGTGGCAGGGCGCATCGTTTGCACGAAACGAGCCGCTTTGTCCGCGGTGACGATGGCCACTGGCGCTATGTCGATGGCGACGTGAGCGAAACATGAAAAAACATAAACACGCCCGTGGATTACGCTTGCAAATCGGCCTCGTGAAGTAAGGGTCTGTAAGGACTCCGCGAGGTTTGCACGTTATAGAGTTTTTCTTCAATGTGCCCCTCAAACATCGAAGCGGTGTTTGTTGGCGGTCTACCACATCGGTCATTTCTCCCGCCCTCCCGTACAGCCCCGTACATCGGCGGATTCGGCGCATCGAAGAAGCGTCGAGCACTACGAATTTTCTGTGTCGGGTTCTCCTCAATTGCACAACCATAAATTGTCGTGCCAGGATTGGCCTGTAGGTTTTGAAGCGACACATGCGAGAGTGCGGTCCATACCGTCTCCGCATAGATGTCCGAGAGCTTCGCCGCAACCTTGATCTCTTGTGTTTCGGCGGCAGCTTGAGAGGACTTCGTGTGTTGCTCATCATCGGCGCGTGGGGTCGCGTCGGCCAAGCTGGTGGGTCATCCCGTGCGATCTCGATCCGCGTGCATGCGCCAAGCGCGCCATGTACGCGAGTGTCTTTTTGTTGCTTCAAATCTGACCGAAAGGCAACTGTCAGGGAGCAGCGGAGGGCCGCGGGCGACACAGGTTTTAAGGACGTACTTCAGGGCAGGTGCTGCGTATGGGTTGCAGAAAGTTTTTGACGGCTGGGTTGATGGTTTGTGCATGGGCGGCTTGTGCCGTTTCGTTGGCGCAGGCCGACCCGCTCGCCGATACACAGGGCGGCCCGCTGAGCCGCGCTGTGGTACCCCGCATTGCACTGGACGACGACACCTACCTGCCGTCCGCCAGCCTCAACGAATCGGTGATCCGCGTTCCCGTGGATGCCGCCGGCACGATCACACTTGAAACGACGGTGTACAAGCCGGACGGTCCCGGTCCGTTCCCGATGATCGTTTTCAACCACGGCAAGATGCAGGGTGATCCGCGTGCGCAAGCCCGCAGCGATCCGCTGCCGTTCGCACGCGAGTTCGTGCGGCGCGGCTACGTGGTGGTGGCGCCGAACCGTCAGGGCTTTGCGAAATCGGGCGGCACCTACCAGCAGGACGGTTGCGATGTCGCGACCAACGGCCTTGGCCAGGCGGGCGACGTCGCCGCGACGGTCAACTACATGTCGAAGCAGCCTTACGTGGATGCGCAGCACATCGTCGTGGCCGGCACCTCGCACGGCGGACTGGCAACGATGGCTTATGGCGTCGAAGCCACGCCAGGCGTTCGTGCACTGATCAATTTCTCCGGTGGTTTGCGTCAAGACGCGTGTACGGACTGGCAGGGCAACCTGATCCATGCGTTTGGCGCCTATGGCGAGAAAACCAATGTTCCGTCATTGTGGCTGTATGGCGATAACGACTCGATCTGGTCGACACAACTGGTGGCGAACATGTATGCCGCTTATTCGGCGCATGGTGCGAACGCAAAGATGGTTGATTTCGGCACGTACAAGAACGACGCGCACCGACTGGTTGGCGACCGCGACGGCGTGAAGGTGTGGTGGCCTGCTGTGGAGGCCTTCCTCGCACGCGTGGGAATGCCAACGGGCTTGCAATACCGGGTAGCGGATCCGGCCCCGCCTAAGGCGAGCGGCTTTGCGGCTTTGGATGCGGTGACGGCGGTGCCTTTTGTGGACGAAGCAGGGCGCGCGGGGTATCGGAGCTTCTTGCATCAGTATCCTAGCCGGGCTTTTGCTGTTTCCGACTCCGGGGCGTGGTCCTGGGCCGAAGGCGGCGACGATCCGATGTCGGTGGCAGTGGCGAATTGCCAGAAGCAGAGTTCGGATCCGTGCCGGTTGTATGCAGTGAATGATTCTGTTGTATGGAATGACGGGTCGTCGCAGACTGCAGCGGCGCCCTCTTCCAATGACCCTGCGGGCGGCAACGATGCTGACAAGGGGGCGTTGGCTAGCCGGAATTGACCGCTAGCCATCCCACGTGCCCGCCGAGTCAGAGAGACCTCAATCAAAGCGCGGCACGATTCATTGAAGCGGCTGCAATGCAGCCCATCGGGTCCAGCCCGCTTCGCTATCCGGCGCACCCACGCGCAACGCCCGCGAGCCATCGCCGAAAAAAAGGGACTCGGTACGGCAAGCGTTCGTGTCGCGAATGCCGCGCGTGCCTACGTAGCCGAGTTCGTGAGTGAACTGCAGATTGCCTTCGCGCAGGAGGCCGAGGTAAGTCTGGCGTTCTTCGTTATGCGCCTGGCCGGCCCAGCGGTTCAACAACGTTGCGGCGATTTCTGCATCGAACATGGTTTCTCTCCTGACTCGCGCCATGTCGGCTGGCACGGCAACAACATAAAGACTTTCGCGACAGACTCTGCAACGCTCCGACAAGTCCAATTGTTTCATTACAAATTGGTTAACCCGCTAGCGCGCCGTTTATTCCCGCTGTTAGCGCCAGACAACGCTTTGGCAAGTTCCGCCGGGCTTGTCGCGGGGCTGAACAGGTAACCCTGCAGCATGTCGCAGCCCATCTCGCGCAGCGCCGCAGCCTGATCGCAAGTTTCCACGCCCTCAGCCGTCACGGTCATACCCAGCGTGTGCGCCATCGCCACGATTGCATGCGTGATGGCGATCGAATCGCGACTGTGCGGCAAATCCGCGACGAACAAACGGTCGATCTTCAAATTGTGCAAAGCGAAGCGCTTGAGGTACGCCAACGACGCATAGCCCGTCCCAAAGTCGTCGATCGCGAGCTTCACGCCGAGATTCGAGAGCGCCTTGGTCGTCGCTGCCACGTCCCCGCTGTCGGGCATCAACATGCTCTCGGTGATTTCCAGTTGCAGCGCCGATGCTTCGAGTCCTGTGCATTCGAGACACGCAGCAACGCGTTGCACGAAGCGCTCGTTGAATTGAACCGGCGAAACGTTTACAGAGACCGTAAAACTCGGCGCAACACTCCAGCGCCACTGCGCCGCCTGAGCACAGGCCTGTTGCAACACCCAGTCACCGATGCTCTCCATCAGACCGGTTTCTTCGGCAATCGGTATGAATTCGGCAGGCGGAACGTCGCCGAATTCGCTATTGGTCCAGCGCAGCAGCGCCTCGGCGCCTACGGGCTCGTGCGACACGCTGTCGAACACCGGTTGGTAGGCGAGCTTCAATTCACCGGCGGCCAGCGCATGACGCAGCAACGCCTCGATCCTGAGGCGGCGTCGCAGATCATCTTGCATGTCCTCTGTGAAAAAATGCACGCGGCCTCTGCCGCACTGTTTCGCGCGACGCATCGCAAGGCCGGCGTTGCGCATCAACGCCGCTGCATCGTGGGCGTCGTCCAGGGGCCGCGCAATTCCGATCGACGCGCCCACGTGATACTCACGGCCGGCGATTTCGAATGGCGCCGCAAACAGGTCGAGTACCCGCCGCGCGAACTCGCCGAGTGCCGCCGCGTCGCCGCGGTCATCGACGACGATCACGAATTCGTCGCCACCGATTCGTGCAAGCAGGTCGTGTTGATCCATAAACCCGGCGAGCCGGCGCGCGACACTGCGCAAGACGCGATCACCCAGGTCGTAACCGGCGATATCGTTGACCTTGCTGAAGCCGTCCAGATTGATGAGCAGCAAGGCGACGCCTGATGCGTGCCCCGTCTTCAGCAAGTGCTGAGCACGCTCGGCGAGGTCGGCACGGCTATACAAACCGGTAAGCGAATCGACAAAGGATGCGTAACCGAAGTGCGGCAACGCAGACAACGCAACAGTGCCCGCGCCGCTGCGCGAACTGATCGCCTCGTCGAGGTAAGCCGGGCGACGGGCTGAAACGGGCACACATTCCTTCGTGCGCAGCGCGGTCACTTGATGAGTCATCTTTGCAATCCTATGCTGAAAGCGGTGTGGAACTTTTGTCCGATGGGGAAAGGTCGCATCAACCAGGCGGTCCTCAATCGCGCCCCTCTTGACGACGCACGCGGGAACGCGCGAACGAACCTGTTTTATGTGCATAGCTAATCAACATATACGTTAGGAGCATGGAAACCTGGATCAGTAGCATGGTGTGAAACTCCTCGGCACATGGCCGTTGTTGACAGTGTCGCCACAATATCGCGGCATCGCCCGCGCGAAAACGGATCGAAACGGTGAACGCGTAAAGCAACGGTGAACGCGTTACCGCACGCCATACGAAACGCTGGTTCAACATGAAAATTCATCAATTACGCGCGCTTGTCGCCATCGCGGATGCGGGTAGCGTTCGCGGGGCGGCGCGACTGCTCAATTCGTCGCCCGCCGCGGTGACTCAAAACCTTCAGTGCCTGGAAGAGACCGTCCGAATGCAGCTTGTGGCGCGCACATCATCTGGCGTGACGCTCACGGAGTGCGGACAAACGCTGCTGATACATGCGCGACTCGTCGTTGGGCAAATGACGCGTGCGCATCAGGCCATCGACGCGATGCGTGGCGACCCACGGGGGCGCCTTTCGATTGCCGTGACGGCGTGGGTCGCAATGACATTTCTTCCGGAGACGGTTGCGCGTTTTCGTGCGCAGATGCCCGACACTCAGCTTGAGATCTTCGAAGGCTTACTGGCGATCGCCAACCCGCGTTTGCGGGACGGTAGCCTCGACATCTATATCGGCAGGCAAACGCCGGGGGTGGCCAGCGCCGAGTTTGCGTATCGGCCGCTGTTTTCGTCGAGCCGGGCGGTGGTTGCGCGGCAGGATCATCCGCGCGCGGAAAGCCGTTCACTGACCGAATTGCTCGACCTCGACTGGCTCGTGGCGTTGGACCCGGAAACAGAGGGACAGGTACCCTACAGGATGTTCGCGCAGTACGACCTCGCCGCGCCGCGCAGCATTCACTTTCTTCACTCGCTGACCGTGGCAATCGCGCTGCTCAAGGGCACCGACATGATCAGCATTTTTCCGTGGCCACTCGTCGAGCTATGCGCGGCCCACGATGGCCTATGCGCAGTTCCCGTGCGCGAGCAACTCGACGATTCAACGGTCGGCATCATCACCCGCACTGGTCAGCCTTCCGATACGGCGTCGCGTTGCTTTATCGACTGCCTGCTCGATACGATCCGCGACGAATCCTGGGCCCGAACCCCGGAGATTCTCCGCGCTACGCACTCGGTTGAAATCCTGGTCTAGCCCTTACGCGGGGCAAAACCCGCCGCAACCCCAAGATTTTTTCCGTGTACCCCCTATGACTTTGCCGTCGTCATCTACCCGGATTTGAATCCTTCTGGCGAAAACGAACACGACCTGACGGGAACACCCCGAAACTCCAAGCGGGCCCCAAAAAACAGCCCGACCGAGGGGTAGTGCACGGACAGAAAGAAAGCGCTAATCTCGACCCCGCTGCGGCCCAAGCGCCCACAAAACAGCGCCGTGAGGAAAAAAACCACCCCCACGCCCCGCGCAAATAAACCACGCTGAACCCGCGAGAGAACAAAAGCCCCGTACCGGAGTCGTACTGTTGAACAACACAGCAAGCCGTCAAGCAGCTAACACCGAAACTGAAGACTGGGTCGCCCGCAGCCTGCGCGCCGTCTGGCATCCCTGCACGCAGATGAAACACCACGAGCGCCTTCCGCTCGTCCCCGTCTCGCGTGGCGCTGGCGCCTGGCTCTACGATCGCGCAGGACATCGTTACCTCGATGCGATCAGCTCCTGGTGGGTCAATCTGTTCGGCCACGCCAATCCGCGTATCAACGCTGCGCTCAAAGATCAGCTCGATACGCTCGAACACGCCATGCTCGCCGGCTGCACGCACGAGCCGGCAATCGAACTCGCCGAGCGGCTCGCCGCCCTCACCCAGCACACGCTAGGCCATGCGTTTTTCGCTTCCGACGGCGCATCCGCCGTCGAGATCGCTCTGAAGATGAGTTTCCATTCGTGGCGCAATCGCGGATACGCCGAGAAGAAAGAATTCGTCTGCATTGCCAACAGTTATCACGGCGAGACCATCGGCGCGCTTGGCGTCACGGATGTCGCCCTCTTCAAGGATGCCTACGATCCGCTGATCCGTCACGCGCACGTGGTTGCATCTCCCGATGCGCGGCTTGCACAGTCCGGCGAAAGCGCGGCCGATGTCGCCCGCCGCGCCCTCGGTAACGTGCGCGCTCTGTTCGAGGCCCGCAGCAATCACGTCGCCGCGCTCATCGTCGAGCCCCTCGTACAATGCGCGGCCGGTATGGCCATGCACGATGCTTCATACATAGCAGGTCTGCGCGTGCTGTGCGATCAGTATGATGTGCATCTGATCGCAGACGAAATCGCTGTCGGCTGCGGTCGAAGCGGGACGTTCTTCGCGTGCGAACAGGCTGGCGTTTGGCCCGATTTTCTGTGTCTGTCGAAGGGTATCAGCGGCGGCTATCTGCCCCTGTCCATCGTGCTGTCGCGCGACGAAATCTTCAACGCCTTCTATGACGACGACACCACGCGCGGCTTTCTGCATTCGCACTCGTACACGGGCAATCCACTCGCGTGCCGCGCAGCCCTTGCCACGCTCGATCTGTTCGCGAGCGACAACGTGCTCGCCGTCAACGCCCACAAGTCAGCCACCTTGCGGGCGGCACTCACGCCGCTCGCCGATCATCCGCAGGTGCGCAATCTGCGTCAGTGCGGCACGATCTTCGCATTCGATGCCGTCATCGACGATCCGCAACAAGCCAAATCCTTCTCACGCCGTTTCTTCGAAAACGCTTTGCAGCGTGAATTGCTGCTGCGACCCATTTCGACCACGGTGTATCTGATGCCGCCGTACATCCTCGACGACGAAGAACTCAGCTTGCTAGCGGCACGCACCCACGAAACATTCGAAGCGACGCTTGCGGAGGGCGCGTAATGACAATGCATTTGCTCGAAAGCCTCGAACAGGGGTTAAAGGATCTCGACGCGCACGGTTTGCGTCGCCGCCGCCGTACCGCTGACACGCCCTGCGCCGCGCATATGGTGGTCGATGGCCGTGAAATGATCGGCTTTGCCAGCAATGACTATCTCGGCCTCGCTGCGCACCCGTTGCTGGTCGCCGCGATAGCCGAGGGTGCGCAACGCTATGGCGCGGGCAGCGGCGGTTCGCATCTGCTGGGTGGCCACTCGCGCGCGCACGCACAACTTGAAGACGATCTGGCGGAATTCGTCGGCGGCTTCGTCGATGCGCCGCGCGCGTTGTACTTCAGCACCGGCTATATGGCGAACCTCGCGACGCTGACGGCGCTCGCCGGGCGCGGCACCATGTTGTTTTCCGATGCGCTGAATCACGCCTCGCTGATCGACGGCGCGCGTCTTTCGCGCGCCGACGTGCAGATCTATCCGCACGCCGACACCGATGCATTGAGCGCGATGCTCGACGCCTCAGACGCCAACGTAAAGGTGATCGTGTCGGACACCGTGTTCAGCATGGATGGCGACGTCGCTCCGTTGCCGCGTCTGCTCGAACTCGCGGAACGGCACGGCGCGTGGCTCATTGTCGACGACGCGCACGGCTTCGGCGTGCTCGGTCCGCAAGGCCGTGGCGCCATTGCGCAGGAAGCGTTGCGCTCGCCGCATCTCATCTCGATCGGCACGCTCGGCAAGGCTGCAGGGGTGTCCGGCGCGTTCGTCGTGGCACATGAGACCGTGATCGAATGGCTCGTGCAGCGCGCCCGGCCGTACATTTTCACCACCGCGTCCGTCCCGGCTGCTGCTCATGCGGTCTCGGCTAGCCTGCGCATCATCGGCGGCGACGAAGGCGATGCCCGACGCGCGCATCTGCGCCAACTGATCGAACGCACCCGGGCCATGCTCAAAGCTACCCCCTGGAAACCGGTCGATTCGCATACGGCCGTGCAACCGCTCATCATCGGCGCGAACGATGCGACGCTGGCGATCGCCGCTACGCTGGATCGGGCTGGCCTGTGGGTGCCGGCGATCCGCCCGCCGACCGTGCCGGTGGGCACGTCGCGCTTACGCCTCTCGTTGTCGGCTGCTCATTCGCACGCGGACCTCGACCGCCTCGAAGCGGGCCTGCGGCAACTCAGCAAGGAGGCGGCATGAGTGCATCGAACGCCCCCTTGTCACTGTTCGTCACCGGCACCGACACGGAAATCGGCAAGACGCTCGTCGCGGCTGCCCTGCTG
>NZ_JBAURZ010000388.1:0-1787 GCF_049581445.1 Paraburkholderia sp. | reverse complement strand
CGCGCCCTACATGCTGCGCGCCGACGGCGGCGATCCCGGTGCCGCGACGTGGGCCTGCATCCAGCCGGTGCACGTGCGCATCGCGCACGATCATTTAGTGTTGATCGACCCCGCATCCCTTGCCCTTTCAGACGAGGAAGCCGCCACGCTGCTGGCAGTTGCCCGGCCGCTGATCGAAGAACTCGGTGTGCGCATGGTCGCGCCCAAACCGCAGCGCTGGTATCTGTCCAGCGATGCGTTCGGCACGCTGGCAGGCGCTTCGCCGCTGCGAGCGAGCGGCCGCAACATTGAAATCTGGCTGCCGCATGAAGCGCACACTGGCGAGCGCTCGCGCGCCTGGATGAAGCTGCAGAACGAAGTGCAGATGGCCTGGTTTGAGCATCCGGTCAACGAAGCGCGCGAAGCGCGCGGACTGCCGGCGGTGAACTCGATCTGGTTTCATGCGCAAGGTGCTGCGCAACCGGTGAAGAGCCCATTTGCCCGCGTTCTGTCCGACGCGGCGGCTACGCGCGGCCTCGCACTCTCGGCAGGTGTCGATATTGCCGAGCCACCGGCGTCCTTCGCAGCGTTCACGTCCGCCACGAATGGAACCGGCCCCGGCGCGACCCTCGTCGAACTCGATCCGTTTTCCGCGCCCTTCATCGAGCAGGACTGGGCCCGCTGGAACGACGCTTTCGCCGCGCTCGAAACCGACTGGTTCGCGCCAGCGCTGGCCGCCTTGCAGTCAGGACAACTCGCCGAACTTGGCCTCACGCTATGCGGTGACACCGGCTCGGTGACGCTTGCCATCACGCGGGGCGATCTGCGCAAATTCTGGCGGCGCCGCGTGCTTGCGTCGCTCTTTATTGAATGATCGAATGATCGAATGACCCACCCATGATCCACCGCATGACTGACGGCCTTTCCGCATGACCCGAATCGTTACTCGCACGTGCTCTCCGGTCGACGCCGAAATCCTGACCCGTCACGGCCTGCATCCGGTGCTGGCCCGTCTCTATGCATCGCGCGGCGTGTGCCAGCCCGATGAAATCGAAACCGGCCTCGCCCGGCTCGTGCCGCCCGCCGAACTTAAAGGCTGCGAAGACGCGGCCGTGCTGCTCGCGGATACAATCCTGGCGCAGCGCCGCATGCTGGTGGTGGCCGACTACGATTGCGACGGCGCCACCGCCTGCGCGGTCGCGGTACGCGGCCTGCGCATGTTCGGCGCGCAAATCGACTATCTGGTGCCGAATCGCTTCGAATATGGATACGGCCTGACACCCGAAATCGTGGCCCTCGCTGCGCGCGGCAAATCCGGCAAGCCGGATCTGCTGATCACGGTGGACAACGGCATTGCCAGCGTCGACGGGGTGGAAGCGGCGAATGCGCTCGGAATCGACGTGCTCGTCACCGATCACCATTTGCCCGGCGACGAACTGCCTGCGGCGCGAGCCATCGTCAATCCGAACCAGCCGGGCTGCGGCTTCCCCAGCAAATGCATCGCCGGGGTCGGAGTAATGTTCTATGTGCTGCTCGCGCTGCGCGCAGAGCTGCGCCGGCGCGGCGCGTTCAACGACGAGCGCCCTGAACCGCGTCTGGACGGTCTGCTTGATCTGGTCGCGCTCGGCACGGTGGCCGACGTCGTCAAGCTCGATGGCAACAACCGCGTGCTGGTGGCGCAAGGTCTGCAGCGCATTCGCAAAGGCAAGATGCAACCGGGCATCGCGGCGCTGTTTCGCGCCGCTGCCCGCGACGCCCGCAGCGCCTCGGGCTTCGATCTCGGCTTTGCGCTCGGCCCACGGCTGAAC
>NZ_JBAURZ010000387.1:0-3485 GCF_049581445.1 Paraburkholderia sp. | reverse complement strand
GGGTGAGGGCGCGCACGCGCGCCTCCAGTTCATTGAGGGCGAACGGCTTGGCCATGTAGTCGTCGGCGCCGAGGTCGAGACCTTTGACGCGTTCGTCGACGCTGTCGGCGGCCGTCAGGATCAACACCGGCAGGTTCGAATTGCGCGCGCGCAGGCGCCGCAGCACCTCGAGTCCGGACATGCGCGGCAGGCCGAGATCGAGAATCAGCAGGTCGAAGGTTTGTACTGAAAGGGCGGTATCGGCCTCGACACCGTTCTTCACATGATCGACGGCGTATGCCGATTGGCGGAGTGATCGGACCAGACCGTCCGCGAGTATGCTGTCATCTTCGGCAATGAGAATTCGCATGATGCGCCAGCCTGGCCTTGCCGGCACCGTAGTAAAGCTCGGCGCGCAGCGGTCTCCAAAGAATCTTGTGGGTAGTTTTGCGCAGCGGTTTCGCACATTAAGGCATTCAAGTGCGAATCGTGCTTGCCAAAACTACTGTTTTTTTATACAGTGTCTGCGTTTGGTGTGCTGTCCGTGATGAATGGGCTGCACTTCTGCGTCAGACGCCGTTCATCATAGCAAAGGACGATTCATGGAAGAAAGCAAGAAAGGCCCGGCTGGACTGACTGCTGAAAAGAGCAAGGCGCTCGCTGCCGCGCTCGCGCAGATCGAAAAACAGTTCGGCAAAGGGTCGGTCATGCGGCTCGGCGCGGGTGAGGCAATCGAAGATATCCAGGTGGTCTCTACGGGATCGCTGGGACTCGACATCGCACTGGGCGTCGGCGGTTTGCCGCGTGGTCGTGTAGTCGAAATCTACGGGCCGGAATCGTCGGGTAAAACCACGTTGACGCTGCAGGTCGTCGCCGAAATGCAAAAACTCGGCGGCACGGCAGCGTTTATCGACGCAGAACACGCGCTGGACATTCAGTACGCGGGCAAGCTTGGCGTGAACGTGTCGGAGTTGCTGGTTTCGCAGCCGGACACGGGCGAACAGGCACTTGAGATCGCTGACGCGCTGGTGCGCTCAGGCTCGATCGACATGATCGTGATCGACTCGGTCGCGGCACTCGTGCCGAAGGCGGAAATCGAAGGCGAAATGGGCGACTCGCTGCCGGGTCTGCAAGCGCGTCTGATGTCGCAGGCGCTGCGCAAGCTCACCGGCACGATCAAGCGCACCAACTGCCTCGTCATCTTCATCAACCAGATCCGTATGAAGATCGGCGTGATGTTCGGCAACCCGGAAACCACCACCGGTGGCAATGCGCTGAAGTTCTATGCGTCGGTGCGCCTGGACATTCGCCGTATCGGTTCGATCAAGAAGAACGACGAAGTGATCGGCAACGAAACGCGGGTGAAGGTCGTCAAGAACAAGGTGGCGCCGCCGTTCCGCGAGGCGATTTTCGACATTCTGTACGGCGAAGGTATTTCGCGTCAGGGTGAAGTGATCGACCTGGGCGTGTCGGCAAAGATCGTCGACAAGGCGGGTGCCTGGTACAGCTACAACGGTGAGCGGATTGGTCAGGGTAAAGACAACGCACGCGAATTTCTGCGTGAAAATCCCGAGATCGCGCGCGAAATCGAAAACCGCATTCGCGAATCGCTGGGCGTGAACGCCATGGCGGAAGCGGCTGTCGGCGCGGGCGCTGAAGTCGCGGGCGAAGAGGAGTAAGCGTCGCGTGATACGCAAGGGCCGGCCTGTATCTCATGCAGAACGTGATGCGGGCGGCCCGCGTGACGGTGGTGACGGTGGTCATGACGACCCGTCCGATCCGTTTGAATCTTTCGATGCGCATGACCGGGCCTCTGGGCGTGCGCAGTCTTCAGGGCGTGTTTCCAGCACGACCTCTTCAGATGCGGCGGCCAGTTTCCCCGCCGAAACTACCTACACCCGCTCACGCCGTGCACCGGGCGAATCCCCCGCAGAGAAAGACCGCGCGGACAAATCTCAACGTCCGGTTCGTTCACTGAAAGGCCGAGCGCTTGGCTATCTATCCCGCCGCGAATACAGCCGGGCAGAACTCTCGCGCAAGCTGATGCCGTTCGTCGAAGAGGGCGACTCCCTGGAAGGCCTGCTCGACGCGCTAGAAAGCGAGGGCTGGTTGTCCGACTCGCGCTTCGCGGAGAGCTTGATCCATCGCCGTGCATCGCGCCTCGGCTCTAACCGGATAGTGGGTGAGCTTAAGCGCCACGCGGTAGGTCAGACGTTGATTGAGGAGGCGAGCGCCCAGTTGCGTGAGACCGAACTCGCGCGCGCCCAAGCCGTCTGGACCAAAAAATACGGTCAATTGCCGGAAACACCGGCCGAGCGCGCTCGTCAGGCGCGCTTTCTCGCTGCGCGGGGCTTTTCCGGTGCAACGATCAGCAAGATTCTCAAGGGCCTCGACGAGGATTGGGCTGGCGAGTGAACGCGCTGCGGTGAACCCGCTGCGGAGAGCCTGTCGCGGACCCCACGTGCATTTCGCTGTGAACCTGCTGCGGACCTACGATAAGCCCCGGCCGCAAACCCCCTCGCAAACCCTCCATTCCTTGCTGCATGCCGTCTCAAAGTCCCGCCGGGCCGCACTGCCTTGGTGCCATGCACAAGCCAGGCTGTCTCAAATACCCGGTATGCTAAAATCTAGGGGTTTTCCCAATTCGGCCTTTTCCTTCCGCATGCCGCTCTCCCCGCCAGTGTCCCGTCAGTTGCGCCACGTCCGCGCAATCCGAGCGGAAGCATATGAGCGTGCCGACGGCCTGTGGGACATAGAGGCGTGTCTAACCGACCAAAAGCCACGCGATGTGGCGCTTGCGTCGGGCGTCCGGCCAAACGGTCAGCCGATCCATGAACTCTGGCTCCGCATCACGATCGATCGCAAGCTCAACGTTGTCGACGCGCAAGCGTCGTCCGACTGGGTGCCCTATCCTGGTCAATGCGAAGCCACGAATCCCGCCTACCGGGCTCTTATCGGGCTCAATCTGTTCAACAATTTTCGTCGCGAAGCCGCCCGTTTGCTGGGAGGCACGGCAGGTTGCACGCATCTCACCGAGTTGTGCGCTTTCCTTCCTACGGCCGCCATCCAGGCGTTCGCCGGTGAAGTGTGGAACACTAATGACGGTAAGCCGCCGCATGAAGCGGCCTCAGGGGACGGTTCACCCAAAGCCTCAGACGAACACTCAAACGACAAGCCGCCATTCCAGTTGGGTCGCTGCCACGCGCTGCGCTTCGACGGCGAGGCGGTGCGACAGTTTTATCCGCGCTGGTATGGCCACGCGCCGCGTTCAGCGGAGCGTGCGGATGCAGCAAGCGAACAAACACGCCCCGCAGCCGGTCACGGCAGCGGCGGCACGTCCCGTTTGAACGACAGCAGCGGAAACGAAGTTCAATCCAACTCTCAGACTGAAGGGAATCACGCATGAAGATTCACGAGTACCAGGGTAAGGAAATCCTGCGGAAATTCGGCGTCGCGGTACCGCGCGGCAAGCCGGTCTTCTCGGTGGATGATGCGGTCAAGGCCGC
>NZ_JBAURZ010000386.1:0-35427 GCF_049581445.1 Paraburkholderia sp. | reverse complement strand
CGGTGAGGGCGTCCAGCGGCGCACCACGCCGGGCGCTGAAAATGAAGCGGCGTTCATGCCCGCTCTCCGCTGCGGCGCGCAGTTGCCGAAGGCGCCTTGGCTCGCTTGATGGCTGGCGCAAGAATCGCCGAGAACAGCAGCGCGAGAATCGCACCGGGCCCTACTGTCAGGCCAAACGCCTTCAGCAGCGGCACGCGTGCCAGTGCGAGAAGTCCGAAGCCGGCCACCGTCGCGAGGTTCGCAATCAGCAACGAGACAAGCGTTTGCGGTGCGATGCCTGTAGCACCCTTAATACCTGTCGTGCCGGTGATGTCATGCGCACCGTGGCTCGGCTTGTTGAAGAAGAGCGCGTAGTTCGAGCCCACCGCAACGATCAGCAGCATGCCGATCAGGTGCAGGATGGTTAGTTGTTCGCCAGACAGCGCAAGACCGGCAGTGACCACCAGCACGGCAGCCAGCAGCGGCGCAAGCGTGCGCACCACCGCTTGCGGCGAACGCAGCGCAATCAGCAACAACACGACGATGGCCGCGAGTCCCGCAAGCGATAAATGAATATCCTCACGGACATAGTTGACGTAGAGGCGATCGGCTTCGGCCTTCATATCCACGAAGAGCGCATCGGGTACCTGTGCGCGTGCCACGGCAGCGCGGATCTTGCCGGCGTCGAGGCTGGACTGAGTTGCATCGTTACGAGCGGATGCCGTCTGTTGCCCGGCGACAGCAGCGTGTTCCGGCGCACGCAGCGACAGCATTGCGCTCCAGTGGCCGTCGCGTTGCGTGAGCAGCGCATCCACGGCCAATGCCATCGAGGTGCCCTGCAGATCGGCGCGTTGCAGCGGCGGCTGTTGACGCGCTGCCTGCACATCGGCGATGAACGGCGCGAACGCGTCTGGTTTGACGCCGATCGACTGATCCGCGACGGCGTCGCGCATGCGCTGTGTCAGGACGTCAGCAGGCGGCAGGCTGGCGAGGCGGGAACGCTGGGCGGCAAGACTCGGCAGGTACAGCGCGGGGCTTTCGTAACCGGCCAGCACGCCGGAATCCACTAGCGGCTGCAATTGCGCGGAGACTTTTTCCGCACCTTCGAGGACGGCTTCCTGGCTCGCGCCCGAGATCACCACGAGATAGCGCACGTCCGGCGCGCCGACATCGGCGCGCAGGCTTTCGTCGAGCGCCAGGCTTTGCTGGGATACCGGACTGAGCGCCGAAAGTTCGTGACTCCACACGTGCTGACGATGCAAGGCAAGCGTCGCCACGGCGGCGATCAGTAGGACGACTAACGCGCCGCGCAAGCGATGCGCACTGGCGGTGAATCGTGCAAGCGTCGAGGCGAGCCGCGACACATCACGGATCGCAAAGCGCACGCCGCGCAGATGCGGCAACACAAAGCGCGTGACAAGGGCAGCCGCTGTGAGCCCCGCGATCGAGTAAAGCCCAAGCTGCACCAGACCCGGAAAACCCGAAAACAGCATCGATGCAAAGCCGCAGATCGATGTCAGCACGCCGAGCCGGATAGTCGGCCAATAAACCGCGATCCATTTGCGCAGCGAGTCTGCGCCATCCGTTTGCGCGGGTCCACGCTGAGCGCCTTGAACCTGCGACGACTGTACGAACAGATAGATCGAGTAATCCACCGCCTCGCCGATCAGCGTCGTGCCAAAGCCGAGCGTCAAACCGTGCACGCTGCCGAACGCTAGACTCACCGCCGCGAGCCCCGCGGCGACGCCGGAGAGCACCGGCAACAGCCCCAGCACCAGCGCAAGCGGCGAGCGATATACCACCAGCAGCAGCGCGATGATCAGCACCATGCTGACCGCAGACAACCGCGCGACATCGTGCTTGATGTTTTCCCTTGTTTCGACGGAAAACACGCCGGGGCCGGTCATCAGCAGATGGTAGGCAGAGGCGTTTGATACCGACTTCATGGCGTCGTCGAGAGCGTTTTGCACGGCGGCCATGGCGCGGGCCTGAGCGTCAGTGTCGGAGCCCGCGCCTGCGGTCTGCACGACCAGCACTGCACGCCGGCCGTCGCGTGAAGCCCACACACCGTCTTGCGATACCGGTTGCGCGCCGCTGTCGAGCCGGTTGATGAGTGCTGTTACTTCGCCGGTTGGGTCGTGTGGCAGCAAATCCTTGGCGAACATACCCGCGGATGACCCCAGCAAATCCAGGCTCTCGCCCAGCGCCTCATGCAGTCCCTCGACGGAAAAACGCGCAGGTGTGACGAGCGGGCTCAGCACGTAGCGATGCTCGAAAACGAAACGCTGATCGCGTTCTTCGCTGACGGGCTCGCCGTTGTTAACGGACGCGAATTGAGCGTCTCCGCGCAGGCTCGCCGCCATGTGCTTCGAGAGGGCGGCGCGTCCCGCTGGATCGCCGCCTTCGATGCCGACCAGAATCAGCCGCGATACCAGGCCATCGCGCAGTTGGTCGACCAGCACGCGCTGCCCAGCGCTCGGTGAGCGCGGCAAAAACGCCGACAGGTCAGCCGTGAAACTCGTGCGGCTGATTACCACGGCGCAGACCAGCAAAAAGGCGAGCCACGCCAGCACCGCGCGTTGCCGGAACACGCTGCGCATGCCTTGCGGTGGTGGAGTGGCGGGGCGCTGTGCCGGCATTAATTGGCTGTGTCGTTTTGCAGGCGCATCAGCGAATGGTCGCCGTCGGCCTGCTGGATCGCGACCGTGTGCAGCAGGTCGCGCGTGCCGCTCAGCGTGATTGCGCTGATCTTCTTGAGCATGCGTGAATCGAGCGGCGTGAGGGTAAGCGTCCAGTCGTCGCCAGTGCCTGTCACGGCTACCTTGTACACCTGCTCGAGCGCGAAGCGGTTACCCGTCAGCGTCGCGCGAATGCTGTCGATGAACGCGGACAACTCCGGATATTGCGTCAGCGCGAGTGTGTATTGGTGGCCGTTGCGGGCAATCGTCAGCTTGTCGCCGTCGACCACGAGGTCCTCTGGCTTCGGACTGTCGGTGCGCTTTTCCAGATGGTCTGGCGCGAGGAACGATAAGGTGCCGGTCGACTTCACGGGTTCGGTGGCGATCGATAGATACTTCGTTTCCACAAAGCTCGCCTGGCCCGACTTTTTCTGACCGAGCGTGGACATCAGGCGGTCGAGCGTCCAGGCGGATGCAGGCGTCGATGCGTCTGCGGCGCTCGAGGTGCCCGATGCACTCGATGCGCTGGCAGCATGCGCTGCGCACGGCACGTTGAGCATCAGCGCGCAGGCCAGCAGCGTTGCCGCTGCGTAAGCGTTCAGGGGACGCGGGACAAAGGTCGGCACACGGGCGGCATTCATGCGTCAGGAGTTCCTGCTGTGAGTGGTCAGGTCAGGGGCCGCCGCGGACACCGGCGTCACAGATGCCTCGGATGCGGCTGCGGTTGCGGAGGTGGAGGTGGAGGTGGAGGTGGAGGCGGTTGCGGTTGCGGTTGCGGAGGTGGCCGTCGCCAAGTTCGGACTACTGGTGACATTAGGGATGTTTTCACCCTTGGGAGCGTTCGAGACTTTTCCAGCGCCGCTCACGCTCGTTACGTTGCCTACGCCGGTGACATTTGCACCATTGAGGGCACTGCCTCCACCTCCACGTTTAGCCACACTCGAAACATTCCCGGCGGGCGCACTCTGCTCGGCCTGCCAGAAGTCGAAATAGTTGAACCAGTTATACGGCGCGCTGCGGCAATGCTTTTCCAGCAGTGCCACATAGCGCGCCAGCGCGGCCTGCACCTGGGCGCCGCGCTCCGCACGTTCGATCTGCGTGAAGTCGGCGAGTTTCTCGAAGTGGATATCGTAGCGGTTGCCGCCGCGATACAAACCGGTCATAAAGATCACCGGCCGTTTGAGCATCGCTGCCATGTGCAGGGGCCCAAGCGGAAACGCAGCAGGACTGCCGAGAAAATCCACCCGCTGCATCGAATCGCGGGCGTCGCCGAGCAAGGTGCGGTCCGCGAGAATGCCGATCATGCTGCCAGTGTCGAGGTACTCGCGCACCTTGAGCATCGAATCGACCTGGCCCAGACCGATCACGTCCTGTTTTGCGGCGGGATTGATCGACGCCAGAATCGCGTTGATGCGGCGCGCGTTGTCCTCGTACATCGTGACAGCGACGCGCATGTCGGGCCGCGTGCGGCCAATCGCGCGCACCACTTCGAAACTACCCAGATGCGCGCCGATCAGAAACGCGCCGCGTCCTTCCGCGAGCGTCTCGCTGACGAGCGTCTGGCCATGCAACTGGAGATCGAACAGATCGTAGCGGTCGTTGAGCAGATAGATTCGATCGTGGATCGTCGCGCCGAACGCTATCAGATGTCGCAAGACGTCGCGCCAGCTCGCGGGCCGGCCGAGAGCGCGTGACAGGTAGGCACGTGAGGCTTTGCACGCGGCTGGCGAGGCAAGCATGAAATAGAGGCTCGCGGGCGTCAGCACGAGGCGGCTCACGCGGCGACCAAGGCGCAAAGAGAGCCATGTCATGAAGCGCATCATCGGCACGTTGCTGCGCTCTTTGCGCTGGGTCCAGGCGGGGCGCTTCATGAGGTCACCGCTTCGGGTGAAGTCACCGGCGCGGTCAGCACGCCGCTCGCTACGGTGCGCTCGCCGGTGCTGACGGTAAAGCGGATCGAGCCGCTGGCGGCAAGCTCGAACGCCAGCGTCAGCGATGCACCGGGCGCAGCCGAACTCGGGAATTTGGCAGAGCTTAGACGGCAGGTATCGAGTGAGCGGTTCAAGGCGGTGCCGATCGCGCTGATCGCATAGTCGAGCAGCACAACGCCGGGGACGATCGGCTGGCCGGGGAAGTGACCGGGCAGCGCTGGGTGATCTTCCGCGATGGTGAAGGTCAGAGTCGTTCGGCCAGCGGTGGACTGCGCTTCAGCCTGCCTTGCGGGTCGCGAACCTCGCGCGTGCTGTGCGACCAACGCCAGCAACACATCGCGCGGCAGTTTGCCTGTTGCATTGCGCGGCAATACGTCAATGAAGATCAGCGGACGTGGCATAAAGGCCGCGTCGATGCGTTCACGCAGTGCGCGTTGCAAATCGGCGGGGGCGAGGCCTGGTGCCACCACAAACGCAAGCAGACGCGTGACGAGTTCGCCGTGTCGCTGGGAACTCACGCTTGGGTCGTGGTCGTCCGGCATGAAGAACACCGCATCGACCACACCGGGTATCGCGGTCAACTGATGATTCAGGTATCCGAGCGAAGTCCGTTTGCCGGCGATATTGATCAGATCGGCCTTGCGCCCATGCAGCAGAAAACGGCTGTCGTCGAGCGGCTCCAGCGCGTCGCCCATCGGCACGGGGGCTTCGACATGACCGCCCGAGACCCATACCGCGGTGTCTTCGACGCCTTCGTGCTCGGCAGGTCGAGCCTCAAGCCGTATCTCCGGGTACAGACGCCACGCGACATCGTGCGCAGTGCGCCGCGTGGCGATCTGGCCGGTTTCCGTGCTGCCGTAGATTTCCAGCAAGGGGGCGCTCAGCGCGGTCTCAGCCTGCGCGGCCAGGTCTTGCGTAAGCGGCGCGGTGGCTGACACGGTTAACGCGACCGGCGGCTGGACGTTACCCGCGAGCATCAGCGCACGCAGATGCACGGGCGAAGTCACCAGTACTCGCGGCTGCGGCAGCGCGGCAAGTTCGCTGGCGATATCGCCCGGATAGAACGGCTGCCGGTTGCTGAATGCAAAGCCGCCGATCAGCGCAAGCAGCACCGTATTTTCGAAGCCATACATGTGTTGCGGCGGCACAGTGCCGACCAGCGTGCACGCGTCCAGGTCGAGCAAGCCGAGTCGGCCGGCTGACGTGCGCAGGCACTTCACCAGAAAGCCCCACTTCTTGCCATGCGGCACCGGCACACCCGTCGAACCGGACGTGAACAGATAAGCCACGACCTGATCAGATTCGATCCGCGGTACGGCAAACGCTGGTTGGCCGCTGACGTGGTCAGCACCGTAGGACTGCTGGCCATCCTGAGCCGCCATTCCCTGACTCGGCTCGGGAAAACGGAAGCGCGGCAGATCGGCGGTGCAAGTGGCGCCGTCGTATAGACAAAACGTATCAGGCGCGAACGCCGCCATCTGGCGCACGGCCTCCGGTGTGTGAGCCGAAGGCAGCAGACTGATCTTGCCGGCGATCATCGTCGCGCACAGGCCAACCGCAAAGCGATAACGATCCGTGCACATGTTAAAGACATGCGTGCCGGCGGGCAGCGCCTTCGCCACGCGCCTCACGTCGGCGAGAAATTCGCCCACCGGAACAGGCGTGCCGTCGCGCCAGGCAATCGTCTGCCTGGGCGACGAATGGAACAGCAGAGGAATACTCGGCATAGCGTCAGTCAGGGCCATGATCGTCTATCCGCGAGTCGGGCCGGTGGAACGCCGCGGACATTGCCTCCGCCCTCATTGGACCCGTTCGGCCTGGCCATGCATGCCGTGCCGCATGGTGTGGTGCGCTGTTTGCCGCATGGTTTGCCGATAAGCGCGGGCGGCCGCGAACAGGCTCGCACGCTGCACGTTGGGCAGCGCCACGCGCCGCCACGCGTGTTCGCCGACGAACATCATGGTTACGAGCGGCAGCGTCATGTAGTTGGCGAAGGTCGACCACACCACGACCGGCGAAACCGCGAACAGCAGCGTCGAAACCCCAGCGATCATCAGGAAGAACACGGTCCATGCGACGGTGATCTGACGGGTGTATTGCGCGACGGCCGGGGTGAGTGTGCCGTGAACCATAGCCGCGAACTGGCTGCACAGAGCGCGCCGGCCGGCTGCGAGGGTACGGCCGAAGACGTAGGCCATGGCGAGGTTAAAGCCGAGGTGCTCGAAGTAGGCACCCCATTCGAAGTGACGGCCGAGCGGCGCACGCAGCATCCAAAGGATGCCGCAACCCAGCGCCCATAACGGCAGGAGCCACACGCGATGCTGTGTGCGAGCGGCCGCGGCAAGCGCGATGGCCAGCAGCGGCGCCACCACGACCATCAGACCGAAGCCTTGCGCGCCTGGCGTGCTGGCTGCGTAGTGCGTGCCGAGTTCGCACGCCGCCAGCGCCCCGACGGCCGCCGCGCCGCGCGCGACTTGCGTTAACGAAGGCATGACGTTGCCCCGAACATCACACCAGGAATCAAGAAAATACGCTGCATAGTGGGAGGTGCTTCAAAAGCCGTTTTTTTCATCACATGAATGACGCCGGGCGCGGGTTCCGCGGTACGCTTCGCGACGCATTATTCGGGCCTGAAAGCTGCCCGAATGACAGACCGGCTAGGGTACGCGGGGTTCGCCATCCGGTTTGTAACTGTTTGTTTGACCGCGCACGGTATTTGCGGTGGGCGCAATTCTAGCTTACCGTCCGCCCGTCAGCGCCAGCACGCTTTTCCGCCTTACCATCCCTTATTCGCCCGTCCCAGGGCCGCACAACGTCGTGTAACCCTTTCCAGGTATACGATCTGGGATCGCTTCGTCTAGAATCGCCCCAGACTTACAATCTCGAATAAACCGGGCTGACTGCCATTGCAACGGGGCATAGAGGCGGCGCCCGGGCGCCGTCCGTGGGGGCCGAACTCGGGCCTCCCCGCACTTTTCCACTGGCAGCGAACCCGGCGTACAACACAATGAATAAACTGGAAGAAGAACTCGCCACGCTGATCGTCGGCGAACTGAACCTCGAAGACGTGCAACTCGACACGTTGTCCGCCGCGACGCCGCTGTATGGCGAAGGGCTGGGACTCGACTCGATCGATATTCTCGAGATCGCGTTGCTGATCTCGAAGAAATACGGCTTCGAACTGCGTTCGGACAATCCGGACAACGAGAAGATCTTCGCCACGCTAGGCGCGCTCGCCGCCTATGTCGCGGCGCACCGCGTCAAGTAAGCAGATCGACAGGGAGAAACCATGCGGGCGCTCGTAACAGGGGGCAGCGGCGCGCTGGGGCAGGCGATCTGCGTGGCGCTGGCGAAGGCGGGCCACGAAGTCTGGGTGCATGCGAATCGCGGCCTGGCGCTTGCCGAAGCGACGGCGGCCAGCATCGTCGAGGCCGGTGGTAACGCGCACGCTATCGCCTTCGATGTCACCAATGCGGAGGCCAGCCGAGCCGCGCTGGAAGCTTTGCTGGAAAGCGCGCCAGTGCAGATCCTCGTGAACAACGCCGGCATCCATGACGACGCGCCGATGCCCGGCATGACGCAGCAGCAATGGCGCAGCGTAATCGATGTGACGTTAAACGGTTTTTTCAACGTCACGCAGCCCCTGTTGATGCCGATGATCCGCACCCGCTGGGGGCGCATCATCAATATGGCATCGGTGGCGGGCGTGATGGGCAATCGCGGGCAAGTGAATTATTCGGCGGCCAAAGCCGGCTTGATTGGCGCGACCAAGGCCTTGTCGCTTGAACTGGCCTCGCGTGGCATCACCGTAAATGCGGTAGCGCCGGGCGTGATCGAATCGCCGATGGCTGCGCCCGCCTTCACGCCGGAGCGCGTCAAGCAACTGGTGCCGGCGCAGCGGGCAGGTCGACCGGACGAAGTGGCCGCCATGGTCACTTATCTCGTGTCCGATGCTGCGGCCTATGTGACCGGCCAGGTGATGTCGATCAACGGCGGCCTGGCCTAACGCTAAATGAGGAAAACGATGGCCGACGCAATGCAACCTGACGCAACGCAGTGGGATGTGATCGTGATCGGCGGAGGTCCCGCCGGGTCGACCGCAGGCGCCTTGCTTGCACAGCGTGGCTATCGCGTGCGTCTCATCGAAAAGGCGTGGCATCCGCGCTTTCATATCGGCGAGTCGCTGCTGCCGGCCAATCTGCGGCTGTTCGATCGGCTTGGGGTAGGCGACGAAGTGCGGGCCATTGGCATGGTGAAACTGGGTGCGGAATTCGTCTCGCCTCAGCATGGCAATCGCATGGAGCGCTTCCTGTTCGCAGAGGCATGGGACAAGTCCATGCCCGGCGCCTACCAGGTGCGGCGCTCCGAACTCGACCATCTGCTCTTGCGTCATGCGGCTTCGCGTGGCGTGGAGGTGGTGGAAGGCTGCCAGGCGCGCGATGTCGCGTTTCTGCCCGACAACGCCGGCGCGGTGATTCGTGCCCATCATGACGATGGCCGCGAGGAAGACTGCCGGGCGCGTTTCGTTGTGGATGCATCGGGACGCGACACGCTGCTGGCCAACCAGTTCAAAAGCAAGAAGCGCAACGACAAGCACAACAGTTCAGCCCTGTTCGCGCATTTTCATGGTGCGCACCGGAACCCGGGCGAGCATCAGGGCAACATCACCGTGTTCTGGTTCGAGCACGGCTGGTTCTGGTTCATTCCGCTCGTGGACGGAGCGACGAGCATCGGCGCAGTGGTGTGGCCGTACTACCTGAAAAGCCGTCCAAAGGGCCGTTCGCTCGAAGACTTTTTCATGGACACGGTTGAGCTGTGCGCACCGCTTGCAGAGCGTCTCAAGGACGCCGAAATGATCAGCAAGGTGGAGGCCACCGGCAACTATTCGTACACCGGCGACCTTACACACGGGCGCAACTTTTTGCTGCTTGGCGACGCGTTCGCGTTCATCGACCCGGTGTTTTCGTCGGGCGTGATGCTTGCAATGCAAAGCGCCTTTGACGGTGTCGAAGCGATCGATGTATGTCTGCGCGATCCGGCGCGCGCCGACGCCGCGCTGGCACGCTTCGACAAGCGTCTGCGGCATGGCCCAAAAGCTTTCTCATGGTTCATCTACCGGATGACATCGCCGGCGATGCGCGCGCTCTTCATGGGGCCGCGCAACGTGCTGCGCATGAAGGAGGCGCTGCTGTCGTTGCTGGCTGGCGACATCTTCGAGGACACGCCAATCTGGCGGTCGCTGCGCCTCTTCAAGGGCGCGTATTACATGTCGGTACTGTTCACCGCGCCGCGTACCTGGCAGGCGTGGCGCAGACGCCGGCGCAACCTGCGCGAGCGCGACGACGGGCAGGTGGCGGCGCGGTAATCGTGCGTTCACAACACCACTACAACCTGATCCAACACGCTGTTTTCCATGCCGATAACCAGCCCATCGTCTACGCATCTGGTTCTGATTCCGAGCTATAACCCCGGCGTAAAAGTCGATGAGACCGTGCGCAGCGCGCGTGCGAACTGGAACCCCGTCTGGGTGGTCGTCGACGGCAGTACGGACGGCAGCCCTGAACGTCTGTTGGCGATGGCAAGGCAGGACCCGGGGCTGCGCGTGATCGTGCTGCCGCACAACCAGGGCAAAGGCAGTGCGGTGCTCACCGGACTCGACGAAGCCGGGCGCCTCGGCTTCACGCATGTGCTGACGATGGATTCGGACGGCCAGCATCCCGCCGATCTGATCGGCGAGTTCATGGCGGCTTCGCAGGCCCATCCGGGCGCGATGGTGCTCGGCCTACCGAAGTTCGACGACAAGGCCCCGCGCGCCCGGGTGTATGGCCGCCGCCTGTCGAACGGCATGGCGCATCTGGAAACCCTATGGTCCGGCATCGGCGATTCCTTATATGGATTTCGCGTGTACCCCATTCAACCCCTGCGCACGGTGATGCGCCGCCACACATGGATGCGCCGTTTCGATTTCGATCCGGAGGCCGCCGTCCGGCTGTGCTGGGAGGGTGTGTGGCCGATCAATATCACTTCGCCGGTGCGCTATTTCCGCGCCGACGAGGGCGGCGTGTCGCACTTCAACTATCTGCGCGACAACCTGCTGCTGGGATGGATGCATCTGCGGCTCTTCTGCGGCTTCCTGCTGCGTTTGCCGAAGCTGGTGCCGTTGCGGCTTAGTCAGCGACTCAGTCAGCGGCGCAGTTAGCTACTCAGCTCGCGGGGCAACTAGCGGCGCCGTTAGCCCTGCTGCCAGAGCAATTCAAATCGGTCTACTGATCATTTGATGCGCGGCAGGAACCGGCATATCCAAATCCCCTCGCAGGCTGGCAACCAAGATCGCGCTCTGAACGCGCGATCTACATCGCCTACGTTCGCCCCTTACAAATCCCTTCGCGCATTTTTAACTCATATCAGGTAAAACCCTGGGGTCCCTTCCGTCTGGCGAATCGCTCTGGTATAAATCCGTTCCCAAGCTGATTACGTTTTAGCACGGCAAAAATTGGCCTTGCGCGAAAGCGCGGGTCGGGCGATCCGAAGGAGCGGTATGGCGCGCGTGGTAGTGGTGGGCAGCATTAACATGGACATGGTGGTCGCAACCGGGACGTTTCCTCGTCTCGGCGAAACGCTGTTCGGTACGCGTTTCTCGACCTATCCGGGCGGCAAGGGGGCGAATCAGGCGGTCGCTGCAGCGCGCCTCGGGGCTGAGGTCACGATGGTCGGCTGTGCGGGCGCAGATGCGTTCGGCGCACAGATGAAATCGACGCTCGAGCGCGAAGGCATCGACACCCGCTGGGTGTCGACGGGCGCGGAAGCCACAGGTATCGCGTGCATCACGTTGACGGGGGGCGACAACGCCATCGTCGTGGTGCCAGGCGCCAATCATGAACTGTCACCGGCTGATATCGACCGTGCCGAAGATGCGTTTCTGAACGCGGACGTCGTGCTGGCCCAACTGGAAGTCCCGCTCGCCACGGTGTTGCATGCCGCAAAACTGGCCCGCCGCCATGGCAAGCCATTCTTCCTGAATCCGGCGCCCGCTGTTGCGCTTTCCGATGAGCTGATCTCGCTCACGACGCTGCTCACCCCCAACGAACACGAGCTCGCCACCGCACTACAGACCCCGGAAGCATTCTGGGCCGAGGTGCTTCAGCGCATGCCGGGCCGCATCGCCATGACGCACGGCAAGGAAGGCGCTTACTACTCCACCAGCGAGGGCGAAGTGGTCCACCAGGCGGGTTTTAGCGTCGATGCCGTCGACACCACCGGCGCCGGCGACACCTTCAATGGCGCGCTGGCTGCCTTCTGGCATCTGGGCGCGGACGAGGCTGTGCGGCGCGCCAACGCGGCCGGTGCGCTCTCGGTGACACGTGCGGGCGCACAAGGTGGCATGCCCACGCTTGCCGAACTGGAACAGTTTCTGAAGGCTCAATCGTGAAAAAACTGGGACACCTGAACCGCGACATCGCGCGCGTGATGGCGGGCATGGGGCACACCGACAGCCTGGTGATCGCCGACTGCGGCCTGCCGATTCCCGCTGGCGTCGAATGTATCGATGTATCGCTCACGCTGGGCGTGCCTGGCTTTTTCGACGTGCTCGACACTGTGCTCGCCGATTTCAAGGCCGAACGCGCCGTGTTCGCGAGCGAGAGTCTGACGCAAAACGCGGCCGTCGCAGCTCGCATGACGCAGTTCTCGGACGCACAGATCACCGTCGATCACGTGCCGCACGAGGAATTCAAACGCCTTTGCCAGCGCGCAAAGGTGGTGATTCGCACCGGCGAATGCAGCCCCTACGCAAACGTGATCTTGCATTCGGGCGTGATATTTTGAGCGCCCTGTACGCTGCCGCCTCGGGCCTGACCTCCTCAGTGAGATCAGAAACCACTGCGGCAGCCGGGCGCCTTCTGAAGAGAGGCGTGTCATGCAAGTGACCATGCGAGGCATCGGCAAAGGGTTTGGCCCGGTGCGCGTGCTTGAAGGTGTCGACTTCAATATCGGCGGGGGAGAAATCCACGCGCTGATGGGGGAGAACGGCGCGGGCAAATCGACCTTGATGAAGATCCTGAGCGGGGTCTATCAGGCCGACGCAGGTGAGATCCTGATCGACGGCAAGGCCGTGCAGATTCGCGACACCGTCGACGCAGAGCGCGCCGGCATCGCGATCATCCATCAGGAATTGAACCTGATTGCGCAGCTCTCGGTGATGGAGAACCTGTTTCTCGGCCGCGAGCCCAGCCGTTTCGGCGTGGTAGACACCTCGGCCATGCGCAGGCAGTCGCGCAAGTGGCTCGACATGGTGGGCGCGCAGGGCATCGATCCTCAAACCGAAGCCGGACAGCTGTCGATCGGTCAGCAGCAGCTGGTCGAAATCGCCAAGGCGCTTTCGCTCGATGCACGCGTGCTGGTGATGGACGAGCCGACCGCTGCGCTCACGCATCGCGAGATCGAAACACTGTTCGAGATCATGCTCGCGCTCAAAGAGCGCGGCGTTGCTCTTGTCTACGTTTCGCATCGAATGGAAGAAATCTTCCGCATTTGCGACAAGGTGAGCGTGCTGCGCGATGGCCACTTTGTCGGCGAGCGCGAGGTGAAGGCCACCAGTTTCGACGAAGTGGTGCGGCTGATGGTCGGACGCGAACTGGGCGAGCGTTTTCCGAAGCGCACGCAGACGCCTGGCGAGGTGCGCTTCAAGGTAGCCGGACTCGCCGACGACGGCCAGATCTCCGGCATTTCCTTCGACGTTCGCGCAGGCGAAGTGCTGGGCGTGGCCGGTCTGATGGGCGCGGGTCGCAGCGAAATCCTGCGGACGATTTTCGGCCTCAACCGCAAGACCGCAGGCTCGATTTCACTGGATGGCCGCACGCTCGACGTGCGCAATGCATCCCGCGCGATTGATGCCGGCATCGGCTTTGTCACCGAAGACCGCAAGAGCCAGGGGCTTGTGCTCGGCATGTCGGTGCGCGAAAACGCGACCCTGGTGCATCTGGACAGCTATGCGCGCTTTGGCGTGGTCAACGACTCGGCCGAACGCGAGGCCGTGGCGCAGTTGATCAAACAGTTGCGCATTCGCACCCGCGACGCCGAACTGGACGTGAAGTCGCTCTCCGGTGGCAACCAGCAAAAGGTGGTCTTCGCCAAATGGCTCGCGGCGCCGCCCAAGGTGCTGCTGCTCGACGAACCCACACGCGGCGTCGATGTGGGCGGCAAGGCCGAGATCTACACGATCATCAACCAGCTGGCATCGCAGGGCGTGGCCATCGTCATGGTGTCGTCGGAGTTGCCCGAAGTGCTGGCGATGAGTGACCGCATCCTCGTCATGCATCAAGGCAAGCAGAACGGCATCTTCGAGGCGGCGAGCGCTACCCAGGAAATCATCATGACCGCGGCGACCGGCGGCGCAAAGCCAAGCTCGGCAACCGCGGCGAGCGCTGTTGCTGGAGCCTGAGCGGCGCCGGCGACAGCAAGTCCACTTGGCGCGACGGTTTAACCAGTTATTCGACCGCGGCCCGTACCGCAGACATCGAGAGACGAGATGGCGACATTAACCATGACACCCAGTACCAAGGCCACGCTGCAAAAGCTCGGGCCGTTTATCGCGCTGCTGATCATCGCGGTGGGGCTCTCCATCATCAGCCCCAACTTCCTGACGCTCGACAATCTGCTCAATGTGATGCGTCAGGCGTCGATCAACGCGCTGATTGCATTCGGCATGACGCTTGTGATTCTGCTGGGCGGCATTGACCTGTCGGCGGGCTCGGTGCTCGCGCTGTCGTCGGTGATCATTGCCACGCTGATGCAAAACGGCACCTCGGCCGGCGTGGCAACGCTGGCCGGTCTCGCTGCAGGTGGGTTGATGGGCCTCGCCAACGGACTGGTCATTAGCAAGGGCAAAGTGGCGCCGTTTATTGCCACGCTCGGCTCCATGACCGTGCTGCGCGGCCTTGCGCTGGTGGTGTCGAACGGCAGTCCGATCAGCAGCTTTAACAGCGACTTCTTCTCGATGCTGGGCGGCGGCTATGTGGCGCGTCTGGTGCCGATCCCGGTGGTGCTGATGCTGATCATGTTCGGGGTCTTCTGGTTCGTGCTGAAGAAAACGGTGTTCGGTCGTCACGTGTATGCGACCGGCGGCAATGCCGAGGCGGCGAAGCTTTCCGGCGTCAAGGTAGATCGCGTGCAGTTGTGGGTGTACACGATATCCGGCGTGATGGCCGCGATTGCCGGCGTGGTACTGACGTCACGCCTGAACTCCGCGCAACCGACAGCCGGCACCGGCTATGAACTCGACGCTATCGCCGCCGTGGTGCTAGGCGGCACGAGCCTCACGGGCGGACGCGGCTGGATCTTTGGCACGCTCGTGGGCGCATTGCTGATCGGCGTGCTGAACAACGGCCTCAACCTGATGGATGTGTCGTCGTTCTACCAGCAGGTCATCAAGGGCGGCGTCATCCTGCTCGCGGTGCTGATCGACCGGGGCAGCAAGAAGTAATCAGCGGATTTTATGGGCCGCGTGCGTGAGGCGCGCTTTAGGGCGACCCCACACGCACGCAGCCACGATACGGATTTCAATCCAGTTTTTTAACCCAGTAGCGGTTTCTACCGCGTAGTAACACTAACGGATGCCCATCACACGCTAAACATGGGTATCAGGAGGAAGACAATGAAAAAGATTATTTCGCCACTCGCCGCTGCATTGCTCGTTATGGGTATCGCCGCCTGCTCGAAGCAGGGTCCGGATACGACCGCCGCCGCCAGCGCAAGCGACGCGTCTGCGCCGGCAGCAGGCGGTGCGGTCACAGTTGGGTTGTCGATCTCGACGCTCAACAACCCCTTCTTCGTTTCGCTGCGCAAGGGCGCAGAAGACGAAGCGAAGAAAGACGGCGTGACGCTGATCACCGTGGATGCGCAAAACGATCCGGCCAAGCAGCAGGCTAGCGTCGAAGACCTGATCCAGAAGAAGGTCAGCGTGATCCTGATCAACCCGACCGACTCGTCGGCCGTGGCGAACGTCGTGAAGGAAGCGACGGACAAGGGCATCAAGGTGATCTCGCTCGACCGCAGCGTGAACGGCGCGGAAGTCAGCTCGCACATCGCCTCGGACAACAAGGCCGGCGGCAAGATGGCAGCAGACTTCCTCGTCGACAAACTGGGTGGCAAGGGCAACATCGTCGAACTGCAAGGCATTCCGGGTTCGTCCGCAGCCAACGAGCGCGGCGCTGGCTTCGATACGGAAGCGGAAGCGAAGGGCGGCGTGAAGATCGTCACGAAGCAGCCGGCTGACTTCGACCGGGCCAAGGGCTTGTCGGTGATGGAAAACATCATCCAGAGCAACAAGGACATCCAGGGCGTGTTCGCGCAGAACGACGAAATGGCGCTGGGCGCAGTCAAGGCGTTGCAGGCGGCAGGGCTGAAGAATGTCGCCGTGGTGGGCTTCGACGCCACGGACGACGCCATCGCCGCCGTCAAGGCCGGCACCATGGCCGCGACCGTGCAGCAGCAGCCGGAACTGATCGGCCAGTACGGCGTGCAGACTGCGAAGAAGCTGGTCGACGGCCAGCCGGTGGACAAGTTCATCCCCGTGCCGCTGAATCTCTACAAGCAGTAAATTTTCAGCCGTTCGTCCCCGTAGTACCATCTGGCACTGATATCAACGTTAATATACACGTTGAAGCGGTGCGTTTCCGCCACCCGGTATTCACCGGCGTGGCGGCGTTTCCCCCACTCCTTCGATCGCGCAAGGCGCGCTGCTTGCGGCTCTGGCATGGCAGCATGCGCCGCACGCCCTTTGTGACCGAAGGCGTCGACATCTTTGCCTCCAGGAAGCCAGCGTGACCCAGTTCGAGCGTCTCACCATTGACGACATCGCACGCCTTGCGAATGTTTCGCGCACCACCGCGAGCATGGTGTTGAACGGCTATGCCGAGCGTTATCGCATCTCCGCGGCCACCGTCGAACGGGTTCTGCAAGTCGCCAAAGACCATCATTTCACGCCGTCGCGATCGGCCCGCGCGTTGCGCTCGCGCCGCAGCAATACGATCGGCCTTGTGATCCCGGATCTGACTAACTCCGCGCATTCCGCGTTGGCGCAGGCGATGGAGTGGCAGTGCCGCGAAAGCTACGGCTGCCAGCTCGTGATCGTGACGAGCGACGAAGACCCGGCGAGGGAGACCGAGGGCATTGCGCACCTGGTGTCGCATCAGGTGGACGGCGTGGTGGTGGTGCCCTGTACCGCTGACGCGAGACGCTACGAAAAGTGGGTCAAGCGTTTGCCGCTGGTGTTCGCCGACCGCCGGGTCGAAGAGAGCAAGATCCCGTACGTGGTGACCGACGCGACCGAGACCGTCGCGTCGTTGGTGGGCAACGCGCTGGAAGAGGGCGCGAGTGAAGTGGTGTACTTCGGCGGTCAGCCGGAACTGTCCGCGAGCCGCGACCGCCTGGCTGGCTACCGGCAGGCGCTAAAGACGCACGGCATTAACGAGAAAGAAGACTGGGTGCATCAGCGCGACTATCAACGCGACTCGGGTCATGCTTTGATGCAGGCCTGGTTCGATACGCACAAACGCTATCCGCAGGCGCTGTTTGCGGGCTCGATCACCTTGCTCGAAGGCGTGCTGTCGTTCATGAGCGAGGCGCACAAACTCACCCAGGCCCCTGGCCGGATCATGACGTTCGACGATCACCAGTTGCTCGACTGCCTGCCGCTTTCCATCGACGCCATCGTGCAGGACAGCCGCCAACTCGCCGAACATAGCCTGCGCTGCGTGTTTGCGTTATTAGAGGGCAACGCCAGTCCTGAATCGTTACAGGTGCCAGCGCATATTCATTACCGGCGCGTTCACGCTCGGGCTGAATGAATCGCCATTAACAGGGCATACGTGATTCGCGAACTGCGAATCAGGGCAGCAATAATCGCGCCGGTTCAAGGGCGTGATGAAAACCGACAGTCCAAATCGGCAAATGCTATCTTTTACATCAAATGAGTATTTCTTGTTTCGCAATAGTACTGGCACGCCTTACGCAGCAAGGCTGAGCCGGGTGTTAACTTTTCGCGACAGGAATCTTTTTTAATTTCCCGGAAGAGTGCAACGCGTTATTGTCAATGACGCAATAGCTGAATCATTTACCTCCCGGAGAGATGATGAAACGACTAGCCCTGTCTAGCCTTTCGCTTGCCTTGCTTGGCGCAGCCGGTGCCGCGCATGCCCAAAGCAGCGTTACGCTATACGGAACAATCGATACTGCAATTACCTTTGTTCATAATGCCAATCCCGCAGGACAGAATCAGTGGTCCGTTGGTAATGCCAGTAATGGCGATCTTTCGGGCAGTCGTTGGGGCTTGAAAGGTCAGGAAGATCTGGGCGGTGGACTGAAGGCCATATTCCAGTTGGAAAACGGCTTTAATCCGAGTACGGGTGCTCTGGGTCAGGGCAGTCGCCTGTTTGGCCGTCAGGCGTATGTCGGACTGACCGGTGATCAGACCGGCACCGTGACGCTCGGCCGCCAATATGATCCGCTGGTTGACCTGGTGCAGGGCATCACCGCGGATAACTACTTCGGCAGCGCCTTCGCGACAGTCGGCGACGTCGACAACTACGACAACAGTTCGCGCACCAACAACGCGGTCAAGTACGTGTCGCCGGTTTTCTCCGGTCTGCAGGTGGAGGGGATGTACGCGTTCGGCGGCGTCGCCGGATCGACCGGTTCCGGACAGACCTGGTCCGCAGCCGCTGCCTATAACAACGGACCGTTCTCGATCGCGGCGGGTTACTTCGTTGCGGACAATCCGTCGGTGAACGGCCTCGCGCGTCCTTCGACGACCTCGGGCTCGGGCTGGGGCGGCACCTCGGACGGCACCTTCGACGGCTCACTAGTCAATCTCGGATATCAAAGCGCCAAATCGATCAACATTGCCCGGGTAGCCGGCCAGTATGTGATTGGCCCGATGACTTTCGGCGCGGGTTACAGCAACTCGCAATACAAGGCGGACGGCCAGTCGGCCTTTGCTTCGACCGAGAAATTCAATACCGGGCAGGGCTTCTTCAACTATCAGTTATCCCCAGCGCTCCTGCTAGGCGTGGGCTATAGCTATACGAAGTCGAGCGGCGACACCGACGGCACGTATCATCAAGTCTCCGTGGGCGCGGATTACAACCTGTCCAAGCGTACCGACGTCTATCTCGTCGGCGCCTACCAGCACGCCAGCGGCGAGACGCTCAATGCAGACGGCACGGGGATGGTTGCTGCACAGGCTTCTATCGGCTCGTACGGCTATGGCGGGACCAATACGCAGGAGCTCGTGAGCCTCGGGTTGCGGCACAAGTTCTGATGTTGTGATGTTCGCTTGTCTCTTGCGTGGCGCGCACTGTTCGCCATGCAAGTACGATCTGATAAAAAGCCGGTTGTCCGCGTGAACGGGCAACCGGCTTTGTTTTACTGCTCTGTCTGAAGGGCCGCGGGCTTTGGATTTTCCCCGCCCGCTTCACACCTTCAGCCCTTCTTCTCCATATGCGGCGCCAGCAATGACAGATCCGCCGCGCCGAGCCGGTCGCTTGCGGTTCGTAGTTGATGCCAGTAGGGATAGAGCAGCGGCGGCGCACTTACCTTGTCGAGGCGTGAACGTTGCTCAGCGCTCAACGTGAGATTTGCTGCACCCAGGTTATCGCGCAGTTGCTTCTCGTTGCGCCCGCCGATGATCACCGAAGCCACCGCAGGACGCCCAAGCGTCCAGGCCAGCGCAACCTGCGCAGCCGATACGTCATGCTCGCCGGCGATCTCGACCAGCGTATCGACGATCGACCATAGACGCTCGGCGTCGCGAATCGGCGGCTCCGTCCAGCCGGCGAGCTGGCGCGTGCCTTCAGGCGTGACATTGCGACGATGCTTGCCGGAGAGCAGACCGCCCGCGAGCGGACTCCAGACAAGAAAGCCGAGGCCTTGATCGATCGAAATTGGCGCGAGTTCGTATTCGGCCTCGCGCGCTTCGAGCGTGTAGTGAATCTGCTGGCTCACGAAGCGCGGTAGACGATCGCGTTCGCTGATGTGCAAGGCCTTCATCAGATGCCATCCCGAGTAGTTCGAGCAGCCGACGTAGCGGATCTTGCCTTGCTTCACCAGCAGGTCGAGTGCTTCGAGCGTCTCTTCGAGCGGGGTGAGCCCGTCCCACTCGTGGACCTGGTACAGGTCGATCACGTCTGTCTTGAGGCGTCGAAGGCTGGCTTCACACGCTTCGATCAGATGGTGACGTGACAGGCCGCGATCGTTCGGGCCGTCGCCCATCGGAAAGCGCGCCTTGCTGGCGATCAGCACGCCGCCTTTGCGCTTGCCGCCCAATGCCGCGCCGACGATTTCCTCCGACGCGCCGTTCGAGTAGACATCCGCCGTATCGATCAGATTGACGCCCGCGTCGAGGCACATATCGATCTGCCGGCGCGCATCGTCGAGGCCAACTTCACCAACGTAGGCGAATTTGCCCTTGCCGCCCATGGTCATGGTGCCGAGCGTGACGGTCGATATCTTGAGGCCGGAGCGGCCGAGTTGACGATATTCCATGATGAATCAGTCTCCCTTGAATGAGGCGTTGGCACGAGAACCACGATGACAGCCGAGGTTCGCAAGCGGCGTGCCCTGTGATGCATCCGAACGACTGACAATATCGGAGATTCACTTATCGTTCCAACGGAAATATATGCTTAAATTAAGCGCTAACGATGCTGAATCACGCAGCCATCACATCGCCGAGCGAGGAGCGCGCCAACGTGGACCTGAAACAGCTTGAGCATTTCGTGGCAGTCGCCGAAGAGCGCCATTTCACCCGCGCTTCGAGGCGGCTGAATCTGGTTCAGTCGGGCCTGTCGGCATCCATTCGTTCGCTTGAGGACGATCTGGGCGGCCCCTTGTTCATCCGCAGCACGCGGCGGGTTGCATTGACGCCGGCCGGCGAAGTGCTGTTCGAAGAAGCCCGGCGTGTGCTCGCCGCGGCGCAGGACGCGCGCAACGCGGTGACGCAGGTGCACGGACTCGCGCGCGGGCGTCTGAGCATTGGCGCGATCCATGGCCTGGCGCCTTTTATCGATTTGCCTGCCTCTCTCGGACAGTTTCGCGCCGCGTTTGGCGGCATCGATATCGAACTGACGCTCGATGGCTCGCGGGCGCTGATCGACGAGGTCAGGGAAGGGCGTATCGATCTCGCCTTTACGCAGCCCACGATTCCCGTCCCCGACGATCTGGGGTACCGGATGTTCGCGTGCGAAGGCATGGTCATTGTCTGCGCGCAGCGGCACCGGCTCGCGGGCCAAAGCGGACTTACGCTCGCCGACCTCAGTGCGGAAGTCTTCGCCGATCTGCGTCCGGACTGGAGCGTGCGGCGGCTTGTCGATCGCAGCTTCGCGGCCGCCGGCTTGCAGCGCCGCACGGGCTTCGAAGTCAACGACATGCCCATGCTGCTCGAACTGGCCGCACAGGGTCTGGCCATTGCGATGGTGCCGGAATCGGTCGCCGCGGCGCGCGCGCGCGATCCAGGCGGCGCGCCCGTTGCGATGGCGACACTGTGCGAAGCCGACGAGCCTTGCTGGGAACTCGCCGCTGTATTTAAAGGTAGGGAGGGCGAGCCGTCGACACCGGTAGCGCGCGCCTTTCTGGACCTGCTCACGCTGCCCGATATCGCCGATTGACGAGGGCAAGAAGTGCTTGCTGTCCAGGCGAGTGCGAGGCTTGCCCGCCTCGCGGGAACGGGTTGAAGATTTATGCAAGAATCGCGGCCGGGCTAATGGGCGCAGCGTTGTGCACGGTGGTGCAATGTGATGCGAAAACGCCAAAGCAAAGCGAACACGCCCATTAGAAAAAAACATAGGTGATGAGGAGTAGACAAGTTGATCCAGCGTATCTCGCGCTTTTTCACGCAGGTGGTGCATCGCGTCCTGCCTGACCCACTGATCTTTGCGATCTTCCTGACCATCGCTACGTTCGTGTTGGCATTCGGTTTGACACCGAAAGCGCCTGTTGAACTGGTGATGGAATGGGGCAGCGGTTTCTGGAACCTGCTGGCCTTCTCGATGCAGATGGCGATGATTCTGGTCACCGGCCACGCGCTCGCCAGTTCCGGTCCCGTCAAGCGCTTGCTGGTCGCACTGGCGAGTTCCGCGCGCACGCCAGGGCAGGGCGTGATGCTGGTGGCATTTTGCGGCTCGGTAGCCTGCGCGATCAACTGGGGCTTCGGGCTCGTGCTGGGCGCGATGCTTGCACGCGAAGTCGCGCGGCGCGTGAAGGGCACTGACTACCGTCTGCTGGTGGCCAGCGCTTATATGGGCTTCCTCACCTGGCACGGTGGCTTGTCGGGATCGGTGCCACTTGTCGCGGCGACCAAGGGCAATCCAATGGAAAAAACCATTGGCCTGATTCCGGTCTCGCACACGCTGTTCACCGGCTATAACGCGTTCATCACGTTCGGCCTGATCGTGCTGCTGCCGATTCTCGCGCGGCTGATGATGCCCAAGCCCGAGGATGTCGTCGCAGTCGACCCCGCGCTGCTCGAAGATCCGCCGACGGTCGAGCGCACCTTGTCGCCCGACGCCACGCTTGCTGAGCGGCTCGAGGAAAGCCGCTTGCTGGCGATCTTCGTGGCGCTGCTCGTCGCGGTGTTTCTGATTGTGCGCACGGTGCAGAAGGGCTTCGTGCTGGATATCGATTCGGTGAATCTGATATTTCTGGCAGCGGGTATGGTGCTCCACAAGACGCCGATGGCGTACGCTCGCGCCGTGGGGGCCGCCGCCAAGGGCACCGCCGGCATTCTGATCCAGTTTCCGTTCTACGCCGGCATTCAGGCGCTGATGGACCATTCGGGGCTCGCCGGGGTGATTACGGGCTGGTTCGTCCATATCGCCAATGCGTACACTTTTCCGTTGCTGGCGTTCCTTAGCTCCGCGGTGATCAACTTCGCCGTGCCGAGTGGTGGCGGCCATTGGGTGGTGCAGGGCCCATTCGTGATGCCGGCCGCGCAGGCACTGCACGCGGATCTCGGCAAGGCGGCCATGGCGATTGCGTATGGCGAGGCCTGGACCAATATGGCGCAACCGTTCTGGGCGCTGCCGGCGCTGGCCATTGCCGGACTCGGCGTGCGGGACATCATGGGCTATTGCGTCACCGCGCTGCTGTTTTCGGGCGTGGTGTTCGTGGCGGGACTGTATCTCTTCTAGGCACTGACATAACGAGGCGCGGCGCATGAATGCTGATGAATCTCACGCGTTGCCGTCGTCCTCCGCACGCCGGCCGGTGCTCGTCTGGGACGTGCCGGTGCGGCTGTTTCACTGGCTCGTGGTCGTGCTGGTGATCAGCGCCTACGTCACCTTGAAACTGAACTGGATTGACTGGCATGTCAGGGTAGGCGAGGCGTTGCTGGCGCTCGTCATTTCCCGGTTGCTGTGGGGCTGGTTTGGCAGCGAGACTGCGCGCTTCCGGAGTTTTGTGGCTTCGCCCGCAGTGGCTTTGCAGCACTTGCGACACCTGTTTCGCCGCGAACCGGATCTGCAGGTCGGGCATAACGCGGCGGGCGGATGGATGGTAATGCTGCTGCTTGGCCTGTTACTGCTCGAGACCTTGAGCGGCCTCTACATCAACAACGACATCGCGGACGAAGGGCCGTTGAGCGAATCCGTGCCTGCGTGGCTGGCCAATGCCATCTCGACGTTGCACGCGCTGGTGTGGGATGTGCTGGTCGCGGCCGTCGTGCTGCACGTGGTGGTGATCCTGCTGTATGCGCTGATCAAGCGGCACAATCTGCTGCGTCCCATGCTGACGGGATATAAGAGCTTGCCGCAGTCGATTGCCGGGCCGCGGCAGAGGCCAGCATGGCTGGCGCTGCTACCGCTGGCAGTCGGCGTGGCCGCAGTGATGCTACTGGCGGCCTATCTGTGAACCGGTAGTATTGCCTTCGGCTCTGTCTTTGGAAGCGACCTCAGTTCTTCGGCGGCATGACCTGGCCGCGAATTTCGCCGTTTGGATTGGTCTTGGTGTGAACGTTGATATACATGTCACCCGCTTCGAACATCTTGGCGTCTTCCGGCGATAGCGTAGCTTGACCGGTGATTGGGCTCGACACCTCCATGGTGCCTTTCTGCGAGAGCCACACCTTTACACCAGCGTTTTTACCTGCGCCCGCTGGCCCGTGGAAATGCGCCATGGTGGCCTGGCTCGACAGGCCGCTGAAGGTGATGTTCCAGGTGACCGCCCGCGTGCTGGCATCGTAGGTAAGGGCGGCCGAGCCGCTGCCTGAGGTCTGGACCGGTGGGACTTGCTGATCGCCGGTGAGCGGCACGGTGAACGAAACGGGTGCTGCTTGAGCCAGGGTCATGGTGCCGGCGAGTGCCAGTCCGGCGAAAATCATCAGAGTGCGCCGCGAGATGGATACTGTCATTCGGTTTTCTCCTTTTTGGGTTGTCCCTTGCCCGTGCTACGGATTGATGCTTCCGACGAGCTTTGCCGGTGCGATGAACGCCATCGCCAGTTTAGGGGTTAGATAAGGATAGGCCTTAGCGGACGGTAAGACTAGCGGGTTGACCGGGGTTCGGGGGACGGCGCGGGAAAATGGCAGATGTCACATGGGCGACAGAATTGGGTGGCAGGGCGGCCGGAGGGACGAGATTTGCCAAGGCGGCGTGGATGTCCGCAAAGTCCATGTCCCGCGCATCTTCACGATGTATCAAGCGAGCCGCATAAGTGTGTGCGAGTCTTGGTCAGCACAGCTTACAGTTATCGACCCGGAATTTGACCGCCATTGTCCCTTGGATGGCGGACGGGTATCCTCTGAACAATACACAAATCTGACATGCGAGGCAGGGCGAAAGCACCGCTCACCCACGGAAAATCACGTGATCAGGTACGCGGGGAGATCGACGCGCAGATCATCAGCGAGCTCTTGCCATACCGCCTCGTGGTCGATTCGGTCACTGACTTCCACATCGATCTGTGCCCCGTATGCGACGGCAACATTTCCTGAACACAACGGAAAATAAATGAACCAGTTACCACGGCTTTTGCCGACCGCTGCGGCCGACGAAACCTTCGGCGGCGTTACCTATCATATCGGCGGCGAGCTTGTGCCGGTTTTGTCGGTTGACGTGTCGAACCGGCCGGTCTACTTCGAGCACCACATCCTGCTCTGGAAGAATTCGAACGTCCGCGTCAGCATCAGACCAGTCAAGGGGGCAGTCAAGCGTATGCTCGCCGGCATGCAGGTGTTCGTCACAGAGGCGAGCGGTGACGGAATAATCGCGTTCAGCCGCGACGGTGCGGGTCATGTCGTGCCAATCCATCTTCGGGCGGGCGAGGAACTTCACGTGCGGGAACATCAGTTCCTGGCCGCAACGGCGAATGTCGAATACACGTTCGAGCGGATCCGTGGAATCACCAACATGCTGTTCGGCCAGACCGGTTTTTTCATTGACAAGTTCCGTGGGCACGGCGGCGAAGGCGTGCTTTGGTTGCACGGATATGGGAACGTCTTTGAAAAGGTATTGGCTCCCGGAGAGACGATCGATGTTGAGCCGGGCGGCTGGCTTTACAAGGATCCTCAGGTCAAGATGGATACCGTGGTTGACAGGCTGTCGAGTGGGCTTTTCGCAGCAGGCTTCAACTTCACTGTGAACCGGTTCACTGGCCCCGGCCGCGTAGGGATCCAGTCCATGTACGTGAACAATTCGACGAGCGACAGGTAGGAAAAGGCTCGACGCGAAGCGAGGCGGGATGCATTCGGGCGCGAGGTCATCTGATGGCGCTGAGGTGAAACGGTGACGAAGGATTTCGCGCTTATAGCAAGGTGATGTAGTCACAACCAGCTAGCCGCGGAAGATCCTTGGGCAAACGTGCGGATGGTCATTGTCCGGGCGAAATTGGGTGGGCTTACATGACAGCTTTACGTGCGGGGAATTGGATGGGGATGGATGGTGCGATTAGAGGTTTTGCCAGTTTATCAATTTGACATAAGATAAATTATCAACTTTTATAGTTGTAGCGGCTAAGTTGTAATGTCCGCTTTTAGCCAAGTTCAAATGTCCGCTTTCGGGCAGCGTATCCTTTCCGGCCGCCATCCAGGTGGCGCTGGAGGCATGGATGGCGGCGACAGAACGGATCACGATGACGATGCGCGAGCTCGACAGGTTCAAGGTCATTCAGGACGTTGCCGACCGCAGGCTCAAGCCGTGGCAAGCCGCGGAGCGGCTGGGGCTGACCACGAGGCAGATCCGGCGCCTGGTTGCACGGCTGGTGTTCATCGACGCCTGGCAAGGATGTCACGCAGTTCGGCCGGGCGCTGTACGAGTTGAATGTGGGCGCGTTCTGTGCGAACAGCAGCCAGGCCAAGGGACGCGTGGAGCGCGCCAATCTGGTTCCAGGACCGGCTCATGAAGGAACTGCGGCTGCGCGGCATCAGCACGAAGGAGGCGGCCAACGCCTATGCGCCCTACTTCATGGCCGATTTCAATGGCCGGTTTGGCAAGATGCCGAGGAGCAGTTTCGATGCACACCGGCCGCTGCGTGTCGATGACGATCTCGACCTGACATCGTCTGCCAGACGGTATGCCAGACCTAGCCTTCGTCATCGAAGATAGGCCGGTACTCGAATCTCGACAGTCGCGGATCCGTGTCAATGAATACCCGAGCGTTTTCGGGTGTCTAGGGCATGACTGGCGGATGGTAAGTCAGCGTAGCTGCCAGCGCCCATAGCATCAGGATGACAAGCGCAAGAGCACGCTTAACGATCTGCATCCTGTGTCGACCAAGACAACGACATCGCGATTGCGATTGCGATTGAACGTATCAGAAAGATGGACGGACGACGGAAAGCGAATAGCGCCCCATGTTCACTTTAGCTATCTGGCGGGGTGGCACCCACGTCCGCTTGGCATCATTTATCGCAGCCTGCGTTTGATCAGCGGAATCCGTGTATCGATATGTCGTCGCTTGTTGCGCTATTTGCGCCCCCGCATCATCGTTCATTGATGCAGGCGTCGACTGTGCAAACGAGGACACGGCCGGAATTGCGATAGCGGCAGCGACGATCAATTGAGCAACTTTCATGGCCTTTTCTCCAGGAGGTGTCCCGCGAACAGTCTTGTACGTTTCCAGTGCTTCCAGTCTAGATGTGCACTCGCTCAATGACGAGTACCTCTAGCTGAATTCACTGTTGTCAATTTCCGCACAAAGTTGCGCATCGAAGATAGTCTGCAACGTCTTAAAGTCCTGCCACACCCAGGCATGGCAGGCCTTTTTCGCCAGTGCAGAGACAACCACCTGCAACCGGACGCCTCTCTCGATCAGCCCAGCTTGACCAGGTTTTGAATGGCCAACTGACCACCGGGAATCTGGAACAGCGGGCCGCCGGCTTTGATCGAACCGAGATCGATGCCGAAGAATCCGGCTTGCTCGATCAGGCTCAACACCTTGGCCTTCGCCGGTACGTCGTCGCCCGCGAGGAACAGTACGCGTCGTCCGCCTTCAACACCCGTGTCGATGGACACGAGCGCCACCGGCAGATGATTGATTGCCTTCACGACACAGGCACCCGGGACGAACTCGGCAAAGACTTCGCTCGAAGTGCGCCCGTTCAATTCGAAAGGCTTGAATTCCGGCGCCTCGATCGGGTTGTTTGCATCAATCACGATGCGGCCGGCGAAATCGGGCAAACCTGACAAGGCGGCAGGCAGCTTCGACCAGGGTACCGCAACCAGCACGATATCCTGTGCCGCCGCTTCTTCGCGGGTTCCAGCGCTGATGGTGGGCCCGAGTTCGCCAACGAGGTCCGCAAGCGACGCCGGCCCCCTGCTATTGGAAATAACTGCTTTGATGCCTTTGTGAACCAGCGCTTTCGCGAAGGCCGAGCCAATGGCGCCCGCTCCGATAATGCCAATCGTTTCCATGAAAAAGTTCCTTTGTCCGTGATGGGGTGCACGCATCTTGCCCACTTTGCCACCCGGCGAGTAGCCGCAAACGGCTTGAAGCATTTTCAACGTGCCGGGTGCGAACGCGAATCCTCCGCCAATAGCGAGGTCGTAACCTTCCTGAACCAGATCGACACGTCGGCTCTCAAAGTGCCATTCGGGGCGAATGCGCGGATAGCGCTGCAGGAATTCGGGCAACAACGGCAGAACATGGGCAATGCCGAATGTGGTGCTCAGGCTCACCTTCAAAACACCGGCAGGTTCCGACGCATCCGATGAAGCTTCCTCGATCGCCCCCTGCAACGTCTCGATACTGCCGCCGATTGATTGCAGGAAGCGCGCACCGGCCTCGGTAAGCGTGAGCTTGCGCGTCGACCGCTGGAACAGGCGCACGCCGAGGTTGCGCTCCAGCATGGCAATGTTACGGCTCACGGCCGCCGCCGTGAGACCAAGACGCCGCCCCGCTTCCGAAAAGCTGCCGGACTCGGCGCTCTTCACGAAGCTCTCCAGATTGGCCAGGGTTTCCATCGCCGTATTCAACCGTTTGTTGAAGAGCAATCGCGCAACCGCTCGATCAACCATCTTCCCGCCGGACCGGGCGGCGCTGCGCAGGGATAGACAGCCAGCATCGGGAGAATGAGCCCACCGGGCGGGACGTCGTCAACCTGGAGTTCAACCAGGCGGCCGGCGTGGATATCGTCCTGGACAGTATGTGCAGGCATCCCGCCCCACCCCAGCCCGTGCAACAGAAAGGCGTGTTTGGCGAACAGATCGGCAACCCGCCAGGTGGACCCCGACATCACACCGAACTCGCGGCCCGCGGAGAGCTCCGACCGGTCCGTCAACACGAGCTGGGTATGACGCGCCAGTTCATCCTTGGGAATGGGCCCTTCGTATGCGGCAAGCGGATGAGTACTGGCCGCGACCATCGTGAATGCGACGCCGGCAAGTCGCTCATACGCTAATCCAGGCGGGACAAAAGGCAGGGAACCCACAATACCCAGAGCGGCCCGCCCATCAAGGACGGGTTGATACGCGCCGCCGAGCGCTTCGGCATAGAGCCGCATCGGGACGATCGGAAAGCGCTCGCGAAATGCCTTCGCGGCCTCCACGACAACCTGAAACGGAAAGAACACATCGAGCACCACGGAGAGCTCCGGCTCCAGACCGGCCGTCATCCCCTTCGCACGAGCTTTCATCCAGTCCACGCCCGAGGTGATATTGCGTGCATCCGCCAGCAAGACCCGCCCCTCTCCGGTCAGCACGGGATACCGGCCTCGCCGGTCGAACAAGGTGACGCCGACCTGCCCCTCCAGATTCGCCACCAGCTCGCTGACCATCGATTGGGACCGGCGCAGCTTGCGCGCTGCGCCAGAAAAGCTCCCTTCATCGACGGCTGTAATGAATGCCCGCAGTTGATCCAACGATACGCCGTCCAACATGGCGGCCTCCCGATCTATCTGAAACGTCGATGGATGCCATCGAAAAATGATGCCTTCCCAGAGAGGGTGCAACTGCGCAAGATGGCTGGCATACGCACCATCAACCCTCATTCACGCGGTTGACGCATCGACGTTGGCAACGAACCCATCGGAGACACCCGCAATGAAGCTGCTGCACATCGATTCCAGCATTCTCGGAGAGCGCTCGGTCAGCCGCGCGCTCTCGTCGGAAGTCGTTGAGCGGGAGAAATGGATTTGCCCGGATCTCGACGTCGTTTATCGCGACCTCGCGCTCGATCCCGCTCTGCATCTGTCCAGCGCGCACATGGCTGCCTGGGCCGGTGCCGCGCTCGAGGGCGCCAGGCTCTGCTGCGATCTCGAACTCGGTCAGGAATATTTAACCGAGTTTTTCGAAGCCGATATCGTTGTGATCGGTGCTCCCATGTACAACTTCACCGTTCCGTCGCAGCTCAAAGCGTGGATAGACCGCGTAGTCGTTGCAGGGGAAACGTTCCGGTACAACGAAAGCGGTGAAGTGCAGACATTGCTGCCGCGCGGCAAGAGAGTCATCATCGTCTCGACGCGCGGTAACGTTTATAAAGCGGATACGCCAACGGCCGCGCTGGAACATCACGAAAGCTATTTAAAAGGCGTACTAACGTTTATCGGTGTGGATAACGTCTCGATTGTTCGGGCGGAAGGGCTAGCGTTTGGCCCCGATGCGAAGCACACCGCGATCAATAGAGCCAGGGCCGAGATTGCCGCGCTCATGACGTGACATCGCACGCGGCTCCATGCAGCGCGCGAAGTTCGTCCCGCCCCGGGTTACTGAAAACCTTCCAATACGATCTTGCCAATGGCCCTGCCCGATTCGACCCATTCGTGGGCCTCGCACAGAGTGGCCAATGTCATCGGGCCACAGGCCCGCGTGAAGTCAAGCACCCGTGCTATCCCACAGCGGCGCGAGCCCCAGCGGATCGACAATCCGGCTGTTTGCTGTAGCCAGGGAGTGAATCGCCGCCATATCCGCGCTATCCAGTTCGAAGTCGAATACTGCGAGGTTCTCCGCCAACCGATCTATCCGGGTGGTCCTTGAAAGCGCAACCATCCCGCGCTGTTGCACCAGCCAGCGCAAAACGATCTGAGCAACGGTTCTGTCGTGGCGAACTGCGATCTCCTTAAGCGTGGGATCCGCGAAGACACGTCCAATCGCCATGCCGCAGTACCCTGTCACGGCAAGTCCCGCCTGCAACGTACTTTCGATGAGCAAGGACTGGTTCAGATACGGATGGTATTCAAACTGATTCGTCACGAGCGGCGCCACAGAGAGCTGGATAGCTTCCGCCATCAATGCGCGGTTGAAATTACTGACGCCGATGTGCCGCACCTTGCCGGCGCGTACGACTGCATTGAGTCCCGCGATCTGTTCGGCCACCGGCACATCGGAGCCTGGCCAGTGCAACAGGAGCAGATCGATATAGTCTGTCTTGAGCTTCCGGAGGCTCTCGTCGACCGACACCTCGAACAGGCGCTCCGGGTAGTTGCTCACCCAGACCTTGGTCGTCAGGAAAATTTCGCTTCTTGGAATACCGGACGCGGCGACGCACTCGCCGATTTCGCCCTCGTTACCGTAGATCTGCGCCGTGTCGATATGGCGGAAACCGGCACCGAGAGCGGTGGGAATCACCCGGTAGATATCTGCCGCAGTCATTCCGTACGTGCCGAAGCCGATGGCCGGAATAGCCGCGTTACCAGCCTGAACGTTTTGCATGAGAGGTTCCCGATAGCGTTTTCGCTTCAAGCCCAAAGCGCTTTGGGCAAATTATCCAATCCGGCCGCGGCGACGCAGGTCCGCCGCCATCTCCACGATCCTGGTTTCGCCTGCACGTAACGCCTCTGCCGACGTGTGAACCGAGTAATACCCAAGCACGAGATTGTGTGGATGTGGCATTGCCGAGCCGAGGACGAACTCGACATCTTCGTCGGCTGTGAAGGTCAAAACGTCTTCGGACTCGCGAAACACGACCAGTTCATTGGCAATAGACTCGTCGGCGACATGCAGTGCGCCACGTTGAACACAAAGCCACGCCACGCTATGGCCTGCTGGCGGCGTGTACTGCCATTGCTCGCCCGCTGCCAGTCGCACGACCAGATAGTTGATGCCTGAGGGTGCGGAAATGGGGCTCTCGACGTTGCCATATCGACCCAGGATAACGCGGGCCGGACCGGTGTGCGGGACCTCGTTCGCCGATAAATACTGGCTACGCGGCTCGCCCAGTTCGAGCTCTGGCGGCAGCGCGACCCATAGCTGAAAACCGCGCACCGGCCCGTCGCCTCGCGCGCGGCCATCGTGCCACACGCCCCTGCCCGCATTCATCCACTCGACACCACCGGCCGGCATGATCCCGGATGCGCCTGTCGTGTCCTCATATTCAACCTCACCCTCCAGCAGCACCGTTGTCGTGGCGAGGCCAGAATGAGGATGCATGGAGAACCGCATTTCGGTTTCCACCGAGCTATCGAAATAGTCGAGAAAGACAAACGGCTTCAGGATCTCGCCAAGGTCGGACGGGCTGACCAGCCGCTTGACGGGACCGTGCTGCCGGCCTGCCGTGCGCATGACGATCGCTCGTCCGTCTCGCAGGGGAGCCGGCTTAAGGGCAGTAGTTTTCATAACGGGCAATGCTCCATCTTCTGCATAACTGAGCGACAGGACGATCGCGCAGCGGATCAGGCGGGCGATCGCCTCGACGAGTCGGTCTTTGTTAGCTCGCTTTCAGAGTCGAAGCGATCGACCCGGTCCGCCGCGAGCGTGCGTCCAGGCTGAGTGCGCCCGCGCCGAAGTACGTGATCTGCAAAAGACCGCCGGCCATCATCACGTTCTTGAGGAAGTGAATCATCTGGTTCTGATCGGCGAAGTTGTGGTGAAAGAAAATGGCCGTGACCACACAGAACACCGCCATCCCCAGCGACACGGCACGAGCCCGGTAGCCCGACAGCAGCAGCAAGCCGCCGCCCAGTTCGGTCAACACAGCAACGGCAAACGCGAGCGGCGGCACGGGCAGACCCATGGCGGCGATATAGCCAACCGTCGCACCATACGCCGCGAGCTTGCCCAACCCACTCATGACAAACGGCGCACCAATCAGAATGCGACCCAACAGCGGAAGAAATTTAAAACGTTCCATCACGATCTCCAGAAATGAATTTGCGTCGGTGGATTACGAAAAAGGGAATGGGCCGGCGTCCACCATCACCAGCTCAGAATCTTCAAGTGCGGAAATCTGCGCGGCGGCGACCTTCGTGATCGCCACGCCGTCCAGCGGCCCAACGGGCTCGCCATTCACCTCGATGCGTCCCGAGGCCACCACGAGATAGGCCTGCCTCGTTGGAGGCAACTCGTAGCGAACGTCTTCACCGGTCTTTAACATCGCGCCGAGCACACGTGCATCGGCACGAATCGGCAGAGCACCTTCATCGTCAGCGGAGCCGCTAGCAAGGACGACAAATCGCCCGGACCGGTCACTTTTTGGAAACGGCTTGGTGTCCCACCTGGGTTTGCCGCCCGTTTCGCGCGGCTGCAGCCAGATCTGATAGAGCTTGAGCGGCACTTCGCCCCGGTTAACCTCGGCGTGACGAATGCCCGTGCCGGCGCTCATGACCTGAACATCGCCTGCGCGGATCATTCCTTCGGAGCCCAAAGTGTCCCAATGCCCAAGCACGCCCTGGCGCACGTAGGTGATGATCTCCATGTCACGATGCCCGTGTATGGGAAAGCCGCCGCCAGCCGCGATCTCGTCATCGTTCCAGACGACTAAGGGACCCAATGCGGTGTGGGTGGGATTGCCGTCCGCGCTCACCACGAAATGGTGCTTCGCGCGCAGCCAGCCGAGGTCTGCCCTGTCCAATGATTGCCAACGCCTGTGTGTGAGCATGTCCATCTCCGGTTCCAGCCATCGCAGGTGCGATGCTGATCGGCTGCGCGATCCGCCGGATTCAGCGTCGGTACAAGCCATGAGACGGATGCTATATTTGCAACAAACTCCCGCATATCTCCTATAATGGAACGCATCATTGCCGGAAATAGAACGATCAGACCGAGTCGAAGGCCGCCCATGAACGCAATCAGTGACCTCAATGATCTTCGGCTGTTCGCAGAGGTGGTCGAGCACGGCAGCTACACGGCGGCCGCGCGCAGTCTCGGCCTGCAGACGTCGAAACTCAGCCGGCGCATTCGCGCCCTGGAAGAGGAACTTGGGGTGCGCCTGCTCAATCGCACCAGCCGCAGGCAGTCCTTGACGGAGACCGGGCGGCAGTTCCACCAGCATTGCCTTGCACTGGTGGCGGAGGCGAAGGCCGCCAAAGATATTGTCGAGCGCACGCGTTCCAAGCCGCAGGGCACCGTGCGCATTGCCTGCCCGGTGGCCTTACTGGAGTCGGGCATCTCCACGATCATCGCGCGCTACGTGCAGGACAACCCCGATGTCCAGATCCTGCTGGATGCAACCAACCGCCGCGTGGATGTCGTCGAGGAAGGGCTGGACTTTGCGATCCGGGTCAGGCTTCCTCCGTTGGAAAACACCGATCTCGCCGTCCGTCAGTTGGGCTTGTCAATCCACATTCTGGTTGCGAGTCCAAGCCTGGCGGCGCGCTATCCGGCGCTCAACTCGATCGAATCTGTGAAGGAATGGCCCACCCTCTCGATGGCGAGCAGCAGTGAGCGATTTGCCTGGAACCTCGTCGACGCCGAGGGGCGCGTGACGTCGTGGCCGCATCAGCCACGCCTCGCCACCGACGACCTGGCTAGTCTCAGGTTTGCGGCGCTATCCGGCGTCGGCATGGCGATGCTGCCGAGGGAACTGGTCGAGGCCGACATTCAGGCGGGCCGCTTGCAGCATCTGCTGCCAGGGCTCGCCAGCACGCCGGGCCTCGTCCATGCAATCTTCCCCACGCGCCGGGGCATGGTGCCGGCCGTGCGTCACCTGCTCGACGCACTCGTCGCAGGATGCGAAGGTCTGAACCGGCAGCGTTAGCTTCTGAGCTTCAGCCGAACAGCTTGTTCGCCGTCTTGGCGATCAGTTCGCCCTGGAAGCGGGCGCCGCCGAGTTCAATAGCACTGGGTTGACGCTGACCTGTTGTGCTGGCGATCGTCGTGGCGCCGTACGGAGAACCGCCGGTGACTTCATCCACCGTCATCTGCCCAGCATAACTGTAGGGCAGGCCGACAATGACCATGCCGAAGTGCAGGAGGTTGGTGATGACCGTAAACAACGTCACCTCCTGTCCGCCGTGCTGCGTGCCGGTTGAAGTGAAGGCACCGCCCACCTTGCCGACCAGTGCACCGCGCATCCACAGGCCGCCGGCCTGATCGAGGAAGGCCGCCATCTGCGATGAGATGCGCCCGAAGCGGGTCGGCGTGCCGACAATGATCGCGTCGTAGTCCGCAAGTTCGTCGACCACGGCAACCGGCGCTTTCTGGTCGAGCTTGAAGTGGCCGGCCTTGGCCGCTTCCTCAGGTACGGTCTCCGGCACCCGCCTGATGTCGACCGTGGCGCCCGTGGAGCGCGCCCCTTCGGCGACGGCTTCCGCCATCAATTCCATATGGCCATACGTGGAGTAGTACAGAACCAGAACCTTCGACATCTTCGACCTCCTTCCTTTATCTGCGGTGAGACCGCGGTGGGAAATTAGCCAGCTTTTTGGCGACTGGCCGTCCAGCCCGCGTGACCAGGCCGGAATGATCGTGTTGCCTTGCTCTGTCAATCTACCTGCAAATCCTGGCCTGCGATTCCGGAGGCGGCCAAACCCGCACTTTAGACACGTTACGTGGCGAGAAAGCCGCCGTCCACGGCCAGCTCGGCGCCCGTTACAAAGGACGACTGCTCCGACAGGAGCCATACCGCAGCGGCAGCCACTTCCTCGGGCAAGCCGATGCGCCCAACCGGATGAGAGGTCCGCAGCTTCTCCAGCAAGCCGGCGAATTGCGGGTCCGACGTCAGCGCCTGGACCATGGGCGTATCCACGGCGCCGGGAAGAATGGCGTTGACGCGGATCTGTCTATGACCATAGTCGACTGCGGCACCCTTGGTCAAACCCAATACCCCAGCCTTCGACCCGCAATAGTCAGCCGAGAGCGGCACGGCCACCCGGCCCAGCGCGGACGATGTGTTGACAATGGCGCCTCCGCCGCTTTGCAGCATCGCCCCTATCTCGTGTTTCATGCAGAAGAATACGCCATCGTAGTTGACGCTTTGAATGCGGCGCCACTGTGTAGCGGTCAATTCGTGCAGCAGGACGTTCGTTTGCGCCAGTCCTGCGTTGTTGAAGGCGCCGTCGAGCCGGCCAAATTTCTCCACCGTCGCCGCCACCAGCACTTCGACCTGCGCTTCGTTGGAGACATCCGTTGCTACAAAAATGGCCTCGCCATCCTGTTGCCGGATCGCTGCCACGGTGTCCTCGCCCTGCCCGACGGCAATAT
>NZ_JBAURZ010000385.1:0-8347 GCF_049581445.1 Paraburkholderia sp. | reverse complement strand
GCAGCTTTTCGTGCACCAGCAGATAGGCGATTTCCTCGAATTCGCAGGTGCTGGCGATATCGAGAATGTCATAGCCCCGGTAGTGCAGGTCGTTGCCGGTCTTGCCCACCGTGCACAGCGCGGTATTGCCCGCCGTCACGCCTGAGAGCGCGACGGATTTTTTCGGCCTGAAGGCGCCTGGCGCTGCGCTTTCGGCTGGCGTGGCTGCTGCTTGGGTCTTCTCGCTCATTTCCCGCACTCTCCTGGTTGCCCGCTCATTTCTTCTGGTTGAACAGCGTGTCGAGTTTCTGCTCGTAAGCGTAGTAGCCAATGCTCTCGTACAGTTCAGCGCGCGTTTGCATTGTCTCCACGACCGCCTGCTGTGTGCCGTCGCGGCGAATCGCGCCGTACACGTTCTCAGCGGCCTTGTTCATGGCGCGGAAGGCGGACAGGGGATACAGCACCAGCGACACATCCGCGCCACGCAGTTCGTCCACCGTGAAGAGCGGTGTGGCGCCGAATTCAGTGATGTTGGCGAGGACAGGCACCTTCACGGCCTGTACGAACTGCTTGTACATGCCGAGTTCGGTCATCGCTTCCGGGAAGATCATGTCGGCGCCGGCTTCGACGCAGGCGGCGGCGCGATCCATCGCGGCTTGCAGCCCTTCTACCGCCAAGGCGTCGGTGCGGGCCATGATGACGAAATTCGGATCGGTGCGGGCGTCGACAGCCGCCTTTATGCGGTCGACCATCTCGTCCTGCGTGACGATTGCCTTGCCGGGGCGGTGGCCGCAACGCTTGGCGCCGACCTGGTCTTCAATGTGCATCGCACCCGCGCCGGCCTTGATCAGCGACTTCACCGTGCGGGCGATATTGAAGGCCGACGGGCCGAAACCTGTGTCTACATCGACCAGCACCGGCAGGTCACAGACATCCGTGATCCGGCGCACGTCGGTCAGCACGTCGTCGAGGGTCGAAATACCCAGATCGGGCAGGCCAAGCGAACCGGCAGCTACACCGCCGCCCGACACGTAAATGGCCTTGAAGCCCGCGTGCTTTGCCAGCAGCGCGTGGTTGGCATTGATCGCGCCTACCACCTGCAACGGCTTTTCCGTCGCTACGGCGGCGCGGAAAGCGGCGCCTGCCGTCAGATTCAAAACATTCGAGGGGGTGCTCATGATGCAGACTCCTTCGGCGAGCGGGAACCGTCTGTAGTGAAGAGCGGCGCGGCCTCTGCAGGTACCGCGCGCCCGGTGGAGCGGGCGCGGCGCAACACTGACCAGTAGTAGCGGTAGCTCGCGCGGTCATGCAGCGTATCGTGATGGCGCGTTGGCCCCCATTGGGCAGACTGCGCAGCCAGCAGGATCTCAGCCGCTGTAGCGATCTCTTCATCGCGCGGCGCGAAGGCGGCGACGATGGCCGGAATCTGCGCGGGGTGGATGCTCCACATCCGCGTATAGCCGAACTCGTTGCGTGCGCGCGTGGCGTCGTTGGCCACGATGCTCATATCGCGCACCTCGGTGCTGACATTGTGCGACGGCACCTTGCCGTGTGCGTGACACGCCGCCGAGATTTCGAGCTTTGCGCGCCGCACCAGCGGGTGATCGAACTGGCCGGGCGAGCGCATTGCGCTGTCTGGAATGGCGCCATCGTGGGCGGAGACGAAGTCCATCAGGCCGAAGCTCAGCGCCTCGACACCCGGTAGGGCTGCCAGTGCGAAAGCATGCGTCAGGGCGCCATGCGTTTCCACCAGGAGTTGTACCGGGATGGTTTGATCGATGCCCATTTCACGCCGCGTCGCCTCGATGAACGCGCACATTTCGGCGGCATCGGGCACGCTGCGAACTTTCGGCAGGGTGATGAAGGCAGGGGCGCGTTGAGCGGCGCGCAGAATCAGCCGCACGTCGTCGCGCCAGTGCGCGTGATTGAAATCGTGAATCCGTACGCCGACGCGGCCAAAGCGGTCATGCTCGCTACCCAGCATCGATGCAACCAGCTCGGCATGCTCCGCTTCGCGGCCCACCTGGGCGCCGTCTTCGCAGTCGAGCGTGATGTCGAACACCGGCCCCAGCTCCTGCTGCAAAGCGAGCGATTTCAGCATCAGCTTCTCACTGCCGGCGTAGTGGTCGCAGGCAGGCAGAACAGTGGGCGGCGCTTCGCCGTCAAACAGCACTTCGGCGGGTATCAGGGCGCGCATCTTCGGCGTCAGGGGCGTGGATTCTCGTTGAGAAACTGGATGTAAAAAACCGGAACCCGTCGGCGAGCAACGGAGTCCCGGTTTGTCTGCGTCAGGCGCTTAGCCGAGCAGGTGCTGGACGCCTTCGCGCTCTTCGAGCAACTCGTTCAGCGTGCCGTCCATCTTTTCGCGCGAGAACGCGTCGATCTCGAGGCCTTCAACACGCTTGTACTCGCCGTTTTCACACGTAACCGGCACACCGTAGATGATGTCTTCCGGAATGCCATACGAACCGTCCGACGGAATACCCATCGTCACCCACTTGCCGTTCGTGCCGAGCACCCAGTCACGTACGTGGTCGATCGCAGCGTTGGCTGCCGACGCTGCCGACGACAGGCCGCGTGCTTCGATGATCGCCGCGCCGCGCTTGCCGACGGTCGGGATGAACGTGTTGCGGTTCCATTCGTCGTCGTTGATCAGCTTGGTCAGCGACTGGCCGTCAACCGTAGCAACGCGGAAATCCGGGTACATGGTCGGCGAGTGATTGCCCCACACAGCCAGCTTTTCGATCGAAGCGACCGGCTTGCCCGACTTGGCAGCCAGTTGCGACAGCGCGCGGTTGTGGTCCAGACGCAGCATGGCGGTGAAGTTCTTCTTCGGCAGATCCGGCGCCGACTTCATTGCGATGTAAGCGTTCGTGTTGGCCGGGTTGCCGACCACCAGCACCTTCACGTCGCGGCTGGCGACTTCGTTTAGCGCCTTGCCTTGCACCGTGAAGATCTCGGCGTTGGCCGACAGCAGATCTTTACGTTCCATGCCCTTCGAGCGCGGACGGGCGCCGACCAGCAGGGCGACGTCAGCATCCTTGAATGCGACCTTGGGATCATCAGTGATCACGACGCCCGACAGCAGCGGGAACGCGCAATCATCCAGTTCCATCACGACGCCTTTCACTGCGGCTTGCGCTTGCGGCAGGTCGAGCAGTTGCAGGACGACCGGCTGGTCCTTGCCAAGCAGATCGCCATTGGCAATGCGGAACAGCAGGGAGTAAGCGATTTGACCTGCGGCGCCGGTGACGGCAACGCGCTTTGCGGGCTTAGCCATTGAGAATTCTCCAGGACGATGCGTTAGACGCTAGGGAAAACGCCATTCTATATGCGCGTTAGGCGAAGCGTTGTGAAACACGGCGGAATTCACTGTTACGCGGGACCCCTTACAGAAGCTGAGGTCACAAAACGCGTTGCGGCGAGCCCGCCATGCCGGAAACCTGTGCAGCGGAGCGAGGTGCGCGGGACACCGGTGGGCGCTGCATGGTGCCGGGCTCCTGCACTGGTGTGTTTCCGAAGCGTCTGACGGGACAAAGACCGGCGAATCGAAACCTGAACCGCATGAGAGAACAGCATGATGCAGAGTGGCCTTCGGAGCACAGCGCCGTTCGGAAAGAACCCCGAAAACGGCCATGAGATTGCCCGCAAACCCTTGCTCGCCAAGGAGTGTAGGAGTCGGGACACACAAAGTCAACAGTATCTTATGTCTTATATAAGACATATCTATTGCCGGGAAAGGTCTGGACGGCGGCTGGGCCTTTATGATGAAATGCGCGCATGACTTCGAACCCGGCGAGCACCGCGAATCCTATTGGCCCTGCGGGGCCTGGCGAGAGCGTGCCCGCTGCCGCGCCCGTCACTTCGCCTACCTTTAGCCCTTTGTATCAGCAGATCAAGGGGTTGATTACGCAGAGTCTTGAATCAGGTGAATGGAAGCCTGGTGAAATCATTCCGAGCGAGGTCGAACTCGCTGCGCGATTCAAGGTGAGCCAAGGCACGGTTCGTAAAGCGATTGACGAACTGGCGGCAGACAACCTGCTGGTGAGGCGTCAGGGCAAAGGGACTTTTGTTGCAACGCACAACGAAGACCGGGCCCAATTTCGCTTCCTGAGATTGCTCGCCGATGACGGCGCCGAACATCCCCATGTAAGCCACCTGCTCGAATGCCGACGGTTACGCGCCACGGCGGAAATTGCACGGCAACTCGACCTCAAGCCAGCCGACCCGGTGGTGCAAATCAAACGCCTTTTGCAGTTTGATGGTGAAATCACGGTACTCGACGAGATCTGGCTGCCGGGCGTCATGTTTCGCGGCCTCACGCTCGAACGGCTCTCCGAGTACAAAGGCCCGCTCTACGCGATGTTCGAAACGGAGTTCGGAACCCGCATGATCAGGGCTTCCGAGAAGATTCGGGCAGTGGCGGCGGACCCTTCGGTGGCGGATCTGCTGCACGTGCCGCCAGGATTTCCATTGCTATCGGTCGAACGTGTGTCCTATACCTATGGAGACCGTCCGGTCGAAGTGCGGCGTGGATGGTATGTCACAACTGGGTACTACTATCAGAACGATCTCAGTTGAAGCCGGGTTGTAAAACGGCTCGCAGCGCGGGCCGGATTGATGTGCTCAAGGGTTCATCAGCGTTGCCAGATGGGCACTGCGTATCTTGCGCGGGCCTGCTTGAAGACGCCTTTGTTGCGCGTGTGGCAAGGGACCAGTGGGGTTTTTCGCTGCAGCGCGATATAAAAAGGCGCTAAAATTGCGGATTAGTGTTACTACATAGTAGGGGTCTAGCATGGCTGAAGCCGTAAAAAAACCGAGACCGGAATTCCGGAACATCGGTATCGGGCAAATAACGATGGCGTATCGCCTACCGCTCGCAGGGCGGATATCCATCTTGCACCGCGTCAGCGGGTTGTTGCTGTTTGTGTTTCTTCCGTTCCTGCTTTACCTCTTTGATCAAAGCCTGACGTCCGAACTTAGCTTCGACGTCTTCAAGGGCTTCCTCTCCAACATCATCGTCAAGATCATCACGCTGGTTCTCGCGTGGGCTTTCCTGTTCCACTTCTGCGCTGGCGTGCGTCACCTGTTCATGGACACGAGCCACAACCTCACGACTAAAGAGAAGGGCAAGCAAACTTCCATCATCGTGCTGGTCGTCTCGTCGCTTCTGACGATTGCTTTTGCGCTCAAACTCTTCGGAGCATTCTAAAAAAATGGCAGCTAACAACCGAATCGGCCCGAAGCGTCTCGTCGTTGGCGCGCACTACGGTCTGCGCGACTGGCTCGCACAACGTATCACCGCCGCCATCATGGCGATCTACACGATCATCCTGCTCGTGTGGTTCTTCGGTGCACAAGAATTTTCGTACGACGGCTGGGCGTCGATCTTCGCGACGCAATGGATGAAGCTCGCCACGTTCGTGACGCTGCTGTCCCTGTTCTACCACGCGTGGGTAGGTATTCGTGACATCTGGATGGACTACATCAAGCCCGTCGGTGTGCGTCTCCTCCTTCAGGCCCTGACGATCGTCTGGCTGTTGGCGTGTGCCGGCTACGCTGCGCAGATTCTCTGGAGAGTATAAAAGAATGGCTGCAATCAAGAATTCTCTTCCGCGTCGCAAGTTTGACGTGGTTATCGTCGGCGCAGGCGGCTCGGGGATGCGCGCTTCGCTGCAACTCGCGCGCGCCGGTCTGTCGGTTTGCGTGCTGTCCAAGGTGTTCCCGACGCGTTCGCACACGGTCGCTGCTCAAGGCGGTATCGGCGCCTCGCTCGGCAACATGAGCGAAGACAATTGGCACTATCACTTCTACGACACGATCAAGGGTTCCGACTGGCTCGGCGACCAGGACGCGATTGAGTTCATGTGCCGCGAAGCACCGAACGCTGTCTACGAACTGGAACACATGGGCATGCCGTTCGACCGCAATGCGGACGGCACGATCTATCAACGTCCGTTTGGCGGCCACACGGCCAACTACGGCGAAAAGCCGGTGCAACGCGCTTGCGCGGCGGCTGACCGTACCGGTCACGCACTGCTGCACACGCTGTACCAGCAGAACGTCGAAGCAAAGACGCAGTTCTTCGTCGAATGGATGGCGCTGGATCTGATCCGCGACGCCGAAGGCGACGTACTCGGCGTGACCGCGCTCGAAATGGAAACCGGCGACGTTTATATTCTCGAAGGCAAGACCACGCTGTTCGCTACGGGCGGTGCAGGCCGGATCTTCGCAGCGTCCACCAACGCGTTCATCAACACCGGTGACGGCCTGGGTATGGCTGCGCGTTCGGGCATCGCACTGCAAGACATGGAATTCTGGCAATTCCACCCCACCGGCGTGGCCGGCGCGGGCGTGCTGATTACCGAAGGCGTGCGCGGCGAAGGCGGCATTCTGCGTAACTCGAACGGCGAGCGTTTCATGGAACGCTATGCACCGACGCTGAAGGATCTGGCGCCGCGTGACTTCGTTTCGCGTTCGATGGACCAGGAAATCAAGGAAGGCCGTGGCGTGGGTCCGAACAAGGATCACGTGCTGCTCGACCTGTCGCACATCGGCGCCGAGACGATCATGAAGCGTCTGCCGTCGATCCGCGAAATCGCCATGAAGTTCGCGAACGTTGACTGTATTAAAGAGCCGATCCCGGTTGTGCCGACCATCCACTATCAGATGGGCGGTATTCCGACCAACATTCACGGTCAGGTCGTGGGTACGTCACGGGGTCACGAAGAGCCGGTCAACGGTTTCTACGCAGTGGGCGAATGCTCGTGCGTGTCGGTGCACGGCGCGAACCGCCTCGGTACCAACTCGCTGCTCGACCTGGTGGTGTTCGGCCGCGCGGCTGGCAACCACATCGTCAAGCACGTGAAGGAAATCAAGGAGCACAAGCCGCTGCCGGCTGATGCCGCTGATTTCGCGCTGTCGCGTCTGGACAAGCTGGACAAGTCCTCGTCCGGCGAATACACGCAGGACGTCGCGAACGACATCCGCGCCACGATGCAGGCACACGCCGGTGTGTTCCGTACTTCGAAGCTGCTGGCTGACGGCGTGCAGCGCATCCGCGAAGTGGCTGAACGCGTCGACAGCATCCACCTGAAGGACAAGTCGAAGGTCTTCAACACGGCACGCGTGGAAGCGCTGGAGCTGGCGAACCTGATTGAAGTGGCACGCGCCACGATGGTGTCGGCAGAAGCGCGGAAGGAAAGCCGTGGTGCGCACGCACAGGACGACTTCGAACATCGCGACGACGAAAACTGGCTGCGCCATACGCTGTGGTTCAGCGAAGGTGATCGCCTCGACTACAAGCCGGTTCACATGCAACCGCTGACCGTCGAATCGGTGCCGCCGAAAGCGCGTACCTTCTAAGGCACAAGTCAAAGGAATTCAGAAATGGCCAAGCGTACATTTGAAATCTACCGCTACGATCCGGACAAGGACGCAGCACCGCGCATGCAATCGTATGAGATCGAAATCGACTCGCACGAACGCATGCTGCTCGACGCGCTGCTCAAGCTGAAAGCAGTGGATGAAACCCTGTCGTTCCGTCGCTCGTGCCGTGAAGGCGTGTGCGGTTCGGACGCAATGAACATCAACGGCAAGAATGGTCTGGCGTGCCTGACCAACATGAACGACCTGCCGCAGAAGATCGTGCTGCGTCCGTTGCCGGGCCTGCCCGTCGTGCGCGACCTGATCTGCGACTTCACGCAGTTCTTCAACCAGTATCACTCGATCAAGCCGTACCTGATCAACGATACGCCGCCGCCGGAAAAGGAACGTCTGCAGTCGCCGGAAGAACGCGAAGAGCTGGACGGTCTGTACGAGTGCATTCTTTGCGCAAGCTGCTCGACGTCGTGCCCGAGCTTCTGGTGGAATCCGGACAAGTTCGTTGGGCCGGCTGGTTTGCTGCAGGCCTATCGCTTCATCGCGGACAGCCGTGACGAAGCAACCGGCGAGCGTCTCGACAACCTGGAAGACCCGTACCGTCTGTTCCGTTGCCATACGATCATGAACTGCGTCGATGTGTGCCCGAAGGGTCTCAACCCGACGAAGGCGATCGGCAAGATCAAGGAATTGATGGTTCGCCGTGCTGTCTGAGCTTGATTGACATGGAAGATTCGCATCAAGCCGACCCGCTTCGGCGGGCGCGCCTTCGCTGGCGCGCCCGGCGCGGCCTGCTGGAAAACGATCTGATTTTCGAGCGCTTTTTCGGCAAATACGAGCATGACCTCAGCGACGCCGATGTGGGCGCACTTACGCGCCTGCTAGAGCTGAGCGATAACGACCTGATGGACTTGCTACTCGTGCGCAAGGAACCAGAAGGCGACCTTGCAGAGCCGGATGTGATCCGGGTGCTGGAGCTGCTGCGCAC
>NZ_JBAURZ010000384.1:0-1924 GCF_049581445.1 Paraburkholderia sp. | reverse complement strand
GATGCGCCACGCCACGTGAGACTGCGGCCAGTCGCCGAGGCGCGCGCGGATGCGCTCCGCGGCTTCGGTGAGTTCATCGGCGGGCGGCCAGAACAGGTCGCGGCCCGTGAGCGGCAGAGTCTGGTTTGTCGTGGACGTCATGCGGCGCTCCCATCCTGATGCCAGAACGGCATGCCGACCACCGGCGTGCTCGCGTGGGCGGTTTCACGTTCGGCCATTGGACCGGCCAGATATGCCTGGCGGCCCGCTTCGACGCCGAGCGCAAACGCGCGGGCCATCGCTTCAGGATGCGTCGCCTGCGACACCGCGGTGTTCAGCAGCACGCCGTCGAAGCCCCACTCCATCACTTGCGCTGCATGCGACGGCACGCCGAGGCCAGCGTCGACGATCAGCGGCACGTCGGGCAGCCGGTCGCGCAGGACCCTTAAGCCATAGGGATTGATGACCCCCTTGCCGGTGCCGATTGGCGCGCCCCATGGCATCAGCGCCTCGCAGCCTGCATCCAGCAGACGGCGCCCGATCACCAGATCTTCCGTGCAATACGGCAATACCTTGAAGCCGTCTTTGACGAGCCGCGCGGCGGCTTCGATCAGGCCCACCGGGTCAGGCTGCAGGGTGTAGTCGTCGCCGATCAGTTCGAGCTTGATCCAGTCGGTTTCGAAGACTTCGCGCGCCATGTGCGCGGTCGTGACCGCTTCGCCGACGCTCTGGCAGCCAGCCGTATTCGGCAGCAGCGGCACGCCGTGACGTTTGAGCAGATCGAAGAAGCCGGCTTCGGCGCCGCCCTCGTTCATCTGACGGCGCAGCGCGACGGTAATCATGCCGGGCTTTGCTGCGTCGATTGAATCGGACAGCGACTGCAGCGACGGATAGCGCGAGGTGCCAAGCAGCACGCGGCTGGCGAAAGTTTCGCCGTACAGCGTGAGGGCGTCAGCGGTGGTGGAAGCGTTCATCTGGAAATCCTTGTCTCTGGCGATGCACGGCCGCTAAGCGGTAGGCGGTCGCTTATTTAGCCGTAGGCGCTGGCCGGGTTAGCCGCCGGCGACGGGTTGCACGACGTCGAGCTTGTCGCCGGCTTGCAGCGCGCGCGCGGCGTGCTGGGTGCGGGCAACGAAATCGCCATTCAGGGCGACCGCGAATGGCGGACGGGCGCCGAAGGCGGACAGTGCGTCGGCGACGGTCGCTCCGTCGGGGAGCGAGAGCGGCTTCTGATTGATATGAATGTCCATGGTCTGCAAATACGGTTCAATCGGTGATACAGGTGGCCAGACAGGCTGCCGCTGCAATTCGCGTCGCAACGCTCATGCCGGCACCCGCGAGTGATACTGAGAGTCGAGCCGGCCAAGCTGGAACAGCTCGCTCCAGCGGGCATCGCGCCGCCAGTCGGCAAAAGCGTCGGCGTCGCCGATACGGCCGTCCAGCAGCGCAACCGCGAAGCGCACCGCCTCGTCGGCGACTTCCGGCACGATCATGTAGCCATGCCGGTACAGGCCGTTCACGCGCACGGTGTGCGCGCCATCCCAAACCAGCGCCGGACGGTGGTCCGGCAACGTGGGGCGGCACTGCGAATTCAGTTCGAGTATGCGCGCCTCACCGAAGCCCGGATGAATCGAGAACGCCGCGCTCAGCAGTTCCAAAGCGGAACGCACGCTGACGGGCGACATGTCCTCACCTTCAACTTCGGTAGCGCCGATCACGTAGAGATCGTCCTGCTTGGGCGCGATGTACAGCGGATAACGCGGATGCAGCAGCCGCACCGGACGCGTGAGGTTGATGCCCGGCGCATGCACTCTTGCGACCTCACCTCGAATCCCGCGCAACGTAGGCAGAACCGCCTTCGCGCCGAGGCCGCGGCAATCGACCGTCACGCGCGCGGGCGGCAGTGCCTGCTCGTCCACCGGCGTGTTCCAGTGCGTCTCGACAC
>NZ_JBAURZ010000383.1:0-36453 GCF_049581445.1 Paraburkholderia sp. | reverse complement strand
CTGCGCAGCGATGCGGTTACAGCGGCCTTATCGCGCAAACATCGTCCGTGTCGCAATGATGGGGAAGGACAAATCCCAATGTTTATCGAGGTCTCAGAAGGAGGTGCACAATGAACGCCCCATTGCCCATGGACGTATCTGGTTTTCTACCCAATTGTTGTCTATAGGCACGTGCCCGTCGTCGAGATAGCGCGTGAGCGCATCCCAACGCTTGAGGCTGTAGTCGAGCGCTTTCGCAATCGCTGAACCTTCCGAGACCAGCTTGCGCTGCGCCACCATCCATTCGTAAAGTAGATCCCACACTGGTTTGGCCAGGCTTTGCCGAAGCTTGCGGCGCTCATCGGCGTCCAGTCCTGCAGCGTCGCGCTCGATGTCGTAAAGCGCAGCGAAGTACGGTAGGGCCTGCCCAGCGACCTGACTGCTGTGATTGGCGTGCAGGTCGAAGAACTTGCGCCGTGCGTGCGCGGCACATCCGATTTCAGTGATGCCCTGCTGGAAGCCAGCCTTGTACCCGCTGTAATCGTCGCACACCAGTTTGCCTTGCCAGCCGGCGAGGAAGGTACGGGCATGTTCGCCTGCACGGCTGAGCGCGAAGTCGTAGACCACGGCGCGCAGTTCACTGAAGTGCGTGGGTGTATACGCCCACAGATACGCCCGGTGTGTCTTCCCCTTGCCGGGACTGAGCATCTGTACCGGCGTCTCATCCGCATGCAGCACACCCTGCTGCAGGATTTCCTGATGGAGTGCATCGACCAGCGGCTGCAGTTGCATACCGCACGCGCCGACCCAGGCACCTAATGTCGATCGCGGTATTGCCAGACCCGCCCGCGCAAAGATCTGTTCCTGACGATACAGGGGAAGGTGATCAGCGTACTTGGCAACCAGTACCGAGGCCAGCAGTCCCGTGGTCGGGATACCCTTGTCGATGACGTGCGCGGGCACCGGCGCCTGAATCAGCGTTTCGCAGTTCTTGCACACCCACTTGCCACGGATATGCCGCTCAACCGTGAACACGCCCGGCGTGTAGTCCAGCTTCTCGCTGATGTCCTCACCGATTCGCACGCGCTCGCAGCCACACTGACATATGGTGCTATCCGGCTCGTGGAGGATCTCTTTGCGCGGCAGTTGCGCCGGCAGTGATGCGCGCTTCGGTTGCTGGGGTGACTGGTCGACTGCGGCCTGTGGTTGAAGCTGCTCGAGTTCCAGTTCGATGGCGGCCAGATCGGCGTCGATCGCTTCTTCCAGCAGGCTCATCTGCTCGCTGCTGAACTGTTCGCTGCGCCGGCCAAACTGCTGGCGCTTGAGGATGGAGATCTCGTGGCTCAGCTGCTCGATACGCGTCTGCCGGTAATGCAGTTCGCGTTCATTCTCCTTGACCTCCCGCGTCTTCTCCTCAATCTCCCGGTCTCTCTCCTGCACCTTGGCAATCAGCTGCGCGGCGAGCGTGCGCAACTGTTCCGGGCTGAGGGCGTTGAGGTCGGCGGGCAGGTTCATGCAGACCAGTCTGCCAGAACCCCAGGCACCGTGGAAGCGCAACAGTTTACGTCCCTGTGGGCCTCATACGACGCGGATCACACCGTTCGGGCCGATGCGCTGCCACGGCAAACCCACCACCAGACCTGCGAGCTGCTCCTGTGTGAGTGCGTGTTGCTTCGGTTCGCTGCCAGCGTGAGGCCAGGCGAACTGTCCTTCGTTCAGACGTCGTGCTGCCAGCCAGATCCCGATGCCGTCGTGAACCAGCACCTTCAGGCGATTGGCTCGCCGGTTGGCGAACAGATAGGCATGGTGTGGATGCGCAGCGCCAAATACCTTGACCACCCGCGCCAGTGCCGTGTCGAAGCCGGCACGCATGTCCAGCGGGTCGACTGCCAGCCATGCCTCATCAATTCGGATCATGCGAGCCACTCACGCAGCCATGCGGCGCATTGTGCTGCCTCTGATGTCGGCCAGCTAACCGTTACCGACTGATCTCCACGGCGAATCTCAATGCGGATCTCAGGCGAGTGCGAACTCGGTGTTGCCAATGCCACTGGCACAAAGGCTGGCAGCGACGGTGGCGTGACTGGTGGGCGGCCCAACGGCCTCCTGGGAAGTCGACCTTCTGCCTGATCGATCCAGCGTCGCAGCAAATTCGCATTGAGCCTGTGTTCCAGCGCGACCGCCGCAACCGATACACCGATTCCCTGGCAGGCCGCTACCACCTTGGCCTTGAACTCCTCGCTGTAGCGTTGCCGACGACGACGCTCCGGGAGTGACTCCGATTCGATAGTGTTCACGTGTCCGCTTATTCGTTTAGTGGACACGATACTCCCAAGCGCCACAGCCAGACTCAAGATGCGTTTGCTGGCCGCTTACCGTAAAAGCCATCACCAAGACGGTAGACGAACAGCTTCGTTCCTTGAGCACCGAAATTATCGAGTGCAACGTCTCGCGCGTAGATTGGACGACGCTCCTGCGCCTCCCTCCTTTTTCTCCGGGTGATTCCGAAAAGGGATTTCGAGACGCAGTCATCTGCGAAGCGTTTTGCCAGCAAATCGAGCAGATCCCATTCGGCGAGGAGACCTGCATTGTCGTAAGTGGGGATGAGCTGCTTCGGACAGCAGTCGGCGAACGTCTAGGCGTAACGGCTTCGGTGAAGGTTGTAAGAAACCTCGAAGAACTGAAAAACGAAATTAATTTTCTGGAGCTGTTCTATTCTCGGGACTGGCGGGCTACAAGCATTGAGCAGTTCATTGAAGTAGTCAACTCTTACATCCGCTGGTATAACGCAAAGCGGATCAAGGTCTCGCTTGGCTCACTGAGGCCGCTCGAATACCGGGAGAGCCTCGGACTTGCGGCATAAACCAGTCCGAGATTTTTGCCGCATCTCCTTCTGGGGAAATTACGACCGACATTGACAGTCAATCGCCGTTATGGGGTTTCACATTGATTGGTCGTCCTTCCTTGCGACCATACGTCACGTAGTGCTGATACCCAGACTTAATCTGACCTCTGGCAATCGCTTCGGCAATGTCCGGATTGGCCGCTACATATGCCTGTTCGTCCCACGCATCAGTAGAGGTAGCCACGGATTCGTGGTCGGATTTCCCCATATTGCCGTAGGGTTTATGTTGGGTTGCCTTGACGGGCATGCCTCCCGGAACATATTTCTGCGTGTCGCCAACGGTGTGCATGTAGCCGAAGTATTGCGCAGGAATTTCTTGCATTGAACTTAACAATACCCGCTTAAGCAAAAAGCTCCCCAGCCTTTCATTACAAAAGTCGAGCGCGCGACGGTTGTAAGAGTCAAACGAGCTGGGCATATGTGAGCGCAGAAAGGTGACGCAAACTCGCTCCAGTTTTTCGATGATGGTCAGAAAAACCTCGGTTGGGAAAATCCCGCATTCGACACCACATGGAATTAGAGTGTCGTCTGAGAAAAACAATGACGACTCCTCCGGTGTCAATACTCCAAGCTCCACCGCAATCGCCACATAACGCAAAAGATCAGAAATTTTGTGCACCGAGGCAAATTGTCGATACAGATTGCCCACTCTAACCGGTTGGGCGAGCAGATACGGTGTGTGGACGTTGGCCGCGAGTGCTGTAAAGTCAATCTGCGCGGCGGCGGCGGCATCCAACATAAACATGCCGGGATAATTGGGAGCCGGGTTGCCAAACGCGTGGGGAGCAATAAATTTCCGGTGCAGCATGAGGCAGATACGACCATCTGAAGCATTGATTCTTTTGAGTATTCGCGCAATAGCGAACGCGCCTGACGCGCCAGCAAGAAAAGGATGCAGGGCATCCAGTTCGTCAGCAATTTCGCTCACATGGTAGCCCGCTGGAAAATCCCGATAGTCACCCATGCCGATAAAGCATGTGTCTTTGGGGAGCGGGAAAACGGGTGGCAAATGACAAAGGCAAAAAATACGCATGATCTTTATGGGTCAGCGGCGGCCAGCTTGCGCCAGAAGATTGTTGGTAATGCCCTCTAGGAGCTGCTTGGATAAGCCTTTCATGGACTGCAAATTTTCAAATAACACCGTTAAGCCTGGATGCCAAGCATTAGCATTGGCGAATGCATTGTTCGCATGTTGAATATGGCAGGCAACATAATGATCGACATACATCACAGGACAAAAAACAGCGACGCGCAGCATGAAATCCAAATCCGCCACATAATGCGCCCGCACGTCGAACCCGCCAACGTTAAGAAACGCAGCGGTTCGCGTTAATGCGCCGTTTGAGGCGGGATGCTGCCGATACGTCATTTCCACCGCCCCTTCTCCCACGCTGTAACGCCCCGGTTTCATCGCCGCAGGCGCGTTCGCCATATGTCTGCCATCGCCATCCAGAATATAGGTGGTGCCAAAACACATGCCCAATTCGGGGTCATTCTCAAGATGAGGTAGTATTTGTGCGAAAAACTCAGGGAGCAAAAGGTCATCATCAGTCAAGACCACAAAGTATTTTGTGTCAATGCGCTTGATGAGCGATTCCCAGTTACCCAGCATCCCGATGTTTTCTTTATGGCGAAAATACTGAATGCGGCTATCCTGCGCGATCAATTCAGCCATGACTTCGCGGGTATGGTCGGTAGAGGCGTTGTCCGAGACGATCAGTTGCCAATCCGTGAAGGTTTGCATCAATACCGAGCCTACGGCGGCTTTCAGCATCTCCGCGCGGTTGAAGGTGGGAATCAGCACCGTCACCAATGGTTGCTTTTTCTCTTGGTCTGTCAATTTCACATCCAATTCCACATCTTTTGGCCGCTGACCAATCAAACGCGCTGGCACACCGCCCCATATCTCGAACGCCCCTACCTCACCCCTGACCACGCTGCCTGCCGCGATGATGGCACCTTGTCCGATATGCGCGCCATCAAGAATAGTCGAGTTAGCGCCAATCCACACATCATCCTCAATCACCACGCCCCCTTTGCTGGGCATGAATCCTTGATGCCGCATGACCTCCTGCCGGGACAAATAAGCATGATTAGCCGGCGCGATAACGCAGCCCGGGGCGATCAACACATAATTGCCGAGCGCGATGCCGTTGCCTGAGAAAAGCGTGCAATGGGAATTGATGTAGCAATGCTCCCCGATTTTTATGTCGCCTGAGCCACCAACGGCCTTGATGACGACGAAGTCATAGACTTGCGTGTGCGCGCCGATGGCAAACAACGAGCCCTTTACCGAAGGCTGAATCACCGCATTTTCACTGACATAGGCGGTTGGATGAATCATCAGACCATTATGCGGAACACTGATGTTTCTACTCGTGGCCTCCGCCTTCATCAACACGCCTTGTCCGGTGGGCAGGCTCAGCACGGACAATCCGCGCTTTGCAGCAAACGCATCAAAAGCATCACGCTGATCCCTGCACGCCTCCCATCCATAATCATCAAGTAGCATGACCCCGCCATCAACCATCAGCGGCCAAAGGTACTCTGCGGCAGCCATTTCAGACTTTACGTTGTTCATGTCGATATGAACAAAGGAAAACTGTTTTGATTCGACTTGGTTAAAGGTTTCAGGAACAAGACCGCGGATCGGATAAACATTGGGAAACGCTTTGAAGGTCTGGACAACCGCCTGATAGCATTCGCTGTAATAATTTTTAAAACGCTCAAAATGCGCGCGTTCACGTTCGGACAAAACCGAATTCGGAATCCCTTCATAAGTGTCGAGCAGGTAAAAACGCTTTGCGCTAATTTGCTCCGAGCAGTAGGAAAGAATGGAGCGGGCGATACCGCCACGATTAACACCGCACTCGATCAAGTCACCTTCGCGCTGCATCGCGCGTTCCGCAAACCAGCACGCAACATGCACACGCCAATGAATAGCCGCGCCGCTCCAAGAACCTGTTGCTTCGCCCGCCGCATAAGCCGTGGCAAAACGCGGGTCGCTCATCCACCCCGTATTGTGGTTAGTGGATAAGCCATCTTGGTTGTATGAATATTCACTCATGTGAAAAGGTTTTCCTTGTCGGTTGAATTTATGGCCGCTCCATTAGCCAGTCAGAGTCTTGTGATAATTGAAGCATGAGTTGATCGAGGTGCTCATCCGGGCTGATGGTTTCCTGAACCTGCGAGAACTCACTGGCATAGCTAAAGGGGTTTGGCTTATTTGTTGGCGAATCGACCGAAGGACGCACAACTGCGCAATGCCGTCCGCTTACTCTAAAAAGACTGTCAGCCGAACGCTCGGCGTAATGGTAGACAGATTCGGTTGTGTTCCCCAACACATTGATGATGGCTGGCATCTTGAAGGGGGTGTCCAGTATGCGGCAAATCGTCTCTGCGATAGAGCGGCTGCTCACGAAGTTGCGCCTTTGCTCACCGCTGCTACGGAGCGTGATTTGACCATGCATATAAGCCTCAAGAGGAAACGAGAAGGGAATCAAGCTCCATCGCCGAAAATGATGCAAGTCCGGCAACGCCCCGTATACGGCATTGGGGCGCAGAACGACCACTTGGCAATCTCCGCCTGAAAATACTTTTCTGAAAATCTGCTCCGTGCAGAAGTGCGCTATTGCGTAGTAGGATAAGGGATTAGCTGGCCGACTTTCGTCTATCGTGCCTTCTTGTTTTCCATAGACGTGGGAGCTGGAAACATAAATGGCAATCTTGGCACCCGCTTCTTTGGCACGTTGGGCAAGCCCCTCGGCGCCAGCAAGGATTTCTGTCAAATTGCTGATGGCACCATCGGCAAAATTTTCGTCAACAACGCCAGCGCAATGCACCAGTGCATCACAGGCCGGGAAGATTTGCCAGTTCGCCAGGTCTGATAGATCGCACAGGCAATCGGCTTTGGATAAATCTCGCCCTAACCGAAAACACTCGTGTGTTTTGAGACTTGCATAGACAGCAGAGCCAATTAATCCCGATGCGCCGGTTAACAAGATACGCATAGCAGATCACCGGACACGCTTCAAATAGCCATCAAACGCCTCTGTAATCATCAACTTGTCACAGAGTTGCCGATCTATCTCAAATTCGTTATTGCCCTTCAAGAAATCTCGCATAGCCGTCATTGGGTTATCGCCAACATCCCACGGGCGGTTTGCGGAGTAATAGCCCTTCGGAAAATACTCAATAAAAGTATCGGGCAGCACAAGGTATGAACCGATACTGACTAAGGGCGCGTAAAGCTCAAGTTCAGCCGCGACGTGAGCGTGGCTGTGCAGCGAATCGAGAAAGACCATCACGCGCTTACATCCATAGGCGATTTCTCGTACCTGCGCCATCGTCTCGGCGGATATGGACGAGCCTTCAATCATTTGGATGCGTTTTGCCATCGGATGATTGAGGATTTCTTTACGGTTGTGCTCGCGAATGTCGATGTCAATGCCCAGCACCAGGCCATCGCCGCCATTTATCTCAAGCATAGATGCCGACAACATCAGGCTTCCGCCATGCGCGATGCCGGTTTCAATAATTAAATCGGGTTTGACTGCCCAAATAATCTCTTGAGTTGCCACGATGTCGCTTGGGTACTTGATGATTGGACGGCCAAGCCATGTGTAGTTGTATGAATATTTATATTGGTCGGAAGCGATCATCCAGTCGAGTGATACCTTTTTTAGGTGTTCATCAGCCGCCATGCGCTTAATATCATCGGCTCTCTCGTCCTTGAATTGCTGAATAGGATTCATGTCATTTTCCTCTGTTAAAAATCAAACTTGCTGAAAATATCCCGCTGCTGGAAAAATGTGGGGAGATGCCTGTCTTTGTCGGAAATCTCGGCGGGTACTGTGGTCGGCCAGCCTACTTTCAATTCAGGATCATTCCAGAAAATTCCTGAATCGTGCTCCGCTGAATAGGGCTTATCCACCTTGTAACTCAAAACCGCGCCATCAGATAGGGAGCAAAAGCCATGCGCGATTCCTTTGGGAAGAAAAAGCCAAACAGGTTCGTCGCCATTCAAGACAATTTTGTCGTGCATTCCAAACGTGGGGGAATTGGGGCGGCAGTCGACGAATACATCAAGCAAGGCGCCGACCAGCACTCGAACCAACTTGGTTTCGGTGAAGGGCGTTTTCTGGAAATGTAGGCCGCGAACGGTGTCTTTCTTGAGTGTGCCTGATTGGTTTTCTTGAACCCAGTTTTTGTGCAGGCCCGCTTGTTCAAATACGCCTGAGTCATAGGCCCTCATAAAATAACCACGAGAATCACGGCGCGGGGCAAGCACAATTTTTTTTACCCCATGAATTTTAAGATCGAATATATCCACTATCACTCCTGCGTTGCCTGCTGACCCGCCCCATATTGGTCAATTTGCATCAGAGAAAATACTTGCATATCCGCACCCTCGCGCCAAGCCAAATGCCAGTCAACGGTATGCACCAACGCTTCATCAAGCGTCCAGCGTGGATGCCAATTCAGGCGTTGTTTGGCTTTGTTGCTATTCAGTTTGAGAATACCGGCCTCGTGCTGTTGCGGCGCTTTTTCTTGGTGCCAGTTAGCGCCGGGAATGAGCGCGCAGAGGCGATCTGCAATCCATTCAACCGAGCGAGCATCAGCGTCTTCCGAACCAAAATTCCAAGCCTCGGCATACGCGTTGTTTTCGGGATAGAGCTTTTCCGCCAGTTGCAGATAGCCCGATAAGGGTTCGAGCACATGCTGCCACGGGCGAACTGCGTGAGGGTAACGAATGACAAGCGGCTGACCGGCATCAATGGCGCGCAAAAAATCTGGCACAAGACGATCGGGCGACCAGTCGCCACCGCCGATGACATTGCCAGCGCGAGCGCTAGCTAATGCGATATTTTGCGCCGCAAAAAAAGAGCGGCGATAAGCGGATGTCACGAGTTCTGAACAGGCTTTGCTGCTTGAATATGGGTCGTATCCGCCTAGTGTTTCATCCTCTGCGTAGGGTTCGTTTTTCTCCCGATTCTCATAGCATTTGTCGGTGGTGATATTCAGCACCGCACGAACTGTGGGCGTTTGACGCACGGCCTCAAAGAGATTCACCACGCCCATCACATTGACTGCGTAAGTTTCAGCGGGTTCTGCGTAGGAAGAGCGCACGAGCGGCTGGGCGGCAAGATGCAAAACAATATCGGGCGATGCCGCCTGCAACGCAAGGCGCAAGGCGTGGGCATCACGAATGTCGGCAATGGTGCTGCTGGCTAAGCGGTCAGCCAACTTGGTCACTTCGTAAAAACTTGGTGTGGTGGCGGGGGCTAGCGCATAGCCGTGAACCTCTGCTCCCATTTCGCTTAACCACAACGCCAGCCAGCCGCCTTTAAAGCCGGTATGTCCGGTTAAAAAAACGCGGCAGCCAGGCCAGAAAGACTGATTCACGGCCATATTTTCCACGGCGCTTTGCCCGATGCCCACAAGTCTTCGAGCATGTTTTTTTCTCTCAGCGTGTCCATCGGCTGCCAGAATCCTTGATGTTCAAACGCCATCAGCTCCCCTTCTGCGGCAAGCCTCGTTAATGGCTCAGCTTCCCAACTGGAGGCATCATTTTCAATGTAGTCGATGCTGCGCGGCGATAAGATAAAAAAGCCGCCGTTGATGAGGCCGCCATCGCCGCGAGGTTTTTCGTGAAAACCAGCCACGCACTCGCCTTCCATTGCCAATGCCCCATATCGCCCCGGCGGTTGCACGGCGGCGATGGTCGCCAGTCTGCCGTGTTGCTGGTGAAAGACAATTTCTTGGGTGATGTCGATGTCAGCAATACCGTCACCATAGGTAAAGCAAAAATCGCCGTCCTGTACGTAGTCGCGTACTCGCTTGAGGCGTCCGCCGGTCATGGTGTCTTCGCCCGTATCGACCAGCGTCACTCGCCAAGGTTCGGCATGGCGATGGTGCACTTGCATGGCGTTGTTGGCCATGTCAAAAGTGACATCAGACATATGCAAAAAGTAGTTCGCGAAATACTCTTTGATCATGTAACCCCGGTAGCCGCAGCAGATCACAAAGTCGTGAATGCCGTGGCTGGAGTAGACCTTCATGATATGCCACAACATCGGCTTGCCGCCGATCTCGATCATGGGCTTGGGGCGCAGATTGGTTTCTTCGGAAATCCGTGTACCCAATCCGCCTGCGAGGATGACTGCTTTCATGACGATTAGATTTGTTCAAGCCTAGTTGAGGAACGCCTGTGCGTTGCGTCGTGCGTCGAGCAGACCGTGGTGGAACTAACGCACGCGCGTATCGCCTGCGGCCGCGACGATCGGCGCCAGCAAGGCGTCGGGCGTGTCGTCGCCGACGAGAATTTCGATGTCCTCGAAAGTCTGGCGTTTCGCGCTGATCAGTGCGCGGCCAAGATAGTCGGCTCTGCGCGCCGGGATCAGGATGCTGACAGTTGCCATGAAAACGGAGTCTTCCTCGTTTGACCTGCGATGAGGGACTGGTCGGCACGATGAAAGAAACCTCTCCGACGCCCCTGATGCCGACCATTACGTGCCATGAAGCTTAAAGGCGGGGCAGGGCCGGCAATTATCGGAACAGCACTTGGTTTTGGCGTCATTTTGAAAGATACGGACGAACGTCGCGTCCGGGGGCAAAGCAGCGAAGAGCAGCAATAGCGCCGAAATCCGCGTCTGTTTGGGCGATTGAAGGTCGCTGAGCAGCGCTAAGCTCACTTGCCGGCAACAGCAGGATCGGACACGCGTGCAGAATCGCCGCAACCTTCAGTCCAGGCTTACTTCCCTGACGCCGCGATGCGCGCGCGATGATTCTCGTTGCCGCGCGCGCTTTCGGCTGCGACGGGGCGCCGGGAGCACGGGATCGAAATTCGGCGCCCCGCCGTGGTGTCGGCCGATTTTCGCCAGTGTTCAGGCGTCGCGCGCCGATTGCGCCAATCAGTTGTCGCGGACCGCGCGGGCATTGGTGTGGCGGATCCTCCAATTAGTCGAATTGAAGGCTAAAACTGTTTCATTTCGACGCTAAGGTGTATCGGCCCGAATTCTTTGGACACGGTTTTGGGACTCAGGCGGCCTGTTTAAACATCCGTGCCTGACGGGCGAAAATTCGCTGATCAGCGGATAGAAGTAACGTCGCGCCCAGATGTTCTTCGCTCGCAGTTCGTCATAGAGCGCGTCGCGCGTAATCCCAAAGTCACGCGTGATGCGGACGGGAAAGTATGAGTTATTGGCAGTCCTATGTGACGGCACTTCATGCAGCACCAGGCCTCTGACATTCTGAAACGCCGACCGATAACGCTCGGCAATCTGCGCGCGGGTGGTCGTCACGTGGTCCATATGCTGCAACTGCAGGAGGCCGAACGCTGCTTGAACTTCGTTCATCTTGCCGTTGATGCCCGGTCCAATCACGGTCACTTCGTCGACGAAACCGAAGTTCTTCAAGTGGTCGATCCGCCGCTTGGTTTTGGCGTCCTGGCAGACAATCGCACCGCCTTCGAAGGTGTTGAAGATCTTCGTGCCATGGAAGCTCAATACCGACATATCGCCGAAATGGAGAACTGAACGGCCGTGTTTGCGGACACCGAATGCATGTGCCGCGTCATACAGCACGCGCAGGCAATAGATATCAGCAATGCGTTCAATCTCCTCCACTTCGCAAGGATTGCCGTAGACGTGCACGGGCAGCAAAGCGGTCGTCTGCGGCGTGATGGCCGCCTCGATCTTGCGTGGATCCAGATTCATGCTGACCGGATCGATGTCAACGAGCACGGGCCGGATGCCATTCCAATGTAGCGCGTGCGTGGTGGCGACAAAACTGAACGGCGTAGTGATCACCCCGCCGGTGATCTTCAACGCCTGCAAGGCAGTAATCAGCGCAAGCGTGCCGTTAGAGAACAGCGAGATGTGCTCGACGCCGAGATACTCGCAAAGCGATTGCTCGGGCTGTGCTTGAAACGGACCGCCGTTGGTCAACGTCTTGCTGCTCCAGATTTTCTCCAGATAGGGGAGAAAATCATCGAGCGGAGGCATGTACGGTTGCGTGACCGGTATGAACTTATCCCTATGTGGACCTTTGGGTCTCAAGGCTCGCTTGCCCGGTGTGGGCGTCTTGTCAGACCGCGTGTATGCGTTTGGCTGCCATTTCGACACAGTGTCACACCGGGTGCCCCTGTCCGATCATCCGATCAAGTGGCGGAAACGTGGCCAATTCCACAAAATGGCCGCAGCTACGAGGCCGCGGTCTCGTCACAAATTGACGCCTATATCCCACCCTGTTCCACGGATCGCGAGACCCCCGCCACGGCCAAGCTCTGTATCCATGGCACGGTCCGCACCCCGCAAGCGCGCACGCTGCGTTTGCTCGCGCCACAGGCGCGCCAGTCGCTGCGCGCGGTACTGGCTCATTTCACGAAGGGTTCGCTTCAGTGGCTATAGCCAGCATTCTCATCTCTGCATTCAAGCCCGACTTTCTTGTGAAAGCGTTGGCCAGCGCGTGTCAGCAGACGTTCAAGGACATCGAGATCTTCGTCGGCGACGATACGGCCGATGGCAAGCTTCGAAACATCGTTGCGCAGTTTGACGATCCACGCGTCCATTACCTTCACCACGGGTTTCAGGACGGCTTGCGCAATTCGCATCAGCTGTGGAGTTACGCGACCGGCAAGTACGTGAAGTGGTTATTCGACGACGACATTCTGATGCCGACCTCGGTCGAGGCACTGGTCAAGGCGCTGCGCAAACATCCGGAGTCTGCACTTGCGTTTCACGACCGTGCGTTCATCAACGAACACGACAAGGTGACGTTCATCCCACCACATGTGGTCAGTAATGGGGATGTGGCGCTGATCGACAGGAAGTCGCTCGTCCGAAAGATGGTTGCAACGGTGCAGAATTTCATCGGCGAGCCGAGCAACGTTATGTTGGTGCGAGAGATGGTCGACATGTCCTCGCTGTTGAAATACCGTTCGTGGCAGCTCGATTTTCCGGCGGATGTCGGGATGTATCTGAATCTGTCCGAGCGCGCGCCTCTGGTGGCAGTTCGCGGGCATTTGAGCTGCTTTCGGCAACATGGCGGACAGCAATCCGGCCAGAGCAGCCCGATTATGAGCGCCGGTTTCTACGAATGGGAGATGTTCGTGCGCGGCGAGGCTGCGGCGGGCAATATTCCAAAAAGCATGCTTCCCGAGGCGAAAAACCGTCTCAAACAGTATTACGCCCATGCGCATGGGAACCTGCACTTCAAGGAAATTGAGCCGCTGCTTGCGAAGCTCGATGAGATAACCGAACGACCTGCAGCCGAGTTGTTCGAATCACCCTGCTTTCAGGCGGATATCGCTAACGCTCGTGCGGTGGTGGATGCGCGCAGGCAGGCTGCGCGCGTGTCGAACTTCTGCGCCGTGTGCGAGCAAACGGTCGGCGCGTGGTTGCCGCATCCGCTGGCCGGTACTTTCGATGTCGAGTTCCTCAAACAGGTCGAGAGTGTGGGTTCGAGGCTCGACAAGCACATTTGCCCTAAATGTCGCTGCAACGATCGGGATCGCCACCTGTGGCTTTACTTGACGAAATCAGGCGTGCTCGACAACCAGCATCACAAGCGTATCCTGCATCTTGCGCCGGAAGGGATGATCGAGCCGCGAATTCGGGGATTGCAACCGCTTGACTACATTGCCGGCGACTTGCACCCCCGTCTTGCACATCACCGCAAGATCAACGTCGAGTCGCTGGATTTTCCCGACGGCCGCTTCGATCTGATCATCTGCAATCACGTGCTCGAGCACGTCGATCATCCCGAACTCGCGCTAGCTGACTTTCGGCGCTGTCTCGCGCCCGGCGGTCACCTGGTCGCGCAAACGCCATATTCGCCGGTGCTTAAATATACGTTTGAACTGAACCGGCCGGCGACCGTACCGTTTGCGATCCGTTACTTCGGCCAGGATGACCATGTGCGGTTGTTCGGCGCTGACATGGCGGATCTGTTCCGCGCCGCTGGACTGAATGGCGACCTTTATCCGCACGCATCGGTACTGGGAGATGTCGATCCTGAGAAGTTTGGCGTGAACGGGCAGGAGCCGTTCTTTCTCTTTTCGAAAGGCGTTGCACCGCAATTCGGGCAGCCTCACATTGCTCCGGCCGTCGGGGTGACAGCCAAAGTGGAAGAGCTACCGCATCTTCAGTTGTAAAGCGAGTAAGGGCACCGCCGGAATTCCCGGCCGGTGCCCCTTCTTCCGCAAGTAGAGATGAATTGCTGGCGGCTAGCCGCGGTTCATTGCTGAGCGCTAGCCGTTGAGGCCTTCAGCCGCTCATTCACGCTGCTGCGCAACTGCAGATACGCGGACACGTACTGGGGAAAGCCCGTCGCATTTGCCGCGTATTTCAACGCATCCAGCGCCACCAGATCCGCACCAAAACGGCTAAGCGGCTGACTGGCAACCGGCAGCGTCATAGGGTTGAAATTGCGCACTTTCCATTGACGCTGCGTGCCGAGTATCAGCGAGGGAATCCGCTCAATGATGAAAACCTTGGCCGGCGCCCGTTGCTGCTCATATTTCACTTCTGCGTTGAGCCGCAGCGCGAGCTCACTGTCGCGCGCTTCAGCGGCCCTGAAAATCATTTCGCACTTTTCGAGCCACTGTTGCCAGAAGGCCGGCTTCGCGATCAGGTAATTGCAGAACACGGTTTGCATCGAACTCATGAAAGTGGCACCAACGTTCAAGTCGGGTGCGATCAGACGCAGTGCGCCGTTGATCGCGTGTTCGATACCCTGATGACAGAGGTTGGCGTGCTCGAAGACGTTAGTGAAAAATGCCGCCTGATCGAAGTACGGCGAGAACGTGATGACATCCACATCGTCGGGCGTATTGTTCACAAACTCTCTGACCTGTGCCGAAGTCAGCCCGGTCTTCTGCGTGAACTTCGGTGAGAAGAACCCATAGCGGGCTTCGGGATTCAGCGTGCTTTCGAGGAAAAACCGGCGCATCGGCCAGTATTCACGCCAGTCGGGCCGCTGCCTGGTGTTGTCGAGCGGGATGAAGCCAGGCGCAATCGACTGGCGGGTTTCTTCCGAATAGAAGATCTGATAGATGTCGTTGTTCACGAATGTTCCGCGTCGAGGTGATGCTCTTCTGCTACTTCGAACGACTGTGCCGGCAGGTCTTCACACCAGCGGCGCCAGATCACGCGCAGTGCACGGCTCATGCCTTGCGCGATGCGTTCTGGACGGAACATCGGTGACTGCTCGCAGCGCTCGCGCATGCTGGAACGCAATGCAGCGAGCGCCCGCACATCGGCGGCGAGGCTTGCGGCCTTGCGCACATAGTCGTCCTTGTCGTGCGCGATGAATTGCGGCAACCCTACATGCGACATCGCCGTGAAACCACTACGGCCCGGCACGGTGTCCGCTGGCAGCGTCAGCGTCGGCACGCCCATCCACAGCGAGTGAAGCACGGTGGTGAGGCCGGAGAACGGAAAACTGTCGAGACAGATGTCCACATGGTGATGCTGTTGCAGATAGACCGGCACGCTCGAACGCGAGCGAAAATCAAGCCGCTCGCGTGCGATGCCCTCTTCGGCAAACCACTCCACCAGTTCACCGAGGCTTCCGTCGCGCGGCATTGCGCCAATCAGCATCCGTGAATCGGGCACTTCGCGAAGCACCCGTGCCCACAGTGCGATCACGTCACGCTGCAGTTTGTCGAGGCGGTTGAAGCTGCCGAACGTCACATGGCCCTTGTGCAGGGCGGGCAGCGAGTTCAGCGGAGGACAGTGCCTGTCGGCTTCGAACGGCGCAACCGCCGGAATGTAGGCGATCTGCTCAGAGAACTGGCTGCGGAACTGCTCTGGCACCCAGAAGCGGTCGGCGAAGAAATAGTCCACCGCATCGAGACCGGTCGTGCCCGGATAACCGATCCAGCTCGCCTGCAGCGGTGCCGGTTTGCTTGCCATGCAGCGCAAGCGGTTCTCCGCGGTATGGCCGGCGAGGTCGATCAGAATGTCGATTCCGTCGGCGCGGATCTTCTCTGCCACTGCCGGGTCCTTCATGCCGACGATAGGATGCCAATGGTCGAACATCCCGCGCAGGCGCCCGGTTGTCTCGTCGATGATCTGCGTGTTCGAGTAGGCGTGGAGCGACAGGCTTTCGTCGCGCGCCAGATGCGCGAGCACCGGCTCGAAGAAGTTGGCCATTGCATGCCGGCAGAAATCGCCGGAGATGAAGCCGACGCGCAACTGGCGATTCGGCTCACGCGTATTGTCATGCTTCGGCCAATGCGCTTTGAGCGGCGCTTCGAAGCGTTCGGCGAAACGCCGATGTTCGGTGAAGATCTCAGCCGGTGTGACGTTGTCGCTGTGGGTGACGCAGAAGGCCAGATTGCTGTAAGCGAGTTCGTTGTCCGGATTGACCTCGATGGCCTTGCGGAAGATGTCTGCAGCTTCCTTGAGTCGTCCCTGCTTCATCAGCGTCACGCCGAGCGGATTGCACGTGATCCAGGATGCACCGCCGAGTTCCATGGCCTTACGGCACAGCTTCTCCCCCTCATCAAAGCGCCCCATGGAGGTCATGAGAATACCCATGACCCGGTAAGCCTCCGGGTAGTCGGGTCGCATTTCCGCCAGTTGACGGCAGAGCTTCTCTGCTTCCTCGTAGCGGCCTTTCGAAATGAGTACACCGGCTGCGATCTGCAGAACATCGCTGTCTTCAGGGGCTAATTGCAGCGCGGTCAGCGCGTGGGCGAGCGCTTCATCGAATTGCCCGATTCTGTGCAGCGAGGCCGAAAGCACTTTCCAGCCGAAGCCGTGTTGCGGAAAGCGTGCGGTGAAGGTGCGGGCGGTGGCAAGCGCCTCTTGCACGTGCTGGCCGTTATACAGCTTGGCGAGCGCTTGCGACTCCTGTACGTTGGGTTGCGCGTGATCTTCCTTGGCGGGATTGCCTGGGATTTTGCTGGCGCTCACCGGTGCGGGTTCCGGCTCCGGCTGCGGGTTCGATACCGCGATAGTCGGTGTCGCAGCCTCGCTCGTTTGCACCGGGTTGGCAATCTTGATCGACTGCTGCTTCGACACTTGAGTCATGACGCCGATCAGCCGGTCGATCTCAGGCCCGGCAAGTCCGCGTTGCTGCGCCATTTCAAGTGCCACCCATGCCGCTTTCAGCTTGTCAGCCTGCAGCAGGCCGTCGATGTAGTTGGCCCAATACTGCATGTTGTTCGGGTTGCCGCCCAGCGCCTTTTCCAGGTACGCGAGCGACGCTTCGGGCTGGTGAAGCCGGATGGCGATCACGCCGAGCTTGTGGTTCGCGTCTGGATGATCTGGGTAGGTGGCCAGCACGGTCTGATAGAACGCACCCGCAACTCCGTATTCCTGACGGGCATCTGCCGCAAGGCCGTCACGCATCGCGAGGGCTGCCTTCAGATGAATTCGCAATGTGTCGTCACCGGGCAGCAGGGCGGCAGCGTTCTGCAGCGGCCCGGTGGCGCCGGCGAGATCGCCGCGCCGCAGATGTGCGTAGGCCAGCGTCTTCCAGCCAAAACCTTGACGCGGCAACACCTGGACCATCTGATTGGCGAGCGCTTCGGCGTTGTCGTGCAGGTTGCTGGCCGACAAGGTCTCGATTGTCGCGATGAATTCGCCCGCCAGCGCGTCCAGTTCGCTGGGCGGGTTGGCGGCGGGCATTTCGGTCAGGTGCTGGGGTACGGCCTGCTGCGGTTCGACATCGGTAGTCATGAGGGTCCTTGGTTGCCAGGCAACGCGCGTCGTCGAGCCTCGCCCGGGTCGACAAGAGCGGGCGGACGACGGCCGCATTGTCCTTGGCATAGTCTAGCGACGCGCGCCCTGGCCGATTGGACGAGTAAAGGCCGGATTCCCCTCCATTTCGCCGGTCCCGGAGTCGGGCGCTGCTGGTCTCCGTGGCGAAAAAAAAGCCCACTATGCGCGGGCTTGAGGCGAACGAGCGCGCCTGACTTCGGCGCGTTTCTAGTTATTCAGTGGCAGAGGCAGCAAGCGCTTCCAGGATGAGCGGACCGTCCAGATCCCCTTGCGCCTCCAGATATTCCAGTAATGTCAGAACAGGGCGACGCGGTTGTACTGCTGCGCGGCCTTCGTGCGTTGCACGGCTACCTGAAATTCCTCGCTGAGTTCGGCTTGCGTGTTGCGCGCCTCGCTTAGCACGGAGCCATTCATGGCCTGAATCCGGCGAACCAACACCATCGCAGTCGGGTCCTGCTCCGGCTGGATGGAATGCACCAGCGGCGAGCGCTCTTCAGCGAGGCGTGCCGCGCGTTGCCAGTCAGCAATCTGGCCGGCCTCGGCGATTTCCTGCGTCAGTTTGAATACGCGCTCAACGAGTTGCGTCTGGCTCATCTTGGTGTGCTCCGTCGTGATCTCTTAAGCCGTTCGTCAGGACTTGCCCGACGCCAGTGCGCCTGCGCTGTCCGCGCCGCCGAACAGTTGGGTCAGGTACTGAGTGTCGTTTTCCGTGGTGGCCATCAACGATTGCAGCGCGGTGAACTGCGCGGTGTATTGTGAGGTCAACTGCGCCTGATAGGCCGTCAACGCGGTCGACTGCGTCTTGACGTTTGCCAGGTCAGAACTGAACACTGCGGTGCGTTGATCGAGAATGCCGCCGCTCGACGTGAACGTGTTAATGCTGGTGTTCAACTGCTCGCCGACACCGTTTGTCAGGTTAAACAGCGCTGAGACCTGGGTGGGATTGTTTGTCAGCGCCGTATTCAACGTGTTCGTATCAAGCGTCAACGTGCCGTCCGTATTCAGCGAAATACCGATCGACGCCAGTGTGGACGTGACGCCGTTAGAGGTGACCGAGCCGCTGACGATATTGCCGAGCGCGGACTGGATCAGATTGACTGTCGAGTCGCCGAGCAACGGGCCGCCCTGCGAGCCTGCCGAAGCCGACGAGTTGAACGAGGTGAGCGAACTGATGGTGCTTACCACCGAGTTGTAGTCGCTGACGAAGTTTTCGATGTCAGTGGCTTGCGTGGTGGTGTCTGCGGCCACGGTCAGCGTTTGTGGCGCCTTGCCGGTGGTATCTATCGCGGCGGACGTGAGGTTCAGCGTGACGCCGTTGAGCGCAGTGGTCACCGTATTGGTGGCGCTCGTCGCGGCCGTGCCGTTGATCGTAAATTCAGCATCCTGAGCGTAGGCGCTCTGGGTCCAGCCGTTGCCCGTGCTGATGGCCGACTCGCTGCCTGCCGTGCTGTCGCTCGCCGCCGTAGTGGTTACGGCGAGGCTATTCAGCGGCGCGGTCGTCGACGAGGCATTCGAAACGCTGACATTGATCGTGTTGGCGGCTCCCGTGGCGGTCGAACTGAGCACCAGGTGAGCCCCGTCCGTACCGTTGACGACAGTTGCCGCAATACCAGGATTGTTGTTCGACTGGTTGATCGCGGTTGCGATCTGGGTAAGGGAATCGTTTGCCCCGGTGACGTTGAGGCTCATCGATTTGCTGCCGACCGCTATGGTCAGCGTGCCTGTGCCCATCGCACCTGCGTCGGTCGAATCGAATGCTTTCGAGCTAATGCTTTGCGCGGTGGCTATCTGCGATACGTCGACCGAGTAAGTGCCGGCTACTGCGCCCGTTCCTGCGGTCGCGGTGAGGCCAGTGCCGCTGGCGGTTGCGGTGAACGACGTCAGGAACGCACCACCATAGAGTGGCCCGAGGCCGACCTGCAACTCTGACAACATGGCGGACAGCGAACCGAGCGCGGAAATCTGGGTGTTGTCGTTAGTGGCTTCAGTGGTCAGCGCGGCCACCGTGCCGGCGGTTTTCGAAGCGACGAGAGCGGTCACGAGCGACTGGACGTCCAGTGAGCTGTTGCCCGTCGCGCCCCCAATGATGCCCTGGGCTGCTTCCTGCAGGGCCGCTGCCGCCGCAGCCTGTACTGAGGCAACTGATGTGCTTGCACTCGTTCCGGAAGAAACCGTCGACATATGAGCTCCGTGCTTGCTTTGGACCGCGCGACCGAGGTCGTGACTGTTGTGCCAGGTCCGAACGTGGTGACGGGAGGACGAGCCTCCCGGTAAAAAAACTTTTACGGATGGGCCGTCGATACTGCGCTACGGCCCATCCGTTTTACAGCGTCAGACTACCTTACTGCAGCAGCTTCAGAACTTGCTGCGGGTTCGAGTTGGCTTGCGCCAGAACCGAGATACCTGCTTGTTGCAGCACTTGCGCCTTGCTCAGGTTCGCGCTTTCCTGTGCGAAGTCCGCGTCGGTGATCTGCGATTGTGCGCTCGACAAGTCGGTCGACTCAGCTTGCTGCGACGTCGCGATACCCGTCAGACGGTTTTGCGCTGCGCCGAGCGTTGCCTGGATGTTGTTGATCGTTGCCAGAGCGTTGTCGATCGACTCCATCGCGAGGTTTGCGCCTGCGGTGGTGCTGACGTCGATGTTTGCAACCGACGACGGCTGGTTGTTGTAGTTGATCGTTTGCAGCGTCGTAGCGCCTGTTGCCGAGCTTGCTGAGCTGTTACCTGCAGCGCCGATCGTGCTGACCGGCGTGGCGCCGGCGTTGAAGGCGAGCGAGCCGCCGCTCGACGTTGATGTAAAGAGGGCCGTGCTTGCGGTGGTCGTCAGCGCGTTGCCGTTCTGGTCGACGAACTGGAAGCCGCCAGAACCATTAGATTCAACCGTAATCGACGTGATCGTGCCGGCGCCGCCTGCTGATGCAGCGAGGCCGGTTGTCGGGTTGATACTCAGGCCCGACAGTGTGCCCACCACCGCGCCGGCTGCAGCCGTCGAACCGAAGCCAGTTTCAGCACTATTGATTGAGGTCACCTCGTTTGCAATCGCGAGGCCACTATTACCGGTGGAGTTGACTGCGATGCCGTCGATACCGCTGCTCGTGCCGGTGATCGTGAACAGTGCTGCTGATGCCGTGCTCGAGATAGCCTGGTTGTTCTGGTCGGTGAACGTGTAGCCGCCCGTGCCGTTTGCGACGACGTTGATCGTCGTGATCGCGCCCGTGCCGCCCGACGAGTTTGCTGCGCCGGTCGAGGTCAAGTCGAGACCCGAGATCGAGCCGATCGTGGTGCCAGCCTGAACCGGGCCGCTGCCCAGCGATGCTGCCGACACGCCTTGGCTCAGGTTGATGCTGATCGTTTGGCCGACGCTTGCGCCAACCTGAACGGTGACGTTGCCTGCCGTGCCGTTAAGCAGATTGATACCGTTGTACGACGTTTGCGATGCCAGACGGTTCACTTCAGCAACTTGCTGCGCCACTTCCTGTTGCAGTGCTTGCTGGTTTTGCGCCGACAGCGAGCCGCTAGCGGATTCAGTAGCCAGCGAACGGATCGTCTGCAGCGATTGCGTGATTTGGCTCAGGCCCGTGCCGGCCGTTTGCACCATCGACACGCCGTCGTTTGCGTTCGACACACCTTGGTTCAGGCCGTTGATGGCCGTTTGCAGGGTCGTCGAAATTGCCAGGCCTGCTGCATCGTCTGCTGCGCTGTTGATACGCTTGCCCGAGGACAGGCGGGTAATGGCTTGCGAGAGTGCGCTGCCTGAAGAGTTCAGGTTTTCCTGAGCGGTCAGTGACGAGATATTACTGTTGATGCTGAGCATGAAAATCTCCCAAGAGGCTGTTGCCCTGAAGTTACTGTCACGTTGACATGGGCGGAGCACTCGTTCATTGCTGGCCGCCTCTGAGCAGGATGTCGGCGCAGGAAAAAAAAACTTGAGGGACTTTGTTGAATTTGGACCTAATTGTTTTACAGCGATTTACAAGGTGGACGGGCTGAGGAGCCTTACAGGGCGGTCAGCAAGGGTGTCTGCGCCGGCGCAGAGGTTGAAAAGTCGCGGTATTCTGTTTCTCCGTCTTTCAGCGCAAATGGATGAAGAAATCATGCAAAAACGCAGGATTGGCAATTCGCAATTGCAGGTCGCGCCGCTTATGTTTGGCGGCAATGTGTTTGGCTGGACCGCTGATGAAGCGACGTCATTCGCAATTCTCGATGCGTTCGCCGATGCAGGGCTGGATTTCATCGATACCGCGGACGTGTACTCCGCGTGGGTGCCGGGTAATCAGGGTGGGGAGTCAGAAACCATTCTCGGCAAATGGTTTAAGCGAAGCGGCAAGCGCGACCAGATCGTTCTCGCCACCAAGGTGGCCAAGCATCCGAAGCGCACGGGGTTGTCGGCTGGAAACATCCAGGCTGCGGTCGAGGATTCGCTGCGGCGTCTGCAAACCGACTATATCGACGTGTATTTTTCGCACGAGGACGCGCTGGACACGCCGCTCGCCGAGACGCTCGGCGCCTACCAGCGTTTGATCGAAGCCGGGAAGGTGAGGGTGATCGGCGCCTCGAATTACAGCGGCGCGCGCGTCCAGGAAGCGCTGGCGGTATCGCGCGAGCACGGCTTGCCCGAATATCAGATTCTTCAGCCCGAATACAACCTGTATGACCGCGAAGCATACGAAACCGACCTCGAACCGGTTGCGCAGGCGGAAAATCTGAGTGTGGTCGTGTATTACAGCCTGGCTAGCGGTTTCCTGTCCGGCAAATACCGCTCCCGTGCCGATCTGGCGAAGAGCGCGCGTGGCAGCCGGGTTGAAAAGTACCTGAACGAGCGCGGCACCCGCATCCTGGAGGCGCTTGATGCAGTCGCCGACCAGCACGGCAGCACACCCGCTGCGGTGGCGCTGGCCTGGTTGATTGCGCGGCCAAGTGTAACGGCCCCCATTGCCAGCGCGACGTCCGTGGCACAACTGGAGAGTCTTACCGCTGCCGTTCACCTGATGCTGACCGGCGCGGACATGCGGGCCCTGGACGATGCAAGTGCCTGGCGGAACGGCTAAAATGATGGTAGGCACGGTATTTTCCTGATATCATCGGGAGTGAATTGAGATCTTTGCCTGTTTCGTCTGCTCTCGGGCGGGCGAAGTGGCAACAGACGCGGCGCTTGCGATGTGCGTCTGCCCGCGTTCAGCGGTGAACTCCCCACCTCTCTTTTCCGGCCTCCGTGGCCGCTTGCCTCTCGCTTTGTGCATGGTTTCGTTTTCCTGTTATTGGCCATGAAATCGAAGCGACCGGAGGGCCGGCGCGTGAGCGGTATGCCGCCACGCAATTACCCGTATACAGCGATTTAGTTAGGAATTACATGACGACGATTCTTCTGAAGGAAAACGAGCCGTTCGAAGTGGCGATCCGCCGCTTTCGTCGCGCAATCGAAAAGAATGGCCTGATCGCAGAACTGCGTGAACGCCAATCGTACGAAAAGCCGACGACGGCGCGCAAGCGTAAGAAGGCTGCTGCTGTGAAGCGCCTGCACAAGCGCCTGCGCAGCCAGCAACTGCCGAAAAAGCTGCACTAAGCACGCTTTTCAAGCACAGCCGAACGGCGGTGTGAGCTTCGAAAGAAGCCACACCGCCGTTTTGCATTTTGGGCGCGCAGGAGTTGCGCCCGCGCCGGTTTATTCCGTACGGTTTCCCGCCGTTCCGGCCTTGACGGCGCGCGCGCGTCAGGCAGCCTTTTTCACTCGTTCCGCCGACAGTCCGAATTGGCGCGCAATTGAGACGAGCCTTTCCGGCCATTCCCAGGTGCCGAATACATCGTGGACGTTCTGCAGGCAACTGAGCAGATCGACGGTGGCCGCGTCGTAGATGTTGATGCGGGAGCGTAGCAGCGCTCGTTTGAGGGCTGTGATACCCACATCCATGTAGGCCGGTACTTCGACTGGCGTCTTATTGATGAAGCGGACGGGAATCCCCTCCATCGCAGTCATGTAGTCCCGCGGCTTGATATAGCTGCCGATCGGGCAGCCGCCGCAGTATCCGCGATAGGCGCCTCCGCCGCGTGGCAGCAGAGCGGCACGCCCCTGGACGTCGAGGTGGGCGACAGCCCGGTCGAATATCTCCTGATGCGTCAGGAAGTTTAGACTTTTCATTGTGGTTCCCCTCTGCGCACTGGACGCAGCGGTCATTCGTTGGTTCGAGTCAAACGGTTGCAGGGCCGCTTAAATGCAGTTCGGGAGCGTGCCGTCGCTCGGAAAACCCAGGAACGTCAGTCACGGATGCCTATGTGCGGAGTGCTTGTGTCTGGATCCATCACCATGATGGTCGGCGGGATATCCCGCTCGCGCTGGCGTTGGGCGGCATCTCAGGCTCTTCAATAGATATAACGGCCGAAGCCGGTAAAAAGAGTAGTGTCAGCGTTCGCTGGGGAGCAATTTTGACGTGTTGGCGCTGTATCTGCGGTGACGCGAGCAGCCGGAGAGACCGATGGAATAAGGCTTTAAAAGTCTGACCCGTGCCCGATCAGGACTTTCCCGAGGCAGTAGTGACGTGTCGTTCTGCTTGTGCGAAAAGCAGCTTTGCGCCGGATCGACTTGACGGACGGCAAGCGCCTGGCCGGCGAGGAGGACGTTACGCCCGGAGCTGGCTCGAATGTGGTCAAGCGCGGAACTCGCGTCGCCGCCGGCGATGCCGCATGCCAGCTCGCTTAAGAGGGCATTCTTCAAGATGCTTTCTTGTTGCGCCCTTTCTTGCCAAGAGCCGCGCACTGCGCGCGACAAGTGCAATCACTCTGATGATCGTTGACCATACCGACAGCCTGCATAAACGCATAGCAGATCGTGGTGCCGACGAACTTGCAGCCGTAGCCCTTAAGTCCCTTGCTTAGCGCATCGGAGATTTCGGTGGAAGCGGGCGCGTGCTGATACGACGCCCATTCGTTCTGGATCGGCGTCTGGTCGACGAAAGACCAGACAAAATTGGCGAGCGACCCGTGTTCCCCCTGGATCTGCTGGACCGCGCGGGCGTTGGTGATGGCCGCTTCAATCTTGCCGCGATGCCGGACAATTGACTCGTCGAGCACCAGCTTGTCCACATGCTTTGGCGTGAAGCGCGCCACGGTGTCGATATCAAAGTCGGAAAACGCGCGGCGGTACCCGCTGCGCTTGTTCAAAATAGTGGACCACGAAAGGCCTGCCTGCGCGCCCTCGAGCACGAGCATTTCGAAGAGATGTTGATCGTCGCGCGACGGCACACCCCACTCGGTGTCGTGATAATGTGCGAGCGCTTCGCTCGATGCCCAGTTACATCGCTGTGTCACAGTCCGGCTCCTGCTAGCTCATGTGGGTCGAAGGCCCAGCTGTCCGGGCTTCGCCAGCATAGCGGAACGATCGGCCGATGCAACTAGACCATCTGGCCAGTTGCTCGATTGAAATGGACCTGCCACGCTATATGGCACTTCATTGGCAACCCCTTCACACAGACTCATTCGATGAATACAGACCTCTTTCTGATCGGCATCGACGGCGGCGGCACCGGCACACGGGTCGTTCTGGGCGACGCCGAAGGCCGCGAACTCGCTCAGGCGACGAGCGGCCCTTCGGGCCTCGGACTCGGTATTGAGCGCGCCTGGCAAGCCATTCAGGCAGCCAGCAATGAAGCGTTCAGAATCGCGGGCATCACGCCCAACTGGTCGCGTTGCGTGTTGGGCTGCGGACTGGCGGGCGTCAACAATCGCGACTGGCTGGCCGAATTTCGGGCGCAGGCGCCTAGCCTCGCCGCTCTTGCCGTCGAGAGCGACGCCTACACGACTCTGCTCGGTGCACACGGTGGCGCTCATGGGGTGATCGTTGCGCTGGGAACGGGCAGCGTCGCGGCGGTGCTGGACGGCAAAGATGAATGGCGGCTCGCCAGCGGCTTTGGTTTTCCATCGGGTGACGAGGCGAGCGGCGCCTGGCTCGGTTTGCGGCTGATCGTACATGCGCAGCAGGCGCTCGATGGCCGCGTGCCCTTTGACGCGCTGGCGCAGGCGCTGCTCGAGCGGGTCGGCGCGCAGGATCGCGACGGACTGGTCGTCTGGCTTTGTGAGGCCAATCAGACCGCCTACGCGAGCCTTGCGCCGGTGGTGTTCGAGCATCGTGGCCACCCGCACGCTGCGAATCTGCTGAGCCAGGCGGGGACGGAGATTGGCAAGATCATCGCGGCGCTCGACGTCTCCGGCGAACTGCCTGTTGCTCTGTGCGGCGGCCTTGGCGTGCCGTTACGTGAATACGTGCCGTCGCAATATCAGGCGAGACTGCGTGCGCCGTTGGCAGACTCCGCGCATGGCGCGTTGTACCTGGCGCGGCAAGAAGCAGCGCGGGTCGTCGCGAAATTCGCGGGTTAGGGAGAGGGGAACGGCGGGGCCAACGCGCCAAGCAACGATAAAATACGAGCTTTGACGCTTTTCGGCTGCCCAAATCATGTACAAAGTCATTGCCACTGATCTCGACGGCACCCTGCTCAACGGCGACCATCAGGTCGATCCGTTCACCGTCGCGACGGTGCGCCGGCTGGAAGCGCAAGGGCTTCACTTCATCATTGCAACGGGTCGCCACCATCGTGACGCGGCCGGGATTCGCAACCTTCTCGGCATCCGCCCTTACCTGATCACTTCGAATGGCGCGCGAATCCACGCGCCGGACGACACGAGGATCTTCGCGGACAATCTGCCGCCCGCCGCGGTGCAGCGCCTCGTGCGGCCTGAGATTGTCGGAGCGCATGGCCGGGTAATCGTCAATCTGTTCGCCGATCGCGAATGGTTGATCGATCGCGACGCGCCGGAGCTGCTGCGCCTTCATGAGGATTCCGGTTTCAGCTACGAGGTGACTGACCTGCAGCGGCACGACGGCGTTGGCATCGCCAAGACGCTATACATCGGCGAGCCTTCAGATCTCGCCCAGGTCGCCGCGAACCTGCAGCGCGAATTCGGTGATGCGCTCTATGTCACTTACTCGCTGCCAGATTGCCTCGAAGTGATGACATCGAATGTGTCGAAGGGGCGCGCGCTGAAGTTCGTGCTCGCGCGTCTTGGCGTGGACGCGTCACGCTGCGTCGCCTTCGGTGACAACATGAACGACATCGATCTGCTGGAAACTGCCGGGCATCCGTTCATGATGCAGAACGCGAATCCCGACCTGATCACTCGCCTGCCGGACGTCCCCCGCATCGGCAACAATTTCGAAGGCGGTGTCGCGCGCCATCTCCGCAAGTTGTTCGCGCTGGATGACGAACTCGCGTCGTGAGGCGTGTCTTATCCGGGTGCGTAGCCCAGCGGGTAAACGTTCGGCGCCCATCCGCGGATAAATCCGGATGGGCGCCGGCTGATGCCAACGAAGGTCAACTGAGGCACGCGGCCGAGGTCGGTCATGTGGTGAACATTGCCGCAGAAGTTTCACCTGCGTTGATCAAGGGCTTAACGGGTTAGCCGTGCCAGCCCGGGCTACGGTGGTCGTCACGGTAGTTGCCGTGGCCATAGCGACGGTCGCCGTGATCCCAGCCCCGATGGTCCGGGCCGTAGTAACCGTGATCCCACGCGGGCTGAGGGTAGTACACCGGCTGCGCGTAGGCGGGGCCCGGCTGGACATAAACCGGAGCCGGCACACCAAGCGACAAGCCGACGCTCAAATCCGTATGCGCTTGCGCGACGCCGCATGCGCCAGCTGCAAGACCTGCTGCTACAAGCAAATGTGTGACGATGCGCTTCATGTGTATTCTCCTGTGGGGGACGTGTCGTCCTACAGGTTCAATCTACGCGTTGCGCGGCCGGCCTGGTGCGACCAGATGTTACGGTCTGCAAGCATCATTGTTGCGGTTTGCGTCCTTTATTGCGACGGCTGCGGCACATCGCTGCATTGAATGCGGGCCTTAGCAGCCGCGCCGTACAAGCCGTTGCCGCTCGTCTTACTACGCTTGCGGCCCCGATTCGAACGGCATCACGCTTCAAACGCCTGGCGCTGTGGTAAGCGTCCCTTACATCTGTGCCAACTAATTAATGTGCCGCGCTGGCGGGAGCACCCGGCAGCGCCGCGCAAGGGCAATCGTTTGACCGCCCGTTCAGACCTTGATGGTCATGCTGGAAGCTTGCGTGCGGGGTGCCGCCACGCCAATCGAGCTTCACAATATAAATACTGTCGAAATCGTCGCTGTGCCACTTGGGGACATCGGCGGCGTTGCCACCATGGGCACTCACCATTTGCCGCACCAGCTTTTCGATCAGCTTGTGCTCCCACGCAATTACGACGAGCTTGTTGCGATACGCGGGATCGACAAGCGTATTTCCTAGCTGGTCGATCTGCGTGAGCCCGTACGGCGTTTGCACTGGCATCTGGAATTGAATGGCGGTGGGCTCGATTGTCGCGAGTGGCCGCACATAGTAATAAGGATGGCCACCGTCGTTCTTTTGCTGTCCGGGATCGGGCGCAAAGATCGCATTCGGTTTGCCGAATTTGGCCGCAATCACTGCCGGAAGTGCGAGCGATCGGTTAAGGCCCTGGCAATTGAGTTGGCCGAGGCCCTCGGCCGGCTTTTCGCCGTGACGCACGAATACCAACGTTTCAATCGTGCTATCGGCCGCGTGTGCAGCCAGTGGCGCGAGGGCGCCAATACAACATGCGACGAGCCAGCCTATAAAGCCGTGACGCAATCCTCGGGAACCGTTCATCGGGAGCCCTCATTGAGCCGTGTGAAAGTCGCACGATTCTAGCAGCGAGGCCGCCGATCCCCGCGAGTCAACCCTTGATCCGGTTTGGGGCACGAGGTCGTGAATCTGATCGGCATTCCACTTCGCAATTCACTAAGTTGGCAACTGCACGGCAGTAACCGCGAAACGCGATGCCAAATAAAAAGCGGGCGCCGTAGCGCCCGCTTTAAGGCCCCGTCTTTCTGATCGAAATTATGCCTGTAGCATGGCTTGCCGCTCGAGTGCCTCGCGGCGGCCGCCAGAAATGGCCGGATACAGCACGCCGGCGATTACCGCGCCGATGATCGGTGCAATCCAGAACAGCCACAACTGATCAACCGCTGCGCCGCCGACGAACAGCGCCGGGCCCGTCGAACGTGCCGGGTTCACGGAGGTATTCGTGACCGGAATCGAGATCAGATGAATCAGCGTCAGGCAAAGGCCAATAGCGATTGGTGCGAGGCCTGCCGGGGCGCGCTTGTCGGTGGAACCGAGAATCACGAACAGGAAGAAGGCGGTCATGACGACTTCGCAGATGAATGCTGCTGCCAGCGTGTAGTGGGCAGGCGAGCGGTCGCCGTAGCCGTTGCTCGCGAAGCCGCTCGCGACCAGGTCGAAGCCTGGCTTGCCGCTCGCGATCAGCGACAGCACGAACGCGCCGATGATCGCGCCAATCACCTGTGAAACGATGTAGGGAGCCAGATCGCGGGCCGGGAAGCGGCCCGCTACAGTCAGACCGACGCTGACCGCCGGATTCAGATGGCAGCCGGAAATGTGGCCGATAGCGTACGCCATGGTCAGCACGGTGAGGCCGAAGGCGAACGAGACGCCCACGAAGCCGATACCCAGCCCATGTACCGGACCAGCGAAATTGGCGGCGAGGACGGCGCTGCCGCAACCCCCGAGGACCAGCCAGAAGGTGCCGAACAGCTCGGCAGCCAGGCGCTTTGACAGCTGCATAATACGTAATCCTAAAAAAATTGACTCAATTGAAGCGACGCAACGGGGATTCAGATGCACACCTTCGAGCGTGAGATTCTAGGGATATCCAATGGAATCGGGTGTGAAGAATTGTCAATCTTTGGATGCGGCGAGCGGATTATTTCGCGATAAGGCGTGATCCATTTAACAATTCGACAAACATTAATAAATTATCAGACGATATCCCGATTTTTTGGGTATTAATGACGATTGCGAAATTCGCTAATTGCAGCTAGTCTCCGGGCAATACGTTCTACAAAAAGGGAGAGCCGAAATGTCGCAATATGCAGAACTGAAGGCGCAAATCGCCAGATTGCAGGCTCAGGCGGACGAAGCACGACGTACAGAACTCGGCAATGTGATCGAGGATATTCGTAGCAAGATTGCCGAGTACGGCCTGACCGCCCAGGACCTGGGCTTTGCCGCGGCGGCCCGGCGGGGCCGACCGCCGAAGAAGGCGCCGTTGCCGCCTAAGTATCAGGATCCGAAATCGGGTAATACATGGAGCGGGCGGGGTAAGCCGCCCAATTGGATTGCCGGTAAGAACCGCGACCGGTTTTTGATCGATCAGGCTTAGTCGATCAGCGCATTATCTCGGTGAAAGCTTCTTGAAGGTAAATGGTGCGTGGAAGCTTAAAGCGGTGCGTAACTTGCCTCTGATTTGTAGCGGCTTTTCATAGTAAAAAAGCCACCTTTGACAGGTGGCTTTTTTGATGATCGCTGCTAATTCCGTGCAATTCCGCTCGCGCAAACGATTCACATGGCATTCTTGCACGCAGTTGACAGTTTGAACGCCGGCTAAAGCAACCGGCTCTAGCGCATTCTGCTAATTCAGCTTTAGCCTACGGCGACCTGACGCAGCATCGGACGACGTTCTGCTTCGATCAGCGCGGTGTAGCCATCCACGTAGTTCTGCGCCATGGTCTTTGCGCTGAAGCGGCGTTCGAACTGGGCGCGGATTTCGGTGCGCGACAACTGATCGAGCTTTTGCAGCGCGGCGACCGCGCCTTGCACGTCTTCCACTACATAGCCGGTCACGCCGTGGTCGATCACTTCCGGCACCGAGCCGCGATTGAAGGCAATCACCGGTGTGCCGCACGCCATCGATTCGATCATCACCAGGCCGAACGGCTCGGACCAGTCAATCGGGAACAGCAGCGCCTTCGCGCCCGAGAGGAACTCCGGCTTCTGCGCCTCGTTGATCTCGCCCACGAATTCAACATGCGCCTGCGACAGCAGCGGCTCGATCTCAGACTTGAAGTAATCCTGGTCGACCTTGTCCACCTTGGCGGCGATCTTCAGCGGCAGACCGCTTTGCGCGGCGATCTTGATAGCTGTATCGACGCGTTTTTCCGGACAGATGCGGCCGAGGAACGCCAGGTATTCAGGCTTCTTGTGGGGCTGCGGGGTAAGCAGCTGCCCAGGCAAGCCGTGGTAAATCGTATTGAGCCAGTTCGCCTGTTTCAACGGGAGACGCTGCGAGTCGGAAATCGACACGACCGGCGCGTGCGAGAAGGCGTCGAACACGGGCTGCAATTCGGGCAAGTCGAGGCGGCCGTGCAACGTGGTGACAAACGGCGTGTCGAGCGTCGAGAATAGCGGGAACGGCAAGTAGTCGAGGTGAAAGTGCAGCACGTCGAATTCATGCGCGATGCGGCGCACCCGTTCCATCAACAGGACGTGCGGCGCCATCGCGTCGCGCACCGTCGGGTCGAGGCGCAGGGCACGGGGCCAGGCGGCTTCGAGCTTGGCGGAGGTCACCGAATCGCCGCTTGCGAACAGCGTGACATCGTGGCCGAGGTCGACCAGCGCTTCGGTCAGATAGGACACGACGCGTTCGGTGCCGCCATAAAATTTCGGCGGAACTGCTTCGTATAGCGGGGCAATTTGTGCGATTCGCATGCGTACTCTCCTGTCTTTGCCGGCGTGAGCGCTTTAGTGCTGACTCCGGTCCCATGCAACATAGTTGCTGTTCATAGAGGCTTCGCGGGACGGCGCTCGGATAGAGCGAGGGGCGATGCCTGGCGGACGGTCGGGCGCGGTAGGCCGCCGCCCGGGAGGCAACCCGTACTGCACCGGGTTATCCCTTAATGCCATTATCGGGATCGGGCGCGCTAATTCGAGTTATTTTTCAAACGCTTAATGTTGTTACAGCGCGAAACATCATGCGTAACAGGTGCCGAGGCGCCATCCCCACGCCCCAGATACCTGGCGAAACGGCTCTGAACCTTACCGCGCCGGGCCCTCACGCCTGGCCAGAACGAATTAGTCGGCCGCGACTAAGCGGGGTGTGTTACGTCTGCTGGAAACGCTCTATAATTCGCCGGAACGCCTTACGGTGCGAAAAAAGTCCCACATCGTCGCACCGTTCAATTGGTCAAACGACCGCCAACCAGTCTTACATAAAACTTTCAGCGCTCCATTTGTAGGAATAATTCCTACACAATTAATGGATTAATCCGCCGCGCAGACGGGGTGTCTGTCTGATTTCCGTTCCCTTTTGCTTTCGACACAATGCTGGCAAGACCATAAACGGGCAGATCGCGTGGGTTGTAGTGCGCGCGTTCGAGCAAACGTTTCCGTAACGGCCTGACCAGCCAGATCGACTTCGGGGGAATCATGGGCACCACAAGTGACATGCTCAATGAGATAAGAGAAGTAAACCTGTCTTACCTCCTGCTTGCTCAGCGTCTGCTGCGTGAGGACAAGCCGATGGGCATGTTCCGCATGGGCATCTCAGATCAGCTAGCCGACGTCATCGCCAATCTGTCCTTGGCGCAGACCGTCAAACTGGCCGCGTCCAGCCAGGTGCTATGCCGGTTCCGCTTTGACGACCACGCTGTCCTGTCCACCTTGGCGGACAAGGGCAAAACCAGCGCCATTGCCCAGGCGCATTCCGCGATCCTGATGGCGAGTCAGCCCGTCGAGCAGGTCGGCTAATGCCGGCATGCGAAGACGGGACTACTGAGCCGCATCCGCAGCAAGACCAGGACCCGGGAAGGCGAGCGCATGGCAACTAAGAGTGTGGTACTCGAAGTCAGGGAGATTACTCTCGCCATCGAGTTGATTGAACTTGGCGCGCGTTTGCAATTGCTCGAGGCCGAAACTAGCCTCTCGCGCGACCGCCTCATCAAGCTGTACAAGGAACTGAAGGGCGTTTCACCGCCCAAGGGCATGCTGCCGTTCTCGACGGACTGGTTCATGACCTGGCAGCCAAACTTCCATTCGTCCCTGTTCTACAACATCTATCGCTTCATGGCGGACCACGGCGGCTGCGAGACGATCCAGTCGATCGTCAAGAGCTACCGCCTGTATCAGGAGCACGTGCGGCTCCACGACGACGAGCCCGTGCTCAGTCTGACCCGGGCGTGGACGCTGGTGCGCTTTTTCGACTCCGGCATGCTGCAGATGACCCCCTGCTGCCGCTGCGGCGGCCATTTCGTCGCCCACGCGCACGACCCGCAGCGCGGCTTTGTCTGTGGATTGTGCCAACCGCCGTCCCGCGCCGGTAAGACTAAGAAAGTTGCCGAAGCGAAGGTGCGCGCCAGTCAGCTCGCCGAACTGGAAGTCTGAGGCGCGGCGCGCCAGCGCCCGTCCTGTCTGCATTGCGGCCCGGAGCTCCCGCTCCGGGCCGCCGTCATAAGCCTGTGGTTTACACCGGGCTGCCAACACGCTTTTCCGCCAAAGTTTTCTGCTCCGTTGCCGTAAACCAGTTTAACGACGGTCTCCGTCGCTTCCTTGTGAGGGCTCGGCTGTGCTGATTTTTGTGGGAACACTCGTGACGCTGTTGTCCGTCTTTGGCGGTTACGCCATGGAAGGCGGGCACTTGGGCGCGCTGCTTCAGCCAGTCGAATTGCTGATGATCGGGGGCGCCGGTGTTGGCGCGTTCGTGCTCGGTAACGGCATGAAAACGATCAAGTCGACGCTGGGCGTGCTACCTACCCTGTTCAAGGGCTCCAAATACAACAAGGACGTTTACATGGAGCTGATGGCGCTCCTGTACGTTCTGCTGGCGAAAGCGCGCAAGGAAGGCACGCTGACGCTGGAAGCCGATATCGACGATCCGTCGAAAAGCCCGATCTTCACGCAGTATCCGAAGATTCTGGCCGATCACCACATCATCGAGTTTCTGACCGACTACCTGCGTCTGATGGTCGGCGGCAACATGAATGCGTTCGAAATCGAAAGCCTGATGGACGAGGAAATCGAAACGCATCACACCGAAGGCGAAGCTCCGGCGCATGCCCTCGCCAAGGTCGGCGACGCGATGCCGGCGTTCGGGATCGTTGCCGCGGTGATGGGCGTGGTGCACACGATGGCCTCCGCCGACAAACCGCCTGCCGTGCTCGGCGAGATGATCGCCCAGGCGCTGGTTGGCACCTTCCTCGGCATTCTGCTTTCGTACGGGCTGATCGGGCCGCTCTCGAGCGTCGCGGAACAGCGCGTCGCCGAGTCGACCAAGATGTTCCAGTGCATCAAGGTGACGATCCTCGCGAGCCTGAATGGCTACGCACCGGCGATCGCCGTCGAATTCGGCCGCAAGGTGCTCTTCTCGACTGAACGTCCGTCGTTCAGCGAGCTGGAAGAGCACGTGCGCCGCGTGAAAGCCAAGTAACCGCGCGGCCCCGGGACAGATTCGATGAGCAAGGACAAAGACCGCGCGATTGTCGTCAAGCGTGCCGCGCCGAAAAAGGCGGGGCACCACGGCGGCGCGTGGAAGCTCGCTTACGCGGACTTTATGACCGCGATGATGGCGTTCTTCCTGCTGATGTGGCTGCTGAGTTCAGCGACCACGGTGCAGTTGCGCGGCATTGCGGACTACTTCAACCAGCCGCTGAAGGTCACGCTGTGGGGCGGCGACCGCAGCGCTGAGGACTCGAGCATTCTCAAGGGCGGCGGGCGCGACGTTACCACTGACTCGCAGGGCATCACGCGCCAGAGCGATGGTTCAATGACCCGCGCCGAGCGCACCGCAGCGAAGAACGACGACGAGGCCGTCAAGCAGATGCAAGGTGAGCTGGAGCGTCGCGAGCAGATTCGCCTGCACGATCTACAGGTCAAGCTGATGGCCGCGATCGAAGCGAACCCGGTGCTCCGTCAGTTCAAACAGCAGATCCGCATCGATTCGACGCTAACGGGCCTGCGCATCGAGATCGTCGATTCGCAAAAGCGGCCGATGTTTGCGACGGCCCGTGACGAAGTCGAGCCATACATGCGCGACATCCTGCGCGAGATCGGTCACACGCTGAATGACGTGCCAAACCGCATCATCGTGCAGGGCCACACCGACGCCGTGCAGTACGCAGGCGGCGAGAAGGGCTACAGCAACTGGGAGTTGTCGGCGGACCGCGCGAACGCTTCGCGCCGCGAGCTGATTGCGGGCGGCATGGACGAATCGAAGGTAATGCGCGTGATCGGCCTGGCGTCGACGCAGAACCTGAACAAGGCCGACCCGCTCGACCCGGAGAACCGGCGCATCAGCATCATCGTGTTGAACAAGCGGTCGGAGGAGGCGTTGATGCATGACGACTCGACCACCACGACCTTGTCCGACGACGCAGCGGGCTCGGCCCAGCTGCAGAGCATTACGCAGACGCAACCGGTGACGGTTGCTCCGAAGGCGCCTGTCGTGGCGCCGAAGTGAAAGACGCGTTTCGTCTGACTGGCACAGCCGCTCGCGGCGCACCGTCAGGCGATCCATTGTGAGCGCAGCGAGGTTTTAATGATCAGGCACATTCTGGCAATCGACGACTCGGCAGCGATGCGGGAGATTCTTTCCGCGACGCTGACGACGGCCGGCTATGAGGTGACGGTCGCGGCGGACGGCGAAGAGGGCCTGGAAAACGCGCTCGCGGTGCCGTACGACCTCGTGTTGACGGACCAGCATATGCCGGGCAAGACCGGCCTCGACCTGATCGCAGCATTGCGCGGCAACCCGGCTTACCAGATGACGCCGATCCTCGTCCTTACGACGGAATCCGGCGAACCATTCAAGCAAGCGGCGCGGGCTGTGGGTGCGACAGGCTGGATCGAAAAGCCGCTTGACCCCGACATGCTGACGGAACTGGTCGCGGCGCTGGCCGAAGACGGCCCCGCCTGAGCTCATTCACCATTTATACAAGCGGCACGGCAGCCCAAGCCTAGACAGGATCTCTCGCGGTGACCCAGGCATGACACTCGACATCACTCAGTTCTATCAGACGTTCTTCGATGAAGCGGACGAGCTGCTCGCACAGATGGAGCAGTTGCTGCTCAATCTGGACATCGGCCATCCGGATCCGGAAGACCTCGCGGCGATCTTTCGCGCTGCGCATTCGATCAAGGGCGGCGCGGCCACGTTCGGCTTCACCGCACTGACCGAAACCACCCACATTCTCGAATCGCTGCTCGACCGCGCGCGCAATAACGAACTCAAGCTGCGCAAGGACATGATCGACACGTTCCTCGAAACCAAGGACGTGCTGTCCGGCCAGCTGGCCGACTATCGCGCGAGCGCCGAGCCGGATGCGGCGGTGGCGGGCGCGATCTGCGCCAAGCTCGAACAGCTGTACGCGGAAAGCCGTTTCGGTGAAACGCAAGCCGCCGCAGCGCCTGCATCCGCACCCGCTGCCCAGCCGGCGGTGGTTGTGTCCAGCGACGGACGGGCACCCGAACATGTCGTTGAACAGGCAGTACAGGTCGCCGGCGAACTAGCCGGCGCCGAACCGGCACAGACCGGCACAGCAACAAGCGCGGCCGGCGGAGAAACCGGCCCGCATCTAAAAATTACGCTACGGGGAGTAGGTGAGAAGGACCAGGATCTGCTGGCCGAAGAGCTCGGCAACCTGGGGCATATCGTTGGACGGGTCAAGTCAGGCGGCGATCTGACGCTGTGGTTGCAGACCGATGTTACGTCCGACGACATCATCGCCGTGTGCTGTTTCGTGATCGACGACAGTCAGATCTCGATTGGCCGCGGCACGGCACCGGTGGAGGAATCGGAGCAAGGCGAACCTGGAACGCCAACTGCTGCGGATCAAACACCGGCGTCTGCATCATCGGCACCGGCGAGTCCGCCGGCGCCGCGGCATGGCTTGTTCGAGCCAGTCGTACAGCAGGCCGCAGCGCCCGCACCGGTTGCGGCTGCACCCGCACCGGAGCTGGTTGCTGCGGCAC
>NZ_JBAURZ010000382.1:0-9018 GCF_049581445.1 Paraburkholderia sp. | reverse complement strand
CGCATACACCGGCGGCTCACTGACCACGACGGGTCCTGGCACCCACGCCCACGAGTCGTCCACGTACGCCCAGCGGCCATAGTGGTAAGGCGCGAAGCCCCACGGCGCGTCGTCGATCCAGGTCCAGCCCCACGGCGCCTGCCATACCCAGTGACCCTCATGATAGGGCGCCCAGCCGGTCGGCACGGCGCTCGGCACCCACACCTCACCGTACTGAGGGCTGCTGCGCCAGGTGCCGTTCGCATCGAGGTCTTCGTAGCCGGGCACGTCGCGCGAGACATAGCGAGCCGACACCGAGCGGTCCTCGGCGGCGTCGCGCTCGGCGCCCCACTGATCGAACCCGTCCAGCCCCGGCGCACCGTTGTCCGCGACCTGTTGGAGGGTGGTGCCGGCAAAGCGGATCTGCTGGCCCGCGGCCACTGGCACCTGGCCGTTGTCGCCGTACACCATCGCGCTGCCGCTGCGTACTGTGACGGTGGTGCTGCTGCCATCCGGCGCGACATCCACACGGTAATCGCCCGGGCCGTTCAAGCCGAGCGCGAGGTTCGGCGTATCGATCTCGTACGTCGAGCCCGGCGCGAGTTCGCGCACGCGGGTGGACAGCGTGCCTTGCGCGACCTTCAATTGAGCACTCGTGTCGTCGAGATTGAGGATGTCGAGACTGGTCGATGCACCCATCCGCACTGCGGTCGAGCCGATGTGCAGTTCCGAGCGGGCGTTCTGGTCGTTCCACAACTGATCGCCGGTGGTAAGGGGCCGGTTGATCTGGGCGTATGCCCAGTCGGTGGCGCCGGCTGGTTCGGTGGTCACGGCGCCTGACGTGTAGTTCAGGCGGGCCACGCGCCCCGGCGGATCGGTGTTGGTGTTGGCTTGCGTCGCGGCGGGCGCGACATCGAGCGGTGCTTCCTGAGCGATAACGGACTGAGCCGCGAGCGTGAAGGCTGCCGCTGCGATGAGGGTGTATCCGGTGGCGCGGCGTAACGTGCGTGTTTGTTTGGCGAGTGTTTTCATGTTTTCTCTCTCACGGACGCGGGGGTATGCATCCGTGAAAGCACTCTACCGGCGGCCCCTGTTTCAAGGGGGCCACATTTGTAAGGGGTCTTGCCTACCGTGTAACAAAAAGAAAGCGTAGCGCGCTTGTAATGCGGTTGAAGGGCGTCTTGCGCTGCTCTGCGCGTTTTCGCGTTGGATGAACGCTTAGTCTGCGAGGAATTCGTCGAACTGGCGATGCCCTGCCGGCGTGATCCGCAAGATGCGCGGCCGCTCGGTGCGTTCCACCCAGCCGTGATTGGTCCACGAGTCGAGCAAGGCGGCGCCGAGTGCGCCGCCCAGATGCGGGCGCCGCACGCTCCAGTCGGGACAGGTACAGGCGAAGCGGCGCCGGCGGGTTTGCTGGCTGGCAATATCAATGTCCCAGCGGGCGAGTTGCGTCGCGCCCGCCGGTGTTGCATCAAGCGTGTTGCCGTGTTGGGTCAGTAGCCCGTGGTTCAGCATCCGTTCGAAAAGCTGCACCGATAGTTCACCCGCCATGTGGTCGTAGCAGGTGCGCGCGTAGCGCATATCGACGGGCACTGTGCGTGGGGCGCGCGGTACAGGGCGTTGCGGCATGCTGGCCTGCGCGACGTTGGCGAGCGCTTCGATGGACGCCGCGATATCCGGTGAGGCGATTCTGAAGTAGCGGTGCCGTCCGCGCACTTCCAGCGCGAGCAAGCCACCCTCGGTAAGCCGGGAAAGGTGAGCGCTGGCCGCCGAGGGCGACAATCCTGCGATCAGCGTCAGTTCCCCGGCCGGCCGGGCGCTACCGTCCATCAGTGCCCATAGCATGGCGGCGCGGCCTGGATCGGCGAGCAGCGCGCCGATCCGGCTCAGACCGGGGAAGTGGTTTTGCTCGTCGGGAAGCGGGGCAAATACTGGAGCGGACCTGGCGGCAAACCCAGAGGCAGACATGAGCGACTCCTTTTGATGTGACGCATGTGAGTACTAGCTAACAACGTCGGTTCTTTTAGCGTCTCCAGTTTATCGGGCTTGCGCATTCGATGTTTCAGGCTGGCGTGAATCGTCGAATGCGACCTCGTATGGGTAGCGAGAAGTGCGCGCGGTCCCGTGCGGTAAGGCGCAGGCATGTCGGCGTTGTGTCATGCGCTCAGGCGGCCAGGCTAGAATCAAAGCTTGCTCCCGGGAAAACGTCGTCATGAAACTCCTGCTTGCCATTGCTGCTGCCATGCTGGTGTGCGGCGCCTGCGCCCAAGGCGGCTCGGCACCGCCGAGCGCGGATTCGAGCGGCATCTCGATGTACGGCACCATCGACGAAGGCATTTCGTATCACAAATGAAACGGCGTTTAAACGGCCGTTAGGCAGTGCGGGTGGGCCCGATCCGCTGGGTAATCCCGCAGGCGTTTTCGTTGCGTCCGCAGCGCGCCAATGCAAATCCTGACCCTCGCATTCAGGGCAAAACAACATTCCCGCCCCTCGCCGCGCGCTCCAGTCAAAATTGCGCTCGTATAATCCCCACCTTTCGATACATTGTCTGCCCGGAGTCAAGATGAACACGCCTGCCGCTGCGCCGCTGGACCGTTCTGAAACCACGTTCCGCTTTCTTGCCGAGCCCACCTCGGTCAACTTCGGCGGCAAGGTGCACGGGGGCGCGCTGATGAAGTGGATCGACGAGACCGCGTACGCGTGCGCCGCCGTCTGGTCGGGCCGCTACTGCGTGACGGTGAGCGTCGGCAATATCCGCTTTCGCCGGCCTATCCTCGTCGGCAATCTGGTCGAACTGCGTGCGCGCGTTGTACACACTGGACGCACCAGCATGCATATCCACGTGTCGGTGCAGGCGGGCGATCCCAAGGGCGGTGAACTGCTGCAGACTACCGATTGCCTCGTGGTGATGGTGGCGGTCAACGAGAACGGCCATCCGGTGCCGGTGCCATCTTTCGTGCCGGAGACCGAAGAACAGAGCCGGCTTGCCAAGTACGCGCTGGACGTCAAGGAAGCGCTCGACGCGATTGTCGAACTCAAGCCAGACGAAGTGGCGCAGGGCAAGATCTAGGCTGAACCTTGCGGAAAGGCCGCGCCCGCTTTCGCGGGCGGACTTGTTTGCTTCCCCGTTAAGGCGGGGGACGCGGCCCGCAACGCGCGCCGCGTCCCCAGGCACTCCGCCTTCAGGCCGCCGAATTCCCCACCATGTCGTGCGGCTTGACCCATTCGTCGAACTGCTGCTCGGTGACAAAGCCGAGCGCGAGCGCCGCCGCCTTCAGCGTGGTGCCCTCCTTGTGGGCTTTCTTCGCGATCTTGGCGGCCTTGTCGTAGCCAATGTGCGGATTGAGCGCCGTCACCAGCATCAGCGATTCGTTGAGCAGCGTATCGATCCGATCGTGATTCGGCTCGATCCCCACCGCGCAGTTGTCGTTGAAGCTGTGCGCACCGTCGGCGATCAGGCGAATCGATTGCAGGACATTGTGCGCGATCATCGGCCGGAACACGTTCAGCTCGAAGTTGCCGCTTGCGCCGCCCATATTCACCGCGACGTCGTTGCCGAATACCTGGCAACAGAGCATCGTCATGGCTTCGGACTGGGTCGGATTGACCTTGCCGGGCATGATCGAGCTGCCTGGCTCGTTTTCCGGAATCGACAACTCGCCCAGGCCACAACGCGGGCCGCTCGCGAGCCAGCGCACGTCGTTGGCGATTTTCATCAGACTTGCCGCCACGGTCTTGAGTGCGCCATGCGCAAACACCAGCGCGTCCGCTGCCGCCATGACTTCGAACTTGTTGGGCGCCGTCACGAACGGCACGCCCGTCAATTTGCCGATTGCCGCCGCGACCTTGCCGGCGAATTGGGGATGCGCGTTCAGCCCGGTCCCCACAGCGGTGCCGCCCTGTGCGAGTTCGTACAGATGCGGCAGGCTCGATTCCACGTGACGAATGCCGTGGTCGAGTTGTGCGACATAACCGGAAAACTCCTGACCTAGCGTGAGCGGCGTCGCATCCTGCAAGTGCGTGCGGCCAATCTTGACGATCCCGGCGAATGCCTTGGCCTTGCCGTCTAGCGTATCGCGCAAGGTCTTCAATGCCGGCAGCAGATGCTTGACGATGCCCACCGCCACGGCCACGTGCATCGCGGTGGGAAACACGTCATTGGACGACTGGCCGCGGTTCACATCGTCGTTCGGATGGACCTTGCGCGCTTCGCCGCGCTCGCCGCCGAGCAGTTCGCTCGCGCGGTTCGCGATCACCTCGTTGAGGTTCATGTTGGTCTGGGTGCCGGAGCCGGTTTGCCAGACCGCCAGCGGAAATTCGCCGGGATGCTTGCCTTCGATAATCTCGTCGGCGGCCTGCATGACGGCTTTGGCTTTGCTCTCATCGATGACGCCCAGTCCCAGGTTGACTTCGGCGGCCGCGCGCTTGATCACGGCGAGTGCGGTGATCAGTTCAGGCGACTGCTTTTCCGTGGAGATGCGGAAATTCTGCAGCGAGCGCTGGGTTTGCGCGCCCCAGAGGCGATCGTTCGGCACGGCGATCTCGCCGAACGTGTCGCGCTCCATTCTTACGTCTTCGGTCATGGTTCAACTCCGCTATAGCTGAATAACTGCGTGGGTCGGACGACTTGGGCCTGTCGCTGCACATGGCTGCGGCAAGCGCATCAAAGTTCTCCCTGAACGGGCAATAGCAAGAATATCCCTGTCAGGAAATTACGGTACAAACCGGCCTGGGGATCGAAGTTATAGGTTCGCGACTCGCCGTTTTCCTGGTCGGTCCATTCGAGTTGCGAGGGCGGCGCATCGATATACCGGAGTTGCGCCAGTTGTGCAGGTGTGGAGAGCGTGACACGGTAGCTCACGTCGGGCGATATGGCGTGGTCAAACAGGCCCGCAACCTGGCTGGCAAGCGTTGGGCTATGAATGACCAGTGCCAGCTCGGTGTTCAGATTGGCGGAGCGCGGATCGAGGTTCATCGAGCCAATCACGAGGATCTTGCGGTCGATTACGTAGGTTTTCGCGTGCAGGCTCGCGCGGGATTTGGAGCCTGCCACGGTGGCCGGGGTGTGCTGATCCGGCTTGAACTCGTAGAGCTCCACGCCATGCTGCAGCAACGGCACGCGGTACGGGGCGTAGCCGGCCTGCACCGCGACGGCGTCAGTGGCGGCGAGCGAATTGGTAAGAATCGCTACTCGCACGCCGCGCTGTGTGAGATCAGCGAGTCCCTGCACACCGGCGTCGTGCGGCACGAAGTAGGGTGAGACGACGAGAAATTCCTGTTGTGCCTCGTGCATCAGTTCGACGAGCCGCTGCAGCGGCGGGCTCACGTAATCAGGCGAAGGCTGATCGATCTTGCTGGGCGTATCCGCCTTGAATTCCGCAGGCGCCCAGGTGAGCCCCAGTTCCTCTTTGCTGATCTGTGTGGCAAGCGGCGTGGCGTTGATCGGTTTCGCGTTATAGGGATCGGCGTCGGTGCGCCAATGCGCGCGCAACGCATCGCGGGTGGCGTCCAGTTCCTGTTGCGAGAAGCGCTGATGATTCAGCGCGCGCAGCGGATACGCGCCACTGCTGTTCCAGTACTCGTCGAAGCTTGCGGAGACGTCGGCGGTAATCGGGCCCGCCGCGAGCACGTCAAGGTCGCGGAACTGCAGCGTTGGACTGGCGCTGAAATATTCGTCGCCCACGTTGCGCCCGCCAACGATAGCCAACTGGTTATCCGCGATCATCGCCTTGTTGTGCATGCGGCGCGTGAACTGATCGAGCTTCGTGAACAGATCGGTGGTGCGTTCGAATACGCTGCGATGTGAACTGCCATACGGATTGAATACGCGGACTTCGATGTTTGGATGCGAGTTCAGACCGGCCATCACATCGTCGATGTCCTTGAAGTTCAGATCGTCGACGAGCATCCGCACGCGCACGCCGTGATCGGCTGCATAGAGCGCCGCGCCGAGCAGCAGCTTGCCGGTGGTGTCCTCGTTGGCGATGTAGTACTGCATGTCGAGCGTCTTCGTCGCGGCGCGGGCGAGCGCGATACGCATCTGCAACGCCTCGGTGCCGCTCGAGAGCACGCGAAAACCCGATTGCCCCGGATGCGCCGCATCGAGCGGAGCGAGGGCAGTGCCGAGCGGGGTGGTTGTGGCTGGGGCTAGCGCATGTGTGACGGGCCGGTCGAAGGCCGAAGCCGGTGGACGTGTGGCGCAGCCGGTCAATAATGCCGCTGATGTGCATGCCAGCAAAAAGTACTTGGCGATGCGTGTGATGCTGGATTCGATCCGGCCTATGCTTCCGGATTCCCGCTGATGCGACGTGGTGTTGTAGTTGCTGTCATACGCCCGCACGCTATGTCCTCCGCTTGATTTGATGCGCAAACAGGGTGCCCCTGCAGGCGTGCAATCAATGCTTTGTGATTCTGCTGAGGAAAGCATTCTAAGGGGAATCGCGCCGGCGAGTGCGGGAAGCGGGCGTTCGGGGCGGAGCGTGGAATGCGTTGGCTGTTTGAGCGAGGAGGAGCGTACCCGCAATGGATGGCGTGTTGATAGCTACGCACTCCAAACCATTTGACCGGCCTTCAATGCGTCTTCCAGTTTCTCCTTCGATGGTTTTTTCAACGCCCGCTATCGACGCTGGTCATGCGTAGCGTAAGACGCAGATCGAAACGGCGCGCGCCTTTGCTAAACGCGCGCCGCGGTTGCATTAGTGACGCCAGTTGCCTTAGTTACGGCAGTAGCGTCAGTTGCGCTCTGCGCTCAGCGCAGGCGCCTCGTCGGCATACGTGGAGCCTTTGGCCGGACGGCCCGCCCAGTATCCGGCGAGCAGCGAACCCGAGAGGTTGTGCCACACAGAAAACAGCGCACCCGGCAGGGCCGCCAGCGGGGAGAAATATAGCTTGCCCAAGGTGGCCGCGAGTCCGGAGTTTTGCATGCCCACTTCGATGGCGAGCGTGCGGCAGACGGCTTCGTCGAAACCCAGCAGACGTCCACCCCAATAGCCGCCCAACAGGCCAATCCCGTTGTGCAGGACGACGCCCAGCATCACCACGAGGCCCACCGACGCGATGCTCTTTTGCGTGCCGCCTACCACCGCCCCGATGATCAGCACAATGGCGATCATCGAGACCAGCGGCAAGACAGGCTCGACCTTGCGCACCAGTTTGCCGAACAGGTGATTGATAACGAGGCCCACGACGATGGGTAGCGCGACGATCTGCAGAATGCTCATCAGCATGCCGTGCACATCGACGACGATCGACGCATCCACATAGAGACGCGTGAGCAACGGCGTGGCGAACACGCCTACCAGGGTCGACAGCGCGCTGATCGTGACAGACAGCGCCACGTCGCCACGCGCGAGATAAATCATTACATTCGATGCCGTACCGCTCGCGACGCTGCCCACCAGCACCATGCCCGCGGTCAGATCGGGCGGCATGTGCAACCCCTTGGCAATCGCCCAGGCGGCGAGCGGCATCACCAGGTAATGCAGCACGATCCCCGCCACGACCGGTGCCGGGCGCGTAAAAACACGCTTGAAGTCGGCTACCGAAAGCGTCACGCCCATCGCCAGCATGATGATCGTCAGGAGCGTCGTGACGTGAGGGGCGATTGGGCCGAACGAAGCGGGCGAAAAATAGGCGGTGAGCGAGACCAGCACGGCCCACAGCGGAAAGAGACGGGTAACCCGGGCAAGCATGTCAGGAGGTCCTTGGTTCTGCTTCGATGAGTGTTGCGAATTGCTTAGGTAGCGCCGGCCTTTGGCGCATTCAGGATTATGCCGACGGTACGGCTTGCGGCCCCACGCGTCGCAGGCTGAGTCGATGAAAGCGCAGCGTCATTAGCATGGCGACACTGGCGAGGCCCGCTGCAAGGCCCCACCACAGGCCGCGCGCGCCCATTCCGAAGTGAAAGGCGAGCGTGTAGCCAGTCGGAAAGCCGATGCCCCAGTAACCGAAGGCGGCGGCCAGCATCGGCACGCGCGTGTCCTTCAAACCACGCAGGCAGCCCGAGCCGACAGTCTGCATGCCGTCGACGATCTGAAAAATGGCGGCGACGCCGAGCAGCGAACTGGCGAGCGCCACGGTCGCGGCATTTGCGGGATCGTCCAGATGCAGATACAGACCGACGATCCAATGCGGCGCGAGGATCAGCACGAGCCCTGACAGCGTCATGAAGCCGACCCCGAGCGCGAGGGCGACGAAACCCGCATGTCGAGCGGCGAGCGGCTGCCCCGCGCCGGACCAGAAACCGACCCGCACGTTGGCCGCCTGGCCGATGGCTAGCGGCACCATGAACGCGACCGACGCGACGTTCAGCGCGATCTGGTGCGCGGCCAGTTGCGACTCGCCGAGCAGCCCGACCATCAGGCCGGTAGCGAGAAAGAGCGTTGACTCGACGCCATAGGTGATCGCCACGGGCCAGCCAATGCCGAACAGTTCCCCCATCAGCGGCAACCGGGGCCGCGTGGCGATGACGAAGTGGCGATAGCGCGGCCTCAGATGCAGCCAGGCCATCAGAATCAGCGCAGTCATCCAGACAGTGAAGGTGGTGGCTACGGCTGAGCCGAGAAAGCCGAGACGCGGCAGACCGTAGGCGCCGTGGATCAGGCCGTAATTCAGAAAGCCGTTGACGAAGACGCCAACGATCGACACCCACAGCAGGCGTTTGGCGGCACCGATGGCGGGCAGGAACGAGCGCATCAGGCCGATGCCGATCAGACTGCCCAGCGCACCCCAACGCAGGATGGCGGTGTACTCGCCGACGTTGTGCGCCAGCAGCGCGGGCTCACCGAACGCCAGCAACACTGGCGTCGCCAACGACAGCAGCACGAACGCCGGCAGCGCGAGCAGGACGGACATCACGAGGCCGGTCCAGTAGATGTGCGGCACACGTTCCTCGGCCTGGGCGCCACGGGCATGCGAGACGCTGACACTCACCGAGGTGAGCACGCCTTGCAGCAGCGTGACGACCACGAAGAACAGGTTGGCGCCGAGGCCACCGGCGGCGAGCGCGTCGGGGCCGAGCGAGCCGAGCAGGATCGTGT
>NZ_JBAURZ010000381.1:0-19623 GCF_049581445.1 Paraburkholderia sp. | reverse complement strand
GGTTTGGCAGAACCGCCGTCGCGCCTGGGAGCGCCTTGTCCCTGGCGCGGCTGACGGCCACCGCCACCGCCACCGCCGCCACCACCACCCTGGCCACGGCGCAGGATCGGTTCCGGCTTCGCGTTCGGATCCGGTTCGAACCCAGCGATCACCTCTTGCGGCACAGCGCGCTTGATCAGCTTCTCGATGTCCTTCAGCAACTGCAACTCGTCGACACACACCAACGACACTGCTTCGCCCGAGGCACCAGCGCGGCCGGTGCGGCCGATACGGTGAACATAGTCTTCCGGCACATTCGGCAGATCGTAGTTGACCACGTGCGGCAACTGGTCGATGTCGATGCCGCGCGCGGCGATATCGGTAGCAACAAGCACCTGCAACGTATTGGTCTTGAACTCGGCCAGTGCGCGGGTGCGGGCCGACTGGCTCTTGTTGCCGTGAATCGCCAGCGCGCTGATGCCGTCCTTGGTCAACTGCTCGGCAAGCCGGTTAGCGCCGTGCTTGGTGCGCGTGAACACCAGCACCTGGAACCAGTTGTGTTCCTTGATCAGGTGCGTGAGCAGCTCGCGCTTCTTGTCGCGATCCACCGGGTGAATCTTTTGCGCAACCAGTTCAGCGGTCGTATTGCGACGCGCGACTTCGATCAGCGCCGGTGAATCGAGCAGGTTATCGGCGAGCGTCTTGATCTCGTCGGAGAAGGTCGCGGAGAACAGCAGGTTCTGGCGCTTCGGCGGCAGCTTGGCGAGTACGCGCTTGATGTCGTGGATAAAGCCCATGTCGAGCATGCGATCGGCTTCGTCGAGCACGAGAATCTCGAGATGCGACAGGTCGATAGTCTTCTGCTGCATGTGATCTAGCAGGCGGCCAGGTGTGGCCACGACGATGTCGATGCCGCGCCTCAATGCATCGATCTGCGGATTGATGCCGACGCCACCGAACATCACAGTGGATTTCAGCTTCAGGTACTTGCCATACGCGCGCACGCTTTCCTCGACCTGGGCGGCGAGTTCGCGCGTCGGCGTGAGAATCAGGGCGCGCACCACGTGCTTGCCGTTGGCCGTCGTGACCGGCGGCATGGTGGTCAGACGCTGCAGGATCGGCAGCGTGAAGCCGGCGGTCTTGCCGGTGCCGGTCTGGGCGCCGGCCAGCAGGTCGCCGCCATTCAGTACGGCAGGAATGGCCTGCAACTGGATAGGAGTAGGGGAGGTGTAGCCGAGCTCGTTTACAGCGCGGACCAGCGGTTCGGACAAGCCGAGGGAATCAAAAGACATAAAAACTCTTTGCAATGCAGTATCGCGAACGGCAAACGCGCAGCCAGCAGGCGCGCTTCGGGGCGAGAGCCCAGGTCCGGTCGCAGGGAAATCGGCGGCACACGCCAGCGCGTGCCGAATGCTTCAGCGTGCTATCAAGACACGCTGACTGGCCTTTAGTTGCATTTCGCCGTCGTGGGGTGTCACGCGACGTAGCGCGCAACACTGACGAATTGACACAGACTGCCCGCCAGTACGAACAGGTGCCAGATACCGTGTCCGTGCCGGATGCGCTCGTCGTTGATGAAGAAGTAGATGCCGACGCTGTAGATGACCCCGCCGGCCACGAGCCATGCGGTGCCTGCTGCCGGTAAAGCTTCGACAAGCGGGCGGATGGCAACGAGCGCAAGCCATCCCATCAATACATACAGCACCATCGAAACGCTGCGGGTGCGGCGCCCGAGCGTGAGTTCCTGCACGATACCCAGCGCAGCCAGCCCCCAGCTTACGCCGAACAGCGACCAGCCCCACGGGCCGCGCAAGGTGACGAGCGTGAACGGCGTGTAGCTGCCGGCGATCAGCAGATAGATCGCCGAATGATCGCATTTCTGCAGGACAGCCTTCACGCGCGGACTGCGCACGCTGTGATAAAGCGTGGAGATAGCATACAGCACGAACAGCATCGCGCCATAAACGCTGAAGCTGACGACCTTGTACGCATCGCGGTCGAGCGCGCCCATCGTGACGAGCGCAGCCAGCCCCGCCACCGACAGCACCGCGCCGACGAGATGGGAAATGCTGTTGAAACGCTCACCGACTTGCACGACTTCTCTCCCACACGGTTTTAGATGAGTGCGGCATTATGCCCGCACTGTCCCGCCACCGTTCCCAAAAAAAGAAGGGCGCGGCCGCGGTTTCCCGCAGGCCGCGCCCTCCAAGTCTCTAGCGTCGCTTAATCGAGCGGCGCCGAACGCAGATCGGAAACCTGCTGCGGCGACACCGGTGTGCCGTGGTTGCCCCACGACATACGGATATAGGTGACGACTGCAGCAACTTCCTGATTCGACAGCGATTGCGCGAACGGCGGCATACCGTACGGCTTCGGATTGCCATTCGTGCTCGGCGGGAAACCACCATTCAACACCATGCGAATCGGGTTCACAGCCGACGGCATCTGGATCGACTGGTTGTTCGCGAGCGGCGGGAAATTAGGCGGCTGGCCGAGACCATTCGCTTCGTGGCACTTCGCGCAGTTATCACCGTAAATCTTCTGGCCTTGCTTCAACAGTTCGCCACCAAACTGTTCGGACGTCTCCAGTTGCAGGCTTTCCGGCGCTTCGCTCTTCTGCGGAATGGTCTTCAGGTATGTGGCCATTGCCTGAATGTCGTCATCCGACATGTACTGCATGCTGTTGTGCACCACTTCGGCCATCGGACCGAACACTGCACCGCGTTGCGATACGCCATTCTTCAGCAGAGCCTGGATGTCCTTGATGTCCCAGTCGCCCAGACCCGCTTCCTTGTTCGACGTGAGCGACGGAGCGTACCAGTTCTGCAGCGGAATCAGACCGCCGGCAAAGGCCGCCGAATTGACCGGGCCGCCCATGGCGTTGATCGACGTGTGGCACATGCCGCAGTGGCCGAGGCCCTCGATCAGGTAGGCGCCGCGATTCCATTCGACCGACTTGGTCGGATCCGGCTTGTACTCGCCTTCGCGGAAGAACAGCGTACGCCAGCCGATCAGCAGGTTACGGTTGTTGAACGGGAACTTGAGTTCATGCGGACGGCTCGGCACGTTGACCGGCGGAACCGAACGCAGGTAGGCGTAGATCGCGTCCGCGTCGGCACGCGAGACCTTCGTGTAGCTCGTGAACGGGAAGCCCGGATACAGCAGGCTGCCGTCCTTCGAACGGCCCGTGTGCATGGCGCGGTAGAAGTCGTCCTGGGTCCACTTGCCGATGCCGTACTGGTCGTCAGGCGTGATGTTCGGCGTGAACATCGTGCCGAACGGCGTGAGCATGGGCAGACCGCCGGCGAATTCCTTGCCGCCGCGCACCGTGTGGCAGGCAATACAGTCGCCGGCGCGGGCGAGATACTCGCCCTTCTTGATCAGATCCGCCTGATCGACGGGGGTGGCCGCCATGGCGCTGCCGTTGTGCAGGTTGTCGCCGCCTGACCACAGGACGGGAACGAGGGCAGCAGCGGCAACCACGATAACTGCCGAGAGGGCGAACAGAGACTTGCGTTTCATTTGGTTATCTCTCCCGGTGCCTTATTGCGGTTCGCTGCCGCAGGCAAGCGGAGTCTTCATCGAGCCTGCCTTAGCCGGCACGGGGTTTTGCGGGGCCGACTGCGTCGACAGCCACGAGGCAACGGCGTTCACGTCATCATCGGTCAGGCGGGTGGCGATCGTGTGCATGCAGTCAGGCGCGATGGCATGACGCGAGCCCGAGCGCCATGCGCCCAGCTGCGCGCTGATGTAGTCCGAGTGCAGACCGACCAGACCCGGAATAGCCGGTTCCATCCCCGTCAACGCCTTGCCGTGGCAGGCGGCACAGGCCGGAATCTGTCTCGACGCGTCGCCATGCAGAACGATGTTCTCACCATGCGCCAGCGTGTCGGACGACACCGTCGGCTTGGCCGGCGGCGGGTAAGGCGGGCGCTGCTGGGAGAAGTACGTCGCGATCTGATGAAGGTAGTCGTCCGAAAGGTACGTAACGAGGTAGTTCATGGGCGGGTACTTGCGGCGCCCTTCGCGGAAGTTCGAGAGCTGGTTGTACAGATAGTCAGCGGGCTTGCCCGCGAGACGTGGGAAGTAGTCGTTGTCCGTACCCTGGCCGTGCACGCCGTGGCAGGCGGCGCAGGCCTGCACGCGTGATTCCATCGTGTCGGGGGCCTGGGGTTGAGTCTGCGCTTTCGCAGCGCTATAAACGCCAGCAGAGCCGATCAGCAGAAGGGCAAGCAACGGGCGGAAAATGCGTCTTGAAGACACGCGTAAACTCCATCAAATTCGGGGACCCGACCGAACTTCGAGGCGGCTCGGCTTGAGTGCAGCTAGCGCTGCGGCGACGCAGCATTCTATCATCGATGGGTGATGGTGACTATTTGCCACAGGCGACATAGTTCCCCTCGTAAACTCCGATGTGACAGTTTGACACAGTGTGACGTGGGAATGTCCCGCATGCCTTTCGCATCGGGCGAACCTCCCTGGCGCAATTAGCCAATCCCATTCTGCCACGACGATCCCAACGCATTATTCCGCAACAACGTTGAACCCAAACTCGCGCGGACTATCGAAGCGTACACTCCCGGGGCGCCGATGTCTTTGATGCACCGCCCGCATCCTTTTTGTCCAGCTTGACTTCTTTTTCGAAAAGCCACCTGCCTTACATGAAGCTATCCGATTTTTCCCGCCCGTCGCTGCGCGTGCCGGCGGTCAGCGCCACGGCGTTTGCCGTGAGCGCCACAGCCTATGCCCATGCTCGGCCCACTTCGTACGAGCCCGCACCGAATGCCGAAGCCAGCACGAACGGCCATCGCCCCCAAGGCACTAACTCGTTCAACGTCAAATGAGCGTAGACGGACTCTGGATCGGGCAGGTCGCCATGGCCGCGCTCATGAATGTCGCGTTCGCGTTCGCCGTCGGCTCGGCGCTGCTGGGCGCGTGGCTCGCTAAACACGCTCAGGCCAAGGTCTCACCAGCGCGGCCCGCATGGTTGCGTGCGCAACGTTCGATGTTGACGGCCACCGTCGTGCTGGTGCTGGCCGATCTCGGCTGGCTGCTCTATCAGACCGCGTCGATGAGTGCGGTGTCGTTGCCCAATGCCTTCAGCATGATTCCCACGGTGCTTGCGCGGACGCATGTCGGATACGCATGGTGCGTCGCCTTCGTGGGGGCGCTGGTGTTGCTGCTGACGGCGCTGTCCCGGCCGACGGGCACGTTGCGCAATGCGTTCCTGTGGCTCGCAGTGATTGCGATTGCAGGCGGCAAGGCGTCGCTTGGGCATGCGGTCGATGGCGGTTCCATGTCGGCTGCGATCGGTGTGCATATCCTGCATGTGCTCGCCACGGCGGTATGGGGCGGCCTCGTCCTCGCGTCCGGGCTGGCGGTGTTACCCGCACTTGGCACGTCGACCGCGCGCGGCATGCTGATTCGCACTGCCATGCAGATATCGAACGTGTCGATTGTGGCCGTGCTGTTCGTGTTGCTGACTGGCGCGTTTAATGGCGTGCGCGGCTCGGGCGGATCTCTCAGCGCGATCGAACTGAGCACGTGGGGTCATGTGCTGATGCTCAAGCTCGCACTGGTCGCCCTCGCGCTGGTGCTCGGCGGCCTGAATCGCTTCTCTGCGCTGCCGCGCCTGCGTCGTACCGCATCCACGATGGATGCGCATACGTACACCAACCTGCTCTATCTCGAAGCGTTGGCGATGCTTGGCGTATTCGTCGCAGCGGCTGCGCTGTCGCATACTGCTCCAGCGTTTGCGGCGTTGGGTTGAGGCTGCAATTCGCAGGCGCAAAAAACGCCGCGCAGCAGGGCTGTGCGGCGTGAACACACGCGGTCGCCCGGCGAGAGCCGGTTGCCCCGTTTCTACCCGTTAAGCTGCGAGCGCGCTCGGCACTCGCTCCAGCATCGTCTCGCAGAACATCTTGTTTCAAACAGCGCGGCTCATTCGAAGCCGAGCTTGTGACCCACAATCGGCGCGCAGAAGAGGGCAATCGCGCAGCCGCTTACCTTGCCTTCGAGTTCTGCGCTCGCGCTTTGCGCGCCATAGAGTTGCGTCAGCAGGTCAAACAGTTGCGGCGCGCAATAGATCAGCGCAGCGGCGAGGAAACACTTTTCTACAGTCGAGATGCGCCAGCCGCGTTGAAACGCCATCGCGGCGCCGATCACACGTAGCACGCCGAACACCACGAGCGCGCCCACGGCGGCCTGTTCGCGGATCAGATAGTCAGGAAGAAACCCGCCCATGATGTTGCTCCCTTGCAATGTCGTTTGATTGCAATAGAGCAAGGAGCAGGCCAAGCGCTTGTTGGGACTCGTCAAATGAGACTGAAAGCCTTGTCGCGCAAGGCTTTCGTGGGTAAGAAACGAAGCGGCGAGAGGGTCGCATTCAGGCCCATGCGGTCCGATGCGGTCCGATGCGGTCCGGGATGTTACGTAACTGAGACATCGCCGGCGTCACCCCATGTAACGCCGGTCGCAAGTGTTAGTCGGGCCTAGTGTATGCGTTCGATCTTGCCGACGAGGAACAGGTACGACAACGCGCCGACCACCCCGACCGCGCTCATGAACACGAGCGCTGGACCGAAGTCGTTGCCCTTGACCACGAGGCCGATCACGATAGGAACGCAGATCGACGACAGGTTGCCCATCAGGTTGAACATCCCGCCGGTGAGGCCGAGCAACTCCTTTTTCGCCATCGATGAAACAAGCACCCAGGTGATCGACGAGAAACCGCTGCCAAAGAAAGCGATTGCCATGAACAGGATCACCATCGAAGGACTATCGACGAAGTTCGCTCCGACAATGGCGGTCGACAGCAGCAAGCCGGTGACGATCGGCACCTTGCGCGCGACCGTGGCCGAGACACCGCGCCGGACCATCGCGTCGGACAGCAACCCCGAGGCCAGAATGCCGACGAATGCTGCGAGAAACGGCACGGCCGCCATGAAGCCTGCCTTCAGAAAGTCCATGTGGCGATACTTGACCAGGTAGGTCGGGAACCACGTCAGGAAGAACCACAGCGTCGAGGTCACTGCAATCTGGCCGATATACACGCCCCAGAGCTTGCGGTTGCCGAGCACCGCGCGCCAGTCGGCTGCCGTGTAGCGCGTCCGTTGGGTACGGGTGCCGCTCAGTTCGACGAGGCCGCCGCCGCTTCGGATCGTGTCCAGTTCCGCCTGGTTGATGCCCGCTGCCTCGGCGGGCTCGCGGTATAGCGCATACCAGATGAGCGCCCACACCACGCCGAGCAGGCCGGTGAGGATAAACATGCCTTGCCAGCCGAAGCGCGCCTGCGTGAGAACAAGTGCGGGCGTGAGAAAGGCGAGGCCCACATATTGGCCCGAGGTATAGACCGCAATGGCACGGGCGCGCTCGCTATCGGGAAACCAGGTGGTGACGATGCGGTTGAGCGTCGGATAGGCCGGCGCTTCCAGCAAGCCGAGCAACACCCGTAACGAGAGCAGCATCACGAAGGCACTGGCAAAGCCCTGCACGATGGTCGCGAGGGACCACAGGCCGACGATCAACGCCATCATCAGACGTGGCCGTGCGCGGTCGACCAGCATGCCGCCGGGAATCTGCAGCAACGCATACGACCAGCCGAACGCGGAGAACACCAGGCCCATATGCGCCGGATCGAGTTGCAGATCCTGCGGAATGGAAGTGGCCGCGATCGACAGGTTGCTGCGGTCCAGATAGGTAATGACGACGGTGATGAACAGCATCACCAGCAGGCGATGGCGTTTGCCAGTGGCCTGCACGTGCGTCGCGGTTGTCTCCACTTAGTGCTCCTTCGTTTTGTTGCCTGATGCGTCACTATGAAAAACGCCGCCCGCAGGCGGCGTTAGCTCACGCGGTTACCACTCCGCGACGCTGCCGTCGGTGTGGCGCCACACCGGATTGCGCCAGCGATGGCCGACCTTCGCCATCTCACGAACCTTCTCTTCGTTCACTTCAATGCCGAGGCCCGGGCCTTGCGGAATCGACACGAAGCCGTCTTCGTATTTGAAGACTTCGGGATTCTTGATGTAGTCGAGCAGGTCGTTACCCTGGTTGTAGTGAATACCCAGACTTTGTTCCTGGATGAACGCGTTGTAACTAACCGCGTCGATCTGCAGACAGGTGGCCAGTGCGATCGGACCGAGCGGACAATGCAGCGCCAGCGCGACGTCATACGCTTCGGCCATCGACGCGATCTTGCGGCACTCGGTGATGCCGCCTGCGTGCGACGCATCCGGCTGGATGATGTCCACGTAGCCGCCCGAGAGGATGTGCTTGAAATCCCAGCGCGAGTAGAGACGCTCGCCCAGCGCGATCGGCGTATTGGTTTGATTGACGATATCGCGCAGCGCTTCGGCATTCTCCGAGAGCACCGGTTCTTCGATGAAGAGCAGCTTGTACGGGTCGAGTTCCTTGGCGAGCACCTTGGCCATCGGCTTGTGCACACGACCGTGGAAGTCCACGCCAATGCCGATGTTCGGTCCCACTGCCTCGCGGACCGCCGCGACGTTATTGATGACGCCTTGCACCTTGTCGAAGGTGTCGATGATCTGCAACTCTTCCGAGCCGTTCATCTTCACCGCCTTGAAGCCGCGATCGACCACGGCGCGGGCGTTGTTGGCGACGTCGCTCGGACGGTCGCCCCCAATCCACGAGTACACCTTGATCTTGTCGCGCACCTGGCCGCCGAGCAGTGCGTGGATCGGCACGCCATGATGCTTGCCCTTGATATCCCACAGCGCCTGGTCGACACCGGCGATTGCGCTCATCGTGATCGGGCCGCCGCGATAGAAACCCGCGCGGTACATCACTTGCCAGTGGTCTTCGATCAGAAGCGGGTCCTTGCCGATCAGGTAATCGGACAGTTCTTCGACCGCCGCCGCGACGGTATGCGCGCGGCCTTCGACGACCGGCTCGCCCCAGCCGACGATACCTTCATCAGTTTCGATCTTGAGGAAGCACCAGCGCGGCGGAACGATAAAGGTTTCGAGCTTGGTGATTTTCATGGTGAACGTCTCCTGTTTGTCTGCGAGGCGAATGCGTGGGGTGGCTAATGCCGGCTCGACGAGGATGCCGGCGCGATATCTGAGGGGTCATATGCTACAACAAAATCGCGTTTAAATACTATTAATAGTACTATTCCGAGGAAGGACGGCCGCGACGTAGTGGTGGGTGTTATGGCTGAGATGCCCGATAATCGCGGGCGTTCCGACAATAATTGGCGCCGGAAGACGGCGAGGAGAAAATTTATTCAGCACGATCTGCACGGGCGCGTCGCCCATCTGTTGGCCACCGCCATTCTGCGCGGCGACTACGCGCCGGAGACCATCTTGCCGCGCGAAGCCGAGTTGATGGAGACCTTCGGCGTGAGCCGCACGGTGTTGCGCGAGGCGCTGCGTACGCTGACCTCGAAGGGGCTGATCGAGTCACGCCCGCGGGTTGGCACGCGAGTGCGGCCACGGTCCTCGTGGAATCTGCTCGACGTCGACTTGCTCGACTGGTACTCGCGAGTGGCCGAGCCGATGACGTTCGCGCTCAAACTCCAGGAAATGCGCGAGATGATCGAACCGTACGCGGCGGCGCTTGCCGCGTCGTCTCATACGAACGAGACGTTCGCTGCATTGGAGGCGGCACACGCCGCAATGGCTGCGGCACGTAACGTGGACGAATGGGTGCGCGCCGATCTGCGCTTTCACCTGGGCGTGCTGACTGCATGCAGCAATGAACTGCTGATCCCGCTCGGCACCTTGATCGAGCGCACGCTCGAGGCTCAATTGCGATTGAATGCCAGGCGCGCTCACGTGTACAACGCGTCGCTGGCGGAACATACGGCGGTGTTCGAAGCGATCCGCCTGCACGACGCAGCGGGCGCGCAGCAAGCCATGGCTGGCTTGCTCGGCGTGACGCGCCGGCGCATAGAGAACTGAGTAGGCACGAGCGCGGGCCGTGCTGGCGGTGTCCGTCAGTCCATCGCCGCGTGGGCGATCGACGTATCCTGCGTATTGCGGGCCGGGCGAATCAGCAGCAGCAACGGCACTACCATCAGGGTGGCCACGAACATCAGCTTGAAATCGTTCAGATAAGCAATCATCGACGCCTGCTGCGTAATTGACACGTTCAGGGCCGCGATGTCGTAGCGCGAACCATGTTCCAGCACCGGCTGCATCAATGGATTGAAGACGTTCACGTTGGCGGCGAGGTCCGCGTGGGCGACTTGCGTGTTGCGCGTCATCAGCGTCTGCACGATGGAAATGCCCATACTGCTGCCGATATTGCGCATCAGGCTGTACGTGGCCGTGCCGTCCGCGCGAAGTGCCGGCGTGAGAGTGGAGAACGTCAGCGTGCTAAGCGGTACGAACACGAGGCCGAGACCGAATCCCTGAATCACCCCAGGCCACACGATATCCGATGCGGACAGCACGATCGTGTAGTGCATCATTTGCCACAGCGAGTACGCCGAGATAAGAAAGCCCGAGAGCAGCAGCATGCGGGCGTCGATATGCTTGAGCAGTCGCCCCGCGAACAGCATGGCGAGCATCGTGCCGGCGCCGCTTGGTGCCGTCACGAGGCCGGTGGTGGCGACCGGATAGTTCATCAGGTTCTGCAGCATGGGCGGCAATAAGGCCCGCGTCGCGTACATCACCGCGCCGATCACGAAAATAAAGAACGTGCCGGTGGCGAAGTTCGGGTCTTTCAGCAACTCAGATTTGAAGAACGAGATTTTCCCTACCGTCGCTGTATGGGCAAGGAAAAACGCAAAGCTGATGGCCGCGAGTAGCGCCTCGATCACGATCTCATTCGAGCCGAACCAGTCGAGTTGTTCGCCTCGGTCGAGCATGGCTTGCAAAGCGCCGATAGCGAGCGCCAGCGTAGCGAAGCCGAACGCGTCGAACTTTACATCGTGTTTGGGTTCGCGAGTGGGCAGGAACGTTAGCACGCCAAACAACGCAAACGCGCCGATCGGCACGTTAATGAAAAACACCCAGCGCCAGTTGTAGCTATCGGTCAGCCAGCCACCGAGCGTCGGCCCGAGAATCGGACCGACCATCACGCCCATGCCCCACACGGCCATTGCCTGGCCCTGCTTCTCGCGCGGATTGATATCGAGCAGAATGGACTGCGACAACGGTACCAGCGACGCCCCAAAAATTCCTTGCAGCAGACGCGACGCGACGATCTGCGCGAGCGTTTCGGATAGGCCGCAGAGTGCCGAGGCAATCGTGAAGCCGGCAATCGAAAAGGCCAGCAACCGCTTGACGCTCAGCCGGTCGGATAGCCAGCCGGTCAGCGGCGTGGCGATAGCTGCGGCGACGATGTAAGAGGTAAGCACCCAGGTGATCTCGTCCTGCGACGCCGACAAGGTGCCTTGCATATGCGGCAGCGCCACGTTGGCAATGGTGCTGTCGAGCGTCTGGATCAGCGTGGCGAGCATGATCGAAATGGTGATCATGGGCCGGTTCAGCGGAGCGGCGGCACGCGCTGAGGTTGATTCAGAGGACATTGGAAGGACCAGGTGCGTAAGATAGTAAGCATGCTTAGTATATAGATTGACGAGTCAACCGAATACCAGGTCCTGCACCAAGGCGGACAGCCTGCGCGCGCCGCCGGCTCTGCCGTCGGTTCCACCAACGCTTTCGTATAATCGCCCGATGAAAACCCAATTCGAAGAGCGCTTCGGCTTCCTGATTTCCGACGTCGGCCGCCTCGCCGGCAAACGCTTCGACGATCTCGCGAAGTCATCCGTCGATCTCACGCGGGCGCAGTGCCGTGCATTGGCCTATCTTTCGCACTATGGCGACGTCAATCAGGCTCGCCTGGCGGATCTGCTGGAAGTCGCGCCGATTTCCGCCGGCCGCCTGCTGGACCGCATGGAAGAGGGTGGCTGGATCGAGCGGTGGAGCAATCCTGAAGACCGTCGCGAGCGGCAGGTGCGCATGACGTCGAAGGCCGAACGTACGCTTGGCAAGGCACGCAAGGTGGGCGATGAGGTGGCGGCGGAGGGCCTGAGCGGTTTTAGCGACGAGGAAGCGAAGCAGCTCATTGCCTTGTTGCAACGAGTGCGTGGAAATTTGAGCCGGATTGTCGACCGCTAGGTCAGCGGTTCGTTGTGGAGGGGATGTGCTGGATATCTGCACAGCGGCGTGTGGTGTTCCAGGGCCTCGATCCACGGCCGAACCAGCGATCCTAAACCAGGAGTTTCGGCGGTATAGGTTGCCACCGCGATGCGGCAGGGGCGGGTACGTGAGTGTCGTGATGCGGGCTGGCAAGTCGCTTTGCCAGTAACGATCCAATCACCGACTCAAGCGCGCTCAACTCGACCGGTTTAGGCAAGAAGACACTCCACAAAGCCGATTTTTCCATGGGCGGCGTGTCGCCGGAAGACATCACGATTGGAATCTGAGCGAGCGCCGGGTAGTACTTCAGCCGTTCGCACAGTTGCACGCCGTCGGTCCCGGGCATGTTCCAGTCGGTGACGATGAGATCGGGGAGGCACCGGCTTGCCTTGTCGAGCGCTGTTGCCCCGTTCTCCGCGAGGATCACGTGATAGCCTTGGCTTTCCAAAGCGAGCTGGAAAATCCACAGCGCATCCACTTCGTCATCGACCAGCAGGATGGTAGACATGGCACAGAGAGATAAAAACACTCACCTGTTTTCCGCAACAATCGTGCCCCGCCTAGTGAGAATCCCTGAGAACTCGTGGCCTGCATGACTGACGCCGTGCGACTGGAGCGCATGCAGTGCACGATGCTGGGCCGGTTCTTAAGGTGTTTCGGTGAAGGTGGAGCGTGGATTAGCCCGGCCTAGTTCCGCTCAGCTTTCAGCTCAGGTCGCAGCGACGTCGTCGCCGGCCCCTGCAACGATACCGGCCAATTGCTCCGCGGAGAGCGGCTTGGCGACGTGCCCGTCGAAGCCCGCAGCGCTGGTTTTTTGCCTGTTGGCCTCGTCGGTATAACCGGTAAGGGCGATGAGCCGGGTCTTCGCCAGCGCGCCGTTCTGGCGCAGCAGGCGTGCGAGATCCATGCCGCTCATGTCCGGCATCGACACGTCGATCAAGGCGAGATCGGGGATGAAGGTATCGACAATCGCCAGGGCGCCCGCGCCGCTGTAGGCGGTCCGCACCTGGTGGCCATCGAGTTCGAGCAGCATGGCGAGGGCGTCGATTGCATCGGCCTGGTCATCTACGAGAAGAATCTGTTTTGCTTGCGCCATGGTAGGAAATGCTTATCGGGGGGAGATCGGCTAGCGCCAGAGCTTTTGCATCAAGGCGAGCAACGCAACTGGCGCGGTGCCCTTGCGGCAATACCCGTCAAAGTTATGCCGGGCCTTGCCCGTTTCGCGGACATGGTCATCGTCGAGCGACGTGAAGGCGACGATGCCAAGGTTCGGCGTGGGAAGGTAGCTGCGTAACGCCTGCGCGGTTTCGAAGCCATCACGCCCCGGCATCATGATGTCGAGCACAACGACGTCGGGCACCCAGTCCCGCACGCAGCGCAGCGCCTCGCTGCAGCCGTTCGCCGTACGAGCCTCCACGCCCTCCAGCGATAGATAGGTGGCAAGGGCTTCCGCCGCTCCGAGGTTGTCATCCACCACTAGGACACGCGGGTTGGCATTCAGGACGCGAACCTTGCGAGCGCTCCACGTCTGGCAAGTAGATTGAATTCCGGACAATTTTCAACCGCCTGTAAAACAGAGAACACAGCGGATCAGCAAACGACGTGCCTTGGTGGTCCTCAGGATCGCGACGGGTTCCCCTTGCACAATTGCTCGACTGTCGTAAGGAAAAGGTTCATGCGTGCCGGTTTATGCAAACGGACGGTCCACGTTTGCACTTCTTCCGCGGCCTGCGGCACGGCGGAATGGACCAGAATGGGAACGTGGGCGAGTTCCGGGTGGGCCCTCAACTGGCGGCACAACTCCGCGCCACCCATCAGGGGCATCATCCAGTCCGTGATGATCAGGTCCGGAACTCCGTGCTTCAGGTATTCGAGGGCCTGCACTCCATTGGGTGCGCAACGGACGTCGTATCCCTCGTTGACCAGAACAAATTGCCAGGCAGCGAGTATTTCAGGGTCGTCATCTACCAGCAAAATTGAATGCATGTCTGACTGCCCATTTAGTTACCGTCATGTTCGCCGGATTGAGGATATGCAAAAGGCGTTCCATTACAACCTATAGGTCCATAATGGCGGCGTTTTGATGCCCGACGAGTGTGGCGACAGCGGCCGGAGCAAGATGCAGGGGCGCTTTCACCCGCTGAGTGCTTAATGGTGCGTCAGAGTTGCATGTTTGCTGATGCAGCACGCAGTTGCTGGTCGCGACGTAATTGACGCGGTAGATGCGGATTCCGTTGTAGAAACGTTACCCCTGAGTGGACGTTATGACTGACACACCTGCAGGACCGCTGCGCGGGTTCGCCGACTATTTGCGCCGGGAGCGGGTCCGGATAACGGAACAGTGGATGAAAGAAGTGTTCGGCGACGTCGACCTGATCGAGGCCGACAAGCTGACGTACGAGCAACTGGCGGATCACTTGCCGGAGATTCTCGACGGTCTGTGCATCGCGCTCGACGAGGAAGACCTCGAAAAGGTGGAGCCCGCGATCGAGCGTGACGCGCGCAGACATGGGCTGGTGCGCTGGCGTCAGGGCTACCGCATCGAAGAGTTGGTCCGCGAACTGGACCTCTTTCACCTGACCCTGTCCGACGCACTGGAAGCCTTCGCGGGCAGGCAAAGTGCATTCACGCGACGCCACGAGAAGCGGGCGCGGCGCCTGATTGCCGAGGCGTTGAGCTTCGTGACCTTGACGTCGATACGCGAGGTGGTGAGTGAACGGGATCGTAAGATCGATGAATACACTGGCAAGCTGGAGCGCGCCAATCACGAACTGAAGCTCAAGCAACGGCTCGTCAGTGACCTTCACGAATCGCGGATGCAGATCACACGCAGCGTGGTGCATGACCTGCGCAATTTCCTCAACGCGTTTTCCGTGGCGCTGCAGTTGATCGGGCGAGCGCCCGCAAAGGCGGATTCCGCATTGACGCTGGCAAACCGCCAGGCCGCGGATATGAAGCTGCTGGTCGACCAGATGGTGGAATACTCGGTTGTACTCGGCGATAACAGTCCGCTGGCGGTGGAGCCCTTCAAGCTGCAGGAGTTGTTCGACGAACTGGTGACGTCGTCGCGGCCCGCCATCGAAGGGAAGGGGCTGAGTTTGCACACGAGCTTCGACGCGCAGTTGTCTTCAGTCACTTCCAATCGCCTCAAGGTGAAACAGGTTGCGCTCAACCTGCTTTCGAACGCCACGAAGTACACGGTGACTGGAGAAATCGAACTGGCGATGGCCGGCGCGGGAGAGGGTCACTGGTCGATGCGGGTTTCCGATACCGGGATTGGCATTGCGCCAGCGGATGTGGATCGCGTGTTCGATGAGTTCGAACGCGCAGCTGGCGACGACATACCAGGCGCTGGACTTGGTCTCGCGATCGTCAAGGAGGTTTGCCGTATCTTGCAAGGGAAGATCCAGTTCGAATCTCACGAAGGACGCGGCACGACCTTCGTGATTCGCTTTCCGCTTGAATTAGAGGCGCAGGGGTAGTGCGCTGACACGATTAGCAGGCCGATGCGTCACGCATGTCCGCGCCTGCCTGCCAGAGCAACGTGCGAGTGAGTGTTGGATGCGCGAAACTTTTGCGCCACTTTTTTATTGACAAGCCATTGCGCGCAATAGAAACTTCAAGACATGCAAACGCCAGCCCTTATCGCCTTCGCGAATAACCACCGAATGATTACCTTCTTGGGTACATCGTCGGGGGCGGGTATGCGTTAGCCAACTGCAGTAACGCAAGTCACCAGGCCTCGCCGGAAACGGAAGAGGCCTTTTTTGTTTTGGTGCCCTCTCCGTCTGTCGGCTCAATTGACGGAGATGACCATGCAAGACGCAAGCCCCCAGTTAGAGTACCCATCCTTACCAGGCAGTCCTGCTGGTAGTCCGTCCGCGAACGAGCAACGTGCGCCGAGGATGGTGATTCATTTGACTCTTGAGCCCGGCCAGACGCTCTCATGGCGAGTGAAGGCCAATTCGCAGATCCGCGCAACGGGTGCACGCGTGTGGCTTACGCGTATCTACTCTCCGTACGACTATTGGTTATTACCCGGCGAGCTGGTGCGGGTCGCGCGCGGCGAGCGTATCTGGGTGAGCACCGACGGCGACGCGGCCGCCGAAGTGACGCTGACTTGTGATTACGTGACGCGAGGGCGGATGCTGCGTCGCTGGATCGACCGCTGTGTGAATCTCGTCTCCGGTCTTTTGTCACCGGGCGTGCACTAGGAATTTCTTTAAGGTCGTTGTGGCGATGTCTCCCTGCAAAGAATATAGGAGTACGTAATGGATGCGGGTATTCAGGAACCGGTTAAAGAGGTGGCTGCGCTGGCGCCGGCGCAGGAAAAGGGTATTTCGGCGGAGGTGTTGCATTGGGTGGTTGGGGCTATCAGCATGCTCATGATGCTCGCGTTGTTCACCCTGGCGGTGGTCAACACACCGTCAAGCGTCCGCGCGAACAATGCGCATTGCTTGCGGCAGATTGCGAATGAGGAGCACGTGGCGCTTGAAGCGTTCTTTCAGAATCCAACTCAACAGAATGCGTTTGCGCTGGCTTCGGAGGTTTGTGCTCGGTGAAGGGGGCGGCCCGCTTGCGCATGCTACGGCGGCGCCCCGATTGTGAGATTTGCGAGAAAAGTGATTTCAAAACCTAGGTATTTACCCTTGAGTTTCGACTCCCTAGACTGTGTTCATCGGCTGCAAACAAAGGTGTTTGCAGCGCCCTGCAAAACAATCTTTGGAGGTAGTAATCATGAAATCCCTGATCAAGGCTGTTGCCATTGTCGCTGTTCTCGCCGCTCCGATCGCTTCGTTTGCTCAGTCAAATCAACCTGTGACCCGTGCGCAAGTGCGTGCCGAACTCGTGCAGCTGGAAAAGGCCGGCTATAACCCTTCGCAAGGTGATCATTCGACCTACCCGGTCCAGATTCAGGCGGCCGAAGCACGGGTTGCCGCGCAAAACGAATCGTCCAGCGGCGTCGGCGGTGTGGTGAGTGGTACGTCGGCGTCTGGTGCGCCGGTGGCTGTGATTGCTCCCAGCGCGCGTTCGATTTACGCAGGTCATTAAACCGTGAGGTTGGCGAGTTGCCGGCGTCCGATGGGGGCGCTAGCGATTCTCTCAGGGTTCACCGTTGCGACGGAAGTTACGAGTTGGGTATCACGGAGCGGGCATCGGTTCGTTTCAGGAACAGAATGCGGCGGTTGAATAGCGGGTTGCACAGCAGCAGTACATCGAGCCGTAAACGGACAAAGGGTTACAGGCCAATGGCCTGTAACCCTTTGATAATACTGGTGGCGAATCAGGGAGGACAACCCGCTCCGCATAATTCTCCAGCATATTCAGTCGCTTAGGCGATGGTGAGCCAGAAATCGTATGAAAAACAAACGGCTCACTGAGACTATCACGGTCTGGGCCAGATGAGCACGGATAATGTGCCACGGCGAAAATCCATTCGCTTATCAGAGCCGGAAATCATATGAAAAATAAACGGCCCACCGGGCATCACGTTGCCAACTAACCGGTGAGCCATTCGCGTGCCGCCACAGCAGAGGTGACATCTGGCGAAGCTATGCAAACTCCTTTCGGACTGCCTCTTGGATCTCTCCAAAGGGCAATTTATCAAGGGCTAAATGCAAAACCATGGCCGCCATTTGTCCCGTGGATGGTTTATGCGCTAAATCAGCCGATGCCATCGCGAGTTGCGCCAGCTTTTCCCAGTCCGCTTCGATCTTGGGGATTTTCACTTGGGAGTTTGCGCCGACCAACGACGGCCGCCCTCCTGACGAGCGCAGAAGCCGGGTCATTGCCTCTCGAACTTCGAACAAGTCGAAGCCCTTCGTCGATGCAGATGGCTTCGTGCCAAACGCGGACGCGACGATTTCGGGGCCGACGCGTTCCTGGCGAGGCGACGTGTCGCGAATCTTCAAAGTCTTTTTCCCGCTAGATACAACCCGAACTTGAGCCATGTTTACCCCCATCATTTCGGTTCAATGTCGATCAGATAGAGCACCGATTCGAACTCGATTGCCATCTGCCCCTGATTAGTTTCTCGTCCAATTTCATGCACCAAATCGACGATTTCTTGAATTTTGTCTACGAAAGGTTTCGGATCAATATACGTATAAACAAGAATCGGCTCTTCGATAACCAAATTCTTTGTTTCGCTATTGAGCCATGCCCCACGGACCGGCGGCATGGCTGTTGCCCCGCCACAGATTTCGCTAAGCAAAGTGAGTGCCTTGGTCAGCCATTGCGCTTGCTCCACTGGTTGGCCATTTTGATCCTTGTTGGGGATGTAGATAGCGAACCGTTGCTGGCGAGTTTCAGACGCTCCAAAAACTTCAGCGATGTCGAGATCGACGTAGTCTTGATCCATGTTGTTGATCCTATACTTTTGGGCCCAAAAGTCAAGTGCCGTAGCATGACGGCACCGCCGTCGGGCGGTCGAACGGATGCGCCACTTAAGCGCTCTTTGATTTCGTCTTATTTATACACCGGCCGCACCGCTGCGCGGGGCATATGCGGGACGCCTTTTCGGCGCCCGAAAACCTCGACAGCGCCCGTCATGCGCGGGCTGTTGCGATCAACCCGCCGACTTTCCCGTCGCGGTCGAACGGGTGAATCTTAATATCCCAGTGTCCGTTGGCGTTTTGGCACCATAGGCACACGCGGCTTTCAGGCTCCAAGGCCGACGCGGCGCCCTCAACGGGCATTGCGCTTAACGCCACGCGGGACGCTTGTCCCGCGCCGGGTTTCGCCTTCGACTTATCAGCGGCGACCAACTCGGCCACCAATACCAACGCACGCGCCCCCGAGGCGGATTGATTTGCCGCGACCACTTGCGCCTTGATGACGGCCGAATTAGGCATGGGCAGGCCGCGCGCGTCGGTCTCTCGCATGAGCCAATCTGCCAGGCTCGTTGGCGCTTCGAATGGCGGCGAGAGCGTCTCGTCGCTCGTTCGCGTTGCCGACAACTCGTTCCCTTGCTCCTGCCCGGCCATGAGAAATGCTCGGAGCTCGGCCACTTCTTGACGGAGGTCTGCGAGGGCAGACGCCAAGTCGTCAAAATGGGCGCCGAAAAAGTCCACGAAACCCGCAGTCGAAGGTTCATGGTTCACAGGCTCGGCGCTCAGCTCTGACCGCCGGGCGCTTTTGGCCAGCTCGATCGCGATGTCTATGGCGTCGGTTGGCGTGGCGTCGGGCGCGTCAACGACCAATTCTCGGAGCGCCGCCGACCGTTCGCTCGACAGCCGCAATGTCATTTTGCTCCGATCCCAGCCGCGCCCGGAGCGCTCGTCGTTCGCCATTCAAATCTCCCCGTTGGATTCTCTGTTTTCCCCTTCGCAACCATTCAGCGCTGGGGGCCGTCGCGTTCCCAGCCGTGATCGCGCTCGGCTGCGGCCACGTCCGACGAAGCGTTCGGACGCGGGGCGCTGGCGGGACATTCAATTAGCGGCGGGGCTCTCCGCTGCGCAGACGACGAAGCGCGAGGCGGCCGAGACGGCGAGCCAGAAAGCGTTGATGCGCATTTGCTGGGGGCTTGGCT
>NZ_JBAURZ010000380.1:0-3988 GCF_049581445.1 Paraburkholderia sp. | reverse complement strand
GCTCTCGCCGGTGCCGCTGGCGGAATGTCGCCAGTCGAGTTGCCGCCGCGCCGCCGCTCGCGCTTTGGCCGCTTCGCGCTCGCCTGGCCGCTCGCGGCGCTGGTGGTGAGCCTTGTCGCGATCGCCTACTGGGAAGACCAGCAACGTACCGCCGAACTGGCCGATATCGATGCCGCGATGCTGAGCGACGACCTGCCGCTCAACGCGTACCTCGATCACGGCTTCAACGCGTACCTGTCGCGCGCGCACTGAGCGGGAGATTCTTCGGGTGAGTTACAAGCGCGGCCTTGCCGTTGTCTTCGGATGCGCGATTGCGGCCCTCGTGTCGTTTGCCGCGACCTATCCACGGTTCTACCCGAGTCCCGCCTCGGCGCCAGCATCCAATGCGGCCCCCGGTGCACCCGCCAAACTCGCCGCTCCTGCATTGGGCGCCGACCTGCCCGGGGTAGCCGTCGGTCCGCTTTCATGGGCGCGCCTCACCGATGCACAGCGCGTCGCGCTCGCGCCGTTTTCGAGTCAGTGGGATACCTTCAGCGACGAACGCAAGCGAAAGTGGATCAAGATCGCTTCGCGTTACTCGAAATTGACGCCTGAACAGCAAAAAGGCCTGCACGAGCGGATGACCGAGTGGGTCCGCCTGACGCCGGATCAGCGCCGCGTCGCCCGGGAAAATTATCAGGTGTCCAAGGAATTGTCGCGGGAAGCGCGTCAGAAGGCCTGGAAGGCGTATCAGCAGTTGCCGGAAGAGCAGAAGGAGAAACTCGCCGCCAGCGAGCGTAAGCGCCGGCCCACGGTCGTCAGCGCCCCACCTTCCGGCAAGACCGAACTGAAGGACATCAACCGTCTTGTCAACGAGCGTGAGCACGTGGCAAGCGGCGTCGTTGCGACGGCTAACACGGCGTCGACGGCCGGCGCGGCGTTGCCTGTTGCCCCAGCAGTTCCCTCGGCGGCTAGCGTCGTGCCGGCAACGCCGATTCCGGTTTCGCCCCGCGAAGCGCCCTCGATTTTCAAAGGCTCCTGAGCGCGGGTACGCTTTCCCGTCCTCCTCCACTCTCCGCGCCCAATTGCCCCACGTGCCCACACTACCGACAACTGCCGCAGAGCCTACCGTCACCCTCCCGGCCACGCCGTCGATACGCCGCCGGCTCGCCACGATGCTCTACGAGGGCGTGATCCTGTTCGGTGTGGTGTTCATCGCGGGCTATCTGTTCAGCACGCTGACGCAACAGCGCAATGGCCTGACGCATCACAATCTGCTGGCCGCATGGATCGGCTTCGTAGTGGGCCTGTATTTCGTCTGGTTCTGGACCCACAGCGGCCAAACCCTGCCCATGAAAACCTGGCGGCTGCGCGTGGTCACGGCGGATGGCACAGCGCTCTCCGCGCCGCGAGCGATCGCGCGCTACGTGCTGGCATGGTTGTGGTTCCTGCCGCCGCTCGCGCTGCATCCCTTGCTCGGTCTGTCGCTGCCGCATACGCTCCTCGCAGCGGCAGTGTGGTTCGTGCTGTGGACCGCGACGGGACGCATCGACGCGAACCGTCAGTTCCTGCATGACCGCCTTGCTGGGACGCGTATCGTTGCAGTTGGAAGCTGAAAGCGCAACGCTCGCCTCCACGCCAACTCCCCCTCCGCGTCCCCTGCCGCGCTTCACACTTCGCCGGTCGCGTAATAAGAACTTCTTGTGACTGTCACGGCACGGTCACGCGCCGATGGCGCAATACGGGCACAACAACTCGACGCGTGAGCCATGGACCCGAAAACGTCCGCGACTTCCCTGTTCCGCCAGACTGGCCCGAGCGTCGACCCCGTCGCGTTCCGCCCCGACTCCACTTCCTTCGGCACTGCGCTGCCGCTGCCGTTACCACCGCTATCAGCGGACGAGAACCCCGGGCGTCACGATGACGATCACGAGGAACCGCACCGCTATCGCACGATCTGGCTGTCGGATATCCACCTCGGTTCGAGTGGTTGCCAGGCGCCGTACCTGCTCGACTTCCTGCGCCACAACGACTCCGAGTACCTGTACCTGGTCGGCGACATCATCGACGGCTGGCAGCTGAAAAAAGGCTGGTACTGGCCGCAGGCGCATAACGACGTCGTGCAGAAAATCCTGCGTAAGGCGCGCAAAGGCACCCAGGTGGTGTACATCCCGGGCAATCACGACGAAGCCGCGCGCCAGTTCTGCGATCTCGCGTTTGGCGACATCCACGTGCGCGGCGAAGCCTTCCACACCACGCTTGCCGGCAAGCGCCTGTGGATCGTGCACGGCGATCTCTTCGACGGTGTGATCCAGCACGCCAAATGGCTCGCCTATCTGGGCGACTCGCTGTACACGCTGATCCTCGTGCTCAATCGCTGGTTCAACCGCATCCGCAGCCGCCTCGGCTTCCAGTACTGGTCGCTGTCGCAGTACCTGAAGCATCAGGTGAAAAACGCGGTGAACTTCATCTCGTCGTTCGAACGGGTGATGACCGACGAAGCGCGCCGCCGCGGCTGTGACGGTGTCGTGTGCGGCCATATCCACAAAGCGGAGATCCGCGATATCGACGGCGTGCTGTATTGCAACGACGGCGATTGGGTTGAGAGCCTGTCGGCCCTCGTCGAGACCTTCGACGGCGAACTCAAGGTGATCTACTGGACCGTGATGCGTTCGCCCGAGGTGAGCGAGCAAAAAGCCCGGGCGACCGTGTAATGCCTGTCCTGGCACCCGCGCTTGTTTTGAATTCGAGACCACATAACCACCCGCGTAGTCCCTTTTAACTTCTATTGGGTCAAAGCCGATGAAGATCATGATCGTCACCGATGCATGGGAACCGCAGGTCAATGGCGTGGTACGCACGCTGAAAAACACCACGCGCGAGCTGAGCGCGCTCGGCCACCGCGTCGACCTGCTGACGCCGCTCGAATTCAAGACGATTCCGTGCCCGACCTATCCTGAGATTCGCCTTTCGCTGTTCCCGAAGCGCAAGCTGCGCGAGCGCATCTCCTCCTTTGCACCCGACGCGTTGCACATCGCCACTGAAGGCCCGCTCGGCATGGCGGCCCGCGCGTATGCGATCCAGCACAAGCTGCCGTTCACGACGGCCTATCACACGCGCTTTCCGGAGTACGTGCAGGCACGCTTCGGCATTCCGGTTGCCGCCACGTACAAGTTCCTGCACTGGTTCCACAAGGCGTCACTCGCCGTGATGGCGCCCACCCCGGTGGTCAAGCACGACCTCGAAAAATACCACTTCACGAACGTCGTGCTGTGGACGCGCGGCGTCGATCTCGACATCTTTCACCAGATGGATTCGAAGGTGCTCAACACGGCACGGCCGATCTTTTTGTACGTCGGACGCGTAGCCGTAGAGAAGAACGTTGAAGCGTTCCTCAAGCTCGATTTGCCCGGCTCGAAGTGGGTGGCAGGCGAAGGTCCGGCGCTCGCCGAACTGAAATCGCGCTATCCGCAGGTGAACTACCTTGGCGTGCTGACCCAGGCTGAACTGGCCAAGGTGTACGCCGCTGCTGACGTATTCGTGTTCCCGAGCCGCACCGATACCTTTGGCCTCGTGCTGCTGGAAGCGCTCGCATGCGGCACGCCGGTCGCGGCCTATCCGGTCACCGGTCCAATTGACGTGCTGGGTGACGGCGGCGCTGGCGCGATGAACGAAGACCTGCGCGAAGCCTGTCTGGATGCGCTGAAGATCGACCGCGATCACGCTCGCGCATGGGCCGAACGCTTCTCCTGGGCAGCCGCCTCCGAGCAGTTTGCCGCTCACCTGAAGCCGCTGCCGCGCCCGACCTCGTTCAGCGAGAAGAGCGCGGCCGCGTGACGCGCCCCGTCAAACCCGCCATGCGAGCACGCAGCCCTATGGTCCCGCGCGCCTCACGCGGCGCGCGGCATCCGCTTGAGGGCGACGCGCCGGATATCGAGCCGTTCGACGATGTCGATGAGGATAGCGCGCCGCTCAGCGCTCACGCTGCGCATGGCACGTATGACTTGCC
>NZ_JBAURZ010000379.1:0-14008 GCF_049581445.1 Paraburkholderia sp. | reverse complement strand
GCGCAAGCCGTCAAGCCGGCTCGCGTGCCCCGCGAACGCAAGTCGCTGCCGGCGGCCGACAGCGCGCCGATGCAACAGGTTGAAACGGCGAAGCATCAGCAGTAAGCCGTCGAACCCGTCGCAACACGCGTCGAAGTAGTGCAAAAAGCCCGCCGTCAGTTCGCTGACGGCGGGCTTTTTGTTATATCCATGCGGGTATTCGCCCCACTGTGACCGGGCGGACCTTCCGCTAAAATGAAAGTCCGCACCTTAGCGAAGCAATCCATGTCCCGTCGCGTCATTCCTGTTGCCGATGTCAGCGCAGTGCCGGTGTTCTCCGGCCCCATGCAGACGCCAAGCGGCGTGCTGCGCGATGCATTGGCACGCCCGCTGCGCGATTTGAGGATTTCGGTCACGGATCGCTGCAATTTCCGCTGCGTGTACTGCATGCCGCGGGCGGTGTTCGACAAGGACTACGCCTTCCTGCCGCACGGCGCGCTTCTGAGCTTCGAGGAGATCGAGCGCGTTGCCCGGCTGTTCGTGGCTCACGGCGTGGAAAAAATTCGCCTGACCGGCGGCGAACCGCTATTGCGCAAAAATCTCGAATTCCTGATCGAGCGGCTTGCGCAACTCACCACGCCCGAGGGCCGCCCCCTCGACGTCACCCTGACGACCAACGGCTCGCTGCTCGCCCGCAAGGCGCGCAGTTTGAGAGACGCAGGGCTTACGCGCGTCACCGTCAGTCTCGACGCGCTTGACGACGCCTTGTTCCGACGCATGAACGACGCCGATTTCGCCGTGGATGACGTGCTGGAAGGCATCGCCGCCGCTCAGGCGGTCGGCCTTGCGCCGGTCAAGATCAATATGGTGGTCAAGCGTGGCACGAACGACAGCGAGATCATTCCCATGGCGCGCCATTTCAAAGGCACAGGCGCTGTGCTGCGTTTCATCGAATACATGGATGTGGGCACTTCGAACGGCTGGAATATGGCGGAAGTGCTGCCATCCTCCGACGTGATTGCCCGCATTGACGAGCATTTTCCGCTCGTGCCGCTCGAAGCACATAGCGCGGCGGAAACCGCGCAGCGTTGGGGCTACGCGGACGATAGCGGCGAAATCGGCGTCATTTCCAGCGTGACGCGCGCATTCTGCGGGACTTGCACCCGCGCCCGGCTTTCTACTGAAGGCAAGCTCTACCTGTGTTTGTTCGCGTCCACGGGGCACGATCTGCGCGCACTCGTTCGCAACGGCTCAAGCGACGAAGCAATCGCCTCCGCGATCGCCCATATCTGGCAAGCCCGTACCGACCGCTACTCGCAACTGCGCGGCAGCGGCGCAGCCGCGTCGCAGGCGTCACCAGAGCCACGCGTCGAAATGTCTTACATCGGCGGCTGAAGCTGTTTTGCCCATGAGTCTCTCATCTGTGCACCTCACGGGGCTGGTCCTGGCCGGCGGGCGCGGCATGCGCATGGGTGGCGTCGACAAAGGTCTGCAACTGCTGCATGGCGAAGCCCTCGCTTCGCACGTTCTGAAACGGCTCGCCCCGCAGACAGGACCGCTGCTCATCAGCGCCAATCGGCATGCCGAGGCTTATGCCGCGCTCGGGGCGCCATTCAGCGCAACTGTCGTGGCGGATACGCTGCCCGGGTTTCCCGGGCCGCTGGCGGGCTTGCTGGCCGGGCTGCGGGCCGCCGACACGGCATTCGTACTGAGTGCTCCGTGCGACTCGCCGGGCCTGCCTGCCGATCTCGCCACGCGCCTCGCTCACGCACTCGAAGCGCACGGGGCCGACATCGCCACGGTCAGCACCATCGATGGCCTCGGCAACTCCTCGATTCACCCCGTTTTCGCGTTACTGCGCACGTCGCTGGCCGACGACCTCTCGGCCTTTCTGGAGGCCGGTGAACGCAAGGTTCGCGCGTGGTACGCGCGCCACAAGACGGTTGAAGTCACCTTTACCGACGAGCGCGCGTTTTACAATATCAACTCTTTGCAAGAACTCGCCGACCTCGAGCGACCGTAGCCAACCGTGATCGCGGCTCGGGTCCCAGCTGAAATCCTGCTCCAGACGCACGGCGGCAACCCTGTCCGGATGCGGTCAATCAACCGTATCCGACCGACCGCTTCCGGCCGCGACGCTCCTCATTCATGACCACGCTCAACGAATTTTCCAGCTGCGTCACCCAATACGATCCACAAGCGCTCCCGGTGACGGCCGCTCAGGCCATCGTGCGCCAGTGGGCCACGCCCGTCACCGCGGTTGAACACGTGCCTCTACACGATGCGCTCGACCGCGTGCTGGCTGAAGACATCGTGTCCCCCTGCGACGTGCCCGCGCACGACAACTCCGCGATGGACGGCTACGCCTTGCGCAGCGCAGTTCTTGAGGACCAGGGAGCCACTGTGGAACTCACGGTGGCCGGCAAGGCGCTGGCGGGACATCCATTCGGCGGCGCTGTGGCACCAACGGCATGCGTGCGCGTCATGACCGGCGCTTGCATGCCGGCCGGCTGCGATACGGTCGTGCCGCAAGAACTCGTCGCCTGCTCCGGCGAAACGATCCGCTTTCCGGCCAATGCAGTGCGCGCCGGCGCGAACCGGCGTCTGGCCGGTGAAGATCTCCCCCGTGGCAGCGCTGCGTTGCGCGCCGGGCGCATCTTGCGCTCGTCAGACCTTGGGCTGATCGCTTCGCTGGGGATCGGTGAAGTGCCGGTCCGGCGCCGTCTACGTGTCGCCTTCTTTTCGACCGGCGACGAATTGCGTTCGCTCGGCGAACCGCTCGAACCCGGCTGCGTGTATGACAGCAACCGGCACACGCTGTTCGCCATGCTGCGCCGCCTGAATATCGACCCGCTCGACCTGGGCGTGGTGCGCGACCAGCCCGCGGCGCTGGAAACGGCCCTGCGCAGTGCTGCCGCCAGTGCCGATGTCGTCCTGACCTCGGGCGGCGTTTCGGTCGGCGAAGCCGATTTGACCAAGCAACTCTTGCAGACCTTCGGCGACGTCGCGTTCTGGAGCCTCGCCATGCGCCCGGGGCGCCCACTCGCGTTCGGACGCGTGTGGTCCGGTGAACGGCCCGGCGTCGGCCTGCCTGCACTTTTCTTCGGCTTGCCGGGTAACCCGGTTGCCGTGATGGTGACCTTCTACCAGATCGTGCGCGAAGCCCTGCTGGTCATGTCCGGCGCGTCAGCGCAACCAGTGCCGCTGCTGCAGGCTGCTAGCGCCGAAATAATACGCAAGCGCGTTGGACGCACCGAATATCAGCGCGGCATTGCCAGGCGCGATGCCAACGGTCAATGGCATGTCACGCCAACCGGCTCGCAAAGTTCCGGCGTGCTGAGTTCCATGAGCGAAGCCAATTGCTTTATCGTGCTCGCACACGAACGATCTGACGTGGTCGCTGGCGAAAGCGTCGATGTCATGCTGTTCGACGGCCTGATCTGACTGAACCGGCCGCCGCGCTCCTTCTACTTACCCTCATCACTACGACCAACGGGTTTGATCTACATGAAAAAACAGATCTCGTTCATTGCACCGGGACAGACTGCCAAGGCGCTCATTCTCGTCTACCTGACTTTCAGCGTACCTATCGTGCTGCTCGGCGTGCTGGTGGCGTTTTTTCGTTACGGGTCGGTCGAGTTGACCACGATCTTCAGCGCGCTGCTGCTGAACGCGATTCTCGGCTTCATCCTGCTCTGGATCGCCTGCCACGCCTATAACTGGGTGGCATCGCGCTTCGGCGGCATTGAGATCCACTTGAGCGACGCGCCCGAGGAAGCGTGATGGCAGCGACGATTCGTAGCGCCACGCCGGGCGACATCGGCGCCATTTTTTCGTTGATGCTCGAACTGGCCGAATTCGAAAAGCTCACACATCTGTTCGTCGCCACTGAAGCAGGTGTGCATGACGCGTTGTTTGGCGCACGGCCATCGTCCGAGGCGATGGTGGCTGAGGAAGAAGACGGCCGCATCGTCGGCTACTCACTCTTCTTCCATAACTTCTCGACCTTCCTCGGCCGCCGCGGACTGTATCTGGAAGACCTGTACGTGCAGCCGTCGCAGCGCGGCAGCGGCCTCGGTACCCGTATGCTGCGGCAACTGGCGGCGCTGGCTGTGGAGCGGCAATGCGGCCGTTTCGAATGGACGGTGCTCGACTGGAATCAACCGGCCATCAGCTTCTACGAAAAGATGGGCGCGACCGTGTTGCCGGAATGGCGTGTGGTGCGGATCACCGGCGATGCGCTTGATGCGCTGGCCGGCGCGACTTCCGCCAAGGCCGGTTAAAGAAACCAGGCTCCGAACAGGTTGAGCGCCCGTTAGCGTTCAACCTGAGTCAACCACGGACTATTCACTCGTCCGCATCAGCGCCAGATAGCGCGTCACCAAGCAGGCCTGCCGCCTCATCACCGGGCAACGCTTCAACGTCGCGCAGTTTGCGGTTCATCACTCGGGTTCGTTTTTCTGCGGCGTCGATTGAGCGCGTGACCGTTTCGAGTTGCGACCGGGTTCTCGCCAGCACATCGCCAAATTTGCCGAACTCGGTCTTCACCGCGCCCAGCACTTGCCACACCTCGCTTGATCGCTTCTCGATAGCCAGCGTGCGAAAGCCCATTTGCAGGCTGTTGAGCAACGCGGTCAACGTGGTCGGGCCAGCGATCGTCACGCGGTAATCCCGTTGCAACAGGTCGGTGAGCCCTGGACGGCGCAGGATTTCCGCGTAGAGGCCTTCAGTGGGCAGGAACAGCAGTGCGAAATCCGTCGTGTGCGGCGGCGACACGTATTTCTCCGCGATCGTGCGAGCCTCAGCGCGAATGCGCGCCTCCAGCGCGCGCGACGCTTCTTCGACCGCGCCCGGGTCAGCGCGCTCCTGGGCATCGATCAGCCGCTCGTAGTCTTCGCGCGGGAACTTGGCGTCGATGGGCAGCCAGACCGGGAGAGCCGTCCCATCCTGCTCAAGACGACCCGGCAGCTTGATGGCGAACTCCACCCGCTCGGCGCTTTGCGGCACCGTCGCGATGTTCTTCGCGTACTGATCCACCGTGAGCAATTGTTCGAGCAATGCTTCAAGCTGCACTTCGCCCCACGTGCCGCGTGTCTTGACGTTGGTCAGCACCTTCTTCAGGTCGCCCACACCTGCAGCCAACGTCTGCATTTCCCCAAGGCCGCGATGCACCTGCTCAAGGCGCTCCGACACCTGCTTGAAGGATTCACCCAGCCGCTGTTCCAGCGTGGCATGCAGTTTTTCATCTACCGTGCGACGCATCTCCTCGAGCTTGGCCGAGTTGTTCGCCTCAATGTCCTTCAGCCGCTGCTCGATCGTCGCACGCACCTCGGCGAAGCGGCGGTCGTTAGCCTCAGTGAGTTGTCCCAGTTGCGCGGTCAGCGTTTCTCCGAAACGTGTCAGCACCACAGCCTGCTCTTCGCGCGCCTGCTGGGCCTGCTGTTGCACGCTATGCCGCACCGCCTCGAGCTGCTGGGCATTCGTTTCGGTCAGCTTGACAAGCTGTTGAGCGAAGCCGTCTATCTTGCCGCTCTGCAGCGTAGTCATACTGGTGAACTGCGCTGCGAGTGTTTGCTGGAACTGCGAAAACCCGCCGTTCAACTCGGTGCGCGACACACGCGCCGTCTCTGTGATCTCACCGCGCAGCTCACGCTCGAGCCGCTCATAAGCGCGCGTCTGTGCCGCACCGGTTGCGCCGATATGGTCACCCAGGTCGTCGAACCGCTTGTCGAGGTCCGCCTGACCATTGCCGCGCTTCAGAACCGACACCAGCATCAGCAAGGCAATCAGCAATGCGACGGTCAACACCATGACCGCCGCAGGCAACATCATCGTCATGAGCGCGCCTTGCCGATCACTTCGGGATTGATCGGGTTGGCAGGACGACCCGCGTTGGGGCCTTCGCCGAGTGCGGCGATCAGGTTGTCGGCAGCGAGATTGGCCATCGCGCGGCGCGTGGCTTCCGTGGCGCTCGCTATGTGCGGCGCTAGCACGACGTTCGGCACGGTGAGCAAGTCGGGATTCAGGTCCGGCTCACCCTCGTAGACATCGAGCCCGGCCGCTGCAATACGCTTCGCGCGCAACGCGTCGACGAGCGCCGCGTCGTCGACAATACCGCCGCGCGCGATGTTGGTGAGCGTGGCGGTTGGCTTCATCTGCGCGAGTTCGGCCGCGCCGATCGTATGGTGGTTGTCCTTCGTGTAAGGCAGGACCAGCACGACGTGATCGGCCCGCCGCAACAGTTCCTCTTTCGACACATATTGCGCGTTCAGTTCGGCTTCGATCTCCGGCGCGACCCGCGAGCGGTTGTGATAGATCACCTGCATGTTGAAACCGCGGGCGCGGCGCGCGACCGCCTGGCCGATCCGACCCATGCCGATCACACCCAGCGTTGAACCATGGATGTCGCTGCCGAGAAACGCGTCATACGCCCATTTCTGCCAGTGTCCGGCACGCAGCCAGTGCTCCGATTCAGCAATCCGGCGAGCGGCGGCCATCATCAGTGCCCAGCCGAAGTCGGCAGTGGATTCGTTCAACACGTCCGGCGTGTTGGTACCGAGCACATTTGCGGCGCTAAACGCAGCCATGTCGAAGTTGTTGTAACCCACCGCCATGTTGGCCACGACCCGCAGTCGCGGCGCCGCTGCGAGCACGGATGCACCAACCGGGTCGCCGGCGGTCAGCGCGCCGTCCTTGTCAGCGAGGCGGCGCGTGAATTCGTCTGCGGACAGCACGTCGCCGTTGTTCCAGTCGACATCGAAATACTGTTTGAGGCGTTCAATCACATCCGGAAAAATCGGACGTGCGACCAGGATCTTCTGCATTGCAATTCTCCGAATAGCGCGCCGGGATTGCCTGCTTGTCCCGGCACAAATCAAACGCTAAAAGAACAGCCAGGTGGTCATCAGAAACACCGGCACCAGCACGACGACCGACCACCCCAGGTAAGCGAAAAAACTGGGCATGCGCACGCCGCGTGACTCGGCAATCGCCTTCACCATGAAGTTGGGCGCATTGCCGATATAACTGTTCGCGCCCATGAATACGGCGCCGGCCGAAATCGCGGCGAGCGTCGTGGCGCCCGTGGTCATCAACGCATGCGCGTCGCCGCCCGCGAGATTGAAGAACACCAGGTAGGTTGGCGCATTGTCGAGAAACGAGGACAGCAGCCCAGTGGCCCAGAAGTACGCCGCGTCTTGAGGCTGACCGGACGCGTCCTGAACGAGATGAACGATGCCGGCAAACGCCCCAGCGTCGCCCGCGCGCAAGATCATGATGACCGGGGCGATCGTGATGAAGATGCCGGCAAACAGCTTGGCGACCTCTTCAATCGGTGCCCAGTTGAAGTCGTTGCCTGCGCGTGCCGCACGCGGCGTCACCGCCAGCGACAGCAGCGCGAGCGCGATCAGCGCCAGGTCTCGCACAAGGTTTTGCAGGGCGACATGCGTGCCGAACAGGTCAAATTCGATGCCTGGCTTCCACAAGCCGCTCATCAGAACCAAGGCGATAACCGCCCCGAGCAGCACAAAATTGATCTTGCCGTCGATGCCCAACATCGGCGAGTCCGGCGTCGGATCGAGGAACGGCGCACGCTCCTCTTCGCGCCGGTGGTAGAAATACGAATCCAGTGCATAGAACGTGGCTAACAAAACGGCGCAGATGAATAGCATCGGCAACGCCAGATGCGTAGTGGTCCAGAAAAAATTCACGCCATTGAGAAAACCGAGAAAGAGCGGCGGATCGCCGAGCGGCGAAAGCGAACCGCCCGCGTTGGCGACGAGGAAGATGAAAAACACCACCACGTGGACGACGTGCTTCCGGTTGTCATTGGCCCGCAGCAACGGGCGGATCAGCAGCATCGCCGCGCCGGTCGTGCCCATGATGCTGGCGAGCACGGTCCCCAGCGCCAGGATCGCGGTATTAAGCCGCGGCGAGCCGTGCAGATTGCCACGCACACAAATACCGCCCGCGACGGTATAGAGGGTAGTTAGCAGCACGATGAATGGCACGTACTCTTCCAGCATCGCGTGGACGAACGCGCCGAATGCCGTGCCCGCGCCAAACACGGCGCCAAACGGTGCGAGGAACAGAATCGCCCAACCCGCTGCAATCTTGCCGAAATGGTGATGCCAGAACGCCGGCGCGATCAGCGGAAAGATGGCGATAGACAACAGCACGCCGGCGAACGGCACGCCCCACCATGCCGATAGCGTTGCGCCATCGAGCGTGGCGGCTGATGCGAATTGAGGCGCAAGCGCCAGTGCGGCGACACTTCCGATGGTCGTCCACGCGGCGTGTCGCCTCATGTTGGGATCCTGTGACTTCAAACGTGGTAGCAAGTGAGAGCGAGTAGATAAGGTTAGGTGCGGCTGCGTTCACAAGGTGAGATGCCGGAGCCGTGTTCGCGACGCGGCACGCGGTTCACGCGCCGCGCACAACAATCACATGCACCCGGTAAGGGCCATGCGCGCCGAGCACGATGGTCTGCTCGATATCGCCGGTACGCGACGGACCCGACACGAAGTTCACCGCGCGCGGCAGTTCACCCCGTTCGACGCGAATCAGATTGAACGCGTCTTCATGGCCGGCGACGATCCGCGAGGCCGGCACGATGGCGATATGGGTTTCCGGCAGCAACCCCGCTGATGCATAGGTTTGCGGCCCGGACAACAATACCAGCGTGCCGGTTTCGGCCGTCGCACAAAAGCAGCCGGTGATGCCGACCAGATCGTCATTTTCAGGTTTGCGAAATTCGACCGTAAGTCCCGCTTCGGACCAGCCGAGATCCTGCAGCGTTTGCCATGCAATCGCCTGCAACGGCAGGCTCTGTACAGTCAGATAGCGATGCGCGGCAGCCGGCGCGTCGCTCAATGCATCGACGCTTTCGACGGTGGTGGCCATCTTGCGCGCTTCTTCAATGAAGCGCGTGACCAGGTCGTCCGGCATAGGCGGCCGCGGTCCTTGTGGGTGACGCATCAGATAGTCAGCCGCGGCCTCACGTTCCGAGGCGGACGGTTCGCCTTCACGTCCCTGGGCAGCGCGGATGCGCGCCAGAATGTTGCGGCGAGCGATCGATGTATCCATGGGGCAAGTCCTCGCGAGGTTCTCGTTACGATAGCCGTGCGGCATCGCGAGGATTATACCGGCCACCTCGTGCGCAAACAGCCGTCCAGATGGCCAGGGCGTGCGACGCGAACGCGCCGCACGCAAGCATTACTTCGGCGTTTCCTCGTCCGGCTGTGTGATGCCGAAGACCTGACGTAAGTAGGCCAGGTAAGCCTTGTCTTCGCACATGTTCTTGCCCGGCGAATCGGAAAGTTTCGCGACCGGCTGGCCATTGGCGCGAACCATCTTGATAACGATCTGCAGCGGGTTGTAACCCAGATCGTTGGTCAGATTCGTGCCGACACCGAAGGCGAGTTTGCAGCGACCACGGAAGCGTTCGTACAATTGCAGGACCTTCGGGATGTCGAGCGCGTCCGAAAATACCAGCACTTTCGTGCGCGGGTCGCAGCGGTTCGCCTCGTAGTGGCGCAACAGCCGCTCGCCCCATTCGAAGGGATCGCCCGAGTCATGGCGCGCACCGTCGAACAGCTTGCAGAAATACATGTCGAAATCGCGCAGGAACGCTTCCATGCCGTACACGTCGGACAGCGCGATACCCAGGTCACCGCGATATTCCTTCGCCCACATCTCGAAGCCGTAAATCTGCGAATCGCGCAGCCGCGGACCGAGCGCCTGGCAGGCCTGCAGATATTCATGCGCCATCGTGCCCAGCGGCGTGAGGCCATGCTTCATCGCGTAAAAGACGTTGCTGGTGCCGGTGAACTGTTCACCCAGGTCGTCTTTCAGCGTGAGGATCACCTCTTCGTGCCAGCGCTTTGAGAAGCGGCGCCGCGTGCCGTAGTCGGCGATCTTGCAGTCGGCGAATTCCGGCCGCGCGCCGAGCAGCTTGATCTTCTCGCCGAGCCGCTCGCGGCCCTCGCCATAAGCCGGCTGCTGTTGCGTGTTGCGGAAGTAGACTTCATTGACGATCGCGAGCACGGGGATCTCGAACAGGATCGTGTGCAGCCACGGACCCTTGATGTCGATATCAATCTCGCCGTTGCCCTTGGGCGAAGCCGTAATCGAAATGTACTTCTCGCTCAGGTGGAAGAGCGCGAGGAACTCGATGAAATCGCCCTTGATGAAGCGCATGCGCCGCAGGTAATCGAGTTCGTCGTCGGCAAAGCGCAGCTCGCACAGCTTGCGCACTTCATCGCGAATCTCCTTGATGTACGGCACGAGGTTGACTTTCGGCGTCCGGCAACGAAAGCGGTATTCCACGCTCGCAGCAGGAAAATGATGCAGAACGACCTGCATCATCGTGAACTTGTACAGATCAGTATCGAGCAGCGAAGTAATAATCATGATGGTGCGAACCGGACTGCGGAAAACGGAGGGCCTGACATGGCCCGTGCACAGGGCTCATGCGCCTGTGGCACGCCCCTGCGCGCCAATCTGACGCATGTTACCCGAATGCGCCTCGCCATATGCTCCAGCGCCCACCCGCGGCGCCATAAACTAATCACGAAATCGTATAAACCGGGTGGAGCGCGTGCCGCATACGCCTCTTGACGTTACGTTACAATACCGCTTTTGGCGTTTCGCCTCCCCGATACCGCATGCAGGAGCTGCTCGAATGACTCACGTTGTGACCGAAAGCTGCATCAAGTGCCGCTATACCGACTGCGTTGATGTGTGCCCGGTGGACTGCTTTCGCGAAGGTCCCAACTTCCTCGCGATCGACCCCGATGAGTGCATCGACTGTGCCGTGTGCGTCGCCGAATGTCCGGTGAACGCCATCTACGCGGAAGAAGACGTGCCGGGCGACCAGCAGGACTTCACCGCGCTGAATGCAGAGCTCGCCAAGAACTGGCCTAGCATCACGAAGACCAAGGCGCCGTTGCCCGAAGCGGACGAGTTCAAGGACGTGAAGGAAAAACTGGCTTTGCTCGCTCGCTGATCTGCCAGGGCGGTGCGCGGCTGGTGCGCCGTCGGTCCTTTAAGCGGCCGTGCAGGTTTGTTAAGGCGCGCCAGTTCGAAGATATAGAGATACGCGCAAGGTATTGACAGCCCCAGTAGTACCTCCTACAATTTCGCTTCTCTGCTTTTGCTGTTCCCCGATAGCTCAGTTGGTAGAGCGCCGGACTGTTAATCCGTAGGTCCCTGGTTCGAGCCCAGGTCGGGGAGCCAAGAATTGCAAAGGCCCGTTAACCATGACGGGCTTTTTTATGTAAAGTTGTACTGCTGTTCCTCGATAGCTCAGTTGGTAGAGCGCCGGACTGTTAATCCGTAGGTCCCTGGTTCGAGCCCAGGTCGAGGAGCCAAAAAATTTGAAGGCCCGCATTCGTGCGGGCCTTTTGTTTTTGGCGGTGAATGTGCGGTGAATGGTCAGCTTCAAGTCTGCTTCAAGCGGCGTGGGGTTGCCCCTGAAAGGCCAACGCGCCCTGATTCACCGCCCGTTGCAACGGGTCGCGTCAATAGCAAATATATTGGCTAACGTGCGTGATTACGTCGGAATACACCCTGTCCGCCGTTATACGATGGTGTTTTTTATCCGGCATCCCGATGAAATCCACCTTCTCGCGCATCACGCTCGGCTGCACCCTCGCCTTTGCTCTGCCCGTCGCCCATAGCGAGGAGGTCGCAAGCGTCAACACCAACTTTCATGTCACAGGTTCCGACCGCGTGGTGGTCGAGGCCTACGACGACCCCCTCGTTCAGGGCGTCACCTGCTACGTGTCGCGCGCCCGCACCGGCGGCATCAAAGGCACGCTGGGTGTTGCCGAGGATCCGACGGAGGCATCGATCGCCTGCCGGCAAGTCGGCGCCATCAAGATCACGGGGCCGCTCAAGCAGCAATCCGATGTGTTCTCCGTGAGCATGTCGCTGATCTTCAAGACGCTGCACGTGGTACGGGTGGTCGACGCGAAGCGCAACACGCTGGTTTATATGACCTACAGCGACCGCGTCGCGAGCGGCAGCGCGAAAAACAGCGTGAGCGCCGTCCCAATGCCGGCGGGCACCGCCATTCCGCTCAAGTGAGCATCATGTCTACAGTGGAGGCCCGAGCGCGCTAAACTGGCAGGCCGAGCCGGAGTTTCATCATGCCCGTCAGCCGTTTCCGCGATTCTGCCCGTTACTGGCGCACGCCGCTTCTGCCCGGCGCGGATCTGCTCACAGCCGAATATCACGATCACGAGTTCACGCCACACTGGCACGACGCGTACACGATTCCTGTGATCGTGGCCGGCGCCGAAGGGTATCGCTATCGCGGCAGCGACTATGTCGCCGAAGCGGGCAGCGTGCCCATCATCCACCCGGGTGAGTTGCACACGGGCGCGAAGGCGATCGAGGCCGGCTGGCGCTATCGCGTGTTCTATGCGCCGGTGGATTTCGTGCGCTCCTTGGCAGGCGAGGTCGCCGGTCAGCCCCAGCCCTTGCCTTGGTTCGAGCCCGGCGTGATTCGCGATCTGGATCTGGCCCAGCGGCTCGCCCACGCCCACCGCCTGCTCGAAGCCGAAGCCGACCCGCTCGCCGCCGAAGCCGCGATGCTCGACGCGCTCTCGACCCTTCTGGCCAGATACTCGCGCAGCCAGTCGACACCCCAACGATGCGCCGGCGACGACACCCGCGTGGCAATCATGAAAGAGCGCCTGACGGGCGGTCTCACGATGCCCGTTCAACTGGCCGAACTGGCGAGTGCGGCTGGGCTATCGCCCTTCCATGCGGCGCGCCTTTTCACGCAGACGACTGGCTTGCCACCGCATGCATGGCGCAATCAGGTCCGCTTGCAGCGCTCGCTGGCGCCGCTGCGTGCCGGCGTGTCCGTAACGGAAGTCGCGGCCGCCACCGGCTTCACTGATCAAAGCCATTTCACGCGACACTTCCGTCGCGTGTTCGGCGTGCCGCCGGGCCGCTGGCAGGCTGCCTGAGAAGCGCGCGTTAATCAAAGACGTTCGCCACTTTATTCCCTGCCGTCCGGCCATCCACGACGCAAACCGCAAGAACGTACAAGCCCTCTCCACCCTTGCCCCGCTATGCTCGGCGCACCAAGGAGGCAAGCTTGACCCAACCCAACCGCCCTACCCGCTTCGCTGAATTCAACGCCGGCGCGCGCGACATCATTCCAATGATGGTCGGCGCGGCGCCGTTCGGCGTGATCTTCGGCACCCTCGTCGCGTCCGGTCCGCTACACCCGTGGCACGGGCAACTGATGTCGCTCGTCGTGTTCGCCGGCTCCGCGCAGTTCATCGCGCTCGGGCTGATCGCCGGCCACGCTAGTTTTGCTGTGGTGTGGGCCACCACGCTCGTCGTCAACCTACGCCACGTGCTCTATAGCGCCACGCTCGCTCCGTATGTTTCGCATCTGCCCCTACGCTGGCGCCTCGCGCTTGGCGGCGTACTCACGGACGAGGTGTTCGCCGTTGCCTGGTCTCACTACCGGCATCACCCGCCTGGCTCGGTGAGTCCTTATTACTTTCTCGGCGCCGGACTCGCCATGTACATCAACTGGCAAATCTGGACGCTGGCCGGCCTGCTGTTCGGTGCAGCCTTTCCGGGCCTGCAGTCGCTCGGACTGGATTTCGCCATGGTCGCGACTTTCATCGCGATCGTCGTGCCGCAACTGGTCGCCCTGCGCTATCTGGCCGCTGCCGTCACCGCCGGCGCGCTGGCGTTCTTCTGGCAAGCCTGGCCATACAAGCTCGGGCTGCTTGGCGCCGTGTTCGCAGGGGTCGTAGTGGGTGTGCTGCTGTCGCATCCCGGCTTGCGGCAGCGCTCCACGGAGGCGGCACAATGAACTACGTCCTGTTGATCCTCGGGATGGCGCTGATCACGTGGATGATCCGTGCCGCCGTGTTCGTGCTCGGCGACCGGCTGGTGTTCCCGCCGCTCGTGCGCACCGCGCTCGGTTTCGTGCCGGTGACGGTGCTGACCGCCATCATTGTGCCAATGGCCGTCTCGCCGCACGGCGATGGCGCCGAGC
>NZ_JBAURZ010000378.1:0-16993 GCF_049581445.1 Paraburkholderia sp. | reverse complement strand
GCAGAAAGATCCAGCGCCATGAGGTAATGGTGACCACCAGGCCGCCGAGCAACGGTCCGGCGAGCCGCCCGATGGCGCCGGGCACCGTGAACCACACCATGGCCGCGACCATCCGTGCGGGCGACACGCTGCGCAGCAGGATCAAGCGGCCCACCGGCACCATCATCGCGCCGCCCATGCCCTGCAGCACGCGAAACACCACCAGTTGCGCCATCGACTGGGCCACGCCGCACAGCGCCGAGCCGAGCGAAAAGAGCCCAATCGCCGTGCAGAATACCCGGCGCGCGCCGAAACGGTCCGCGAGCCAGCCGCTCGCCGGCAGGAACACGGCGAGGCTCAGCAGGTAAGAGGTGATCGCCAGATTCAGGTGCAAGGTCTGGACATTGAGCGAGCGGGCAATGGACGGCAACGCCGTCGCCATGATCGACGTGTCGAGGTTTTGCAGGAACAGCGGACAGGCGACAATAATCGGAATGAGTCGGGAGCGATCGGTCATACGCGGTGTTTTACCGCATTACGCGTCGTCCGCAAAATCAGCCATTCGGAGACCCCTGCATCTGGAAATGCGATATCCGCATCACATATGCTTCCGCATACGCGGCGTTCGCAACCCGCCGCCTCACTCAGTCTCACCCAGGCGCACTAGCAACGCCTGGAGTTTCTCCACATGCCGCATCAGCAGATGGCGGTGCTTTTCAATCTGTTCGAGCCGGCCGGCGAGATCGGCGTGCATGGTTTCCTCCAGATCGGCGGCGGCCATCACCTCTTCAACCTTGGCCCGCACCACGGCCAGTTCGACGGGTGGATGAGCCAGATAACGCTCGAGGCGGCGCACGTCCTGTACCGCGAGATCGCGCACCTTGCGAAAGTGCGCCTGGCGACGGTGCACTTCGGCGTCGAAGCTCTCATCCTCTGGACGGCGCGTGGTGGTCTGGCCAAAGATCGGTTCCGGCGGACGCAGCACCGATTTCTTGCGCGCCGGATGCGCCGTGCCGCGAAAGCGGGCGAGCGGCATTTCGTTGTCGATCGCTTCACGGGCATTGGCGGGAATGTCGTGCTCCTCGTGGGCCGTATCCATCCATCCCGCTGGCAAACCCGCCACGGCTTCAACGCCACGCACGAACTCCATGTTGAATTCGCGCTGGCCCGAGAGCATCAGCTTCAGATAGCTCGCAGAGAACGTCATCATGCGCGCGAGGCGCGTCGCCGCACCCACTTCGCGCGTCAACACCGCCAGGTTGGCCCGCCAGATCGGCAGCAGGATTTCGTCGGAATCGTCCATCGCTGGGTCTTCCATCTTTTTCACACCTGATTAGTCTCTGACGCATGCGCACTCACGGCGCGAGCGTGTCAACGTCATGAAAGGGTAGTCGCTTCGACATTCAGCGCGCAACCAGTATGACCCGTACGCGTGCGCCTGGCATTATGCGAATGACGCCGGGCCAATGATGACCATAGCAGGCAAATTGGCGCATTGCCCACCCTGTTGACCCTACCAGGGGCTGCCGCGTTCCTGAGCCGGCTAAGTCAATCGCTGCTTGCAACGCGCCACGTAAGGCAATGAACGCCCGCCGATAGAGCCCGATGCGCGCGTTGATGGCAGTCCTTCCGGCCCTGCAAGATTTTTTGAGGCATTACTCAGACCTTAAGCGGCACGCATCGTGCTGACCGAGTTTTCGCCACTCACCAATAAAAGGGAACCATGATGAAGAAAGCGATTCTTGCCTTTGCCGCTGCACTGGTCACGCTCAGCGCGTTCGCTCCCGCCTATGCTGACGACCACGATCACGACCATCATCGCGTCTGCCACAAGGTCCACATGCACGGGCATTGGGAAAACCGCTGCCATTGAGCTTAAAAGGCATCGCCATAAAAAACGGCCCGCTGTCGTTGCTTTCAACGACAGCGGGCCGTCACATTCGAACCGGCTCGCGCAATGAGCCATAACCTTCAGCACTCTCCCGGCTGCGATGCGTCGCCTGGAGAGATCCAGCCCACGTGGTCCTAAGCGGCCCTTACCCGCTCCAGTGCAGTCTTTACCAGTTCATCGAGCAGCGGCTCAACCTGCGCCGCGCGCGTTTCATCATACGCATATGGCATCTGTTCTTCCATATACGTAATCTGGGTGAGTTCGAGCTGAACGGCGTGCACGCCCTCAGCCGGCTGCCCATATTGACGCGTGATATAGCCGCCCTTGAAACGCCCGTTCGCGATGGTCGTATAAGCGCCGTGCCGCTCGACCACCGCTGCAAGCGCCTCAGCCAGACCCGCCACCGCGCTCGCTCCGTTGGCCGTACCGAAGTTGAAGTCAGGCAAGCGACCTTCGAAAAAACGCGGCACGTGTGAGCGGATTGAATGCGCCTCCCACAACAGCACTTTGCCGTGCTTCGCTTTTAGCGCAGCCAGATGCTCGGACAGCGCCTGATGATAGGGCTTCCAGTAGATATCGCGGCGCCGCGCCATTTCAGCCTCGTCGGGCAGTTGACCGTCGCGATAGAGCGGCTCCTTGTCGAACGTATCGACGGGCAAGAGGCCGGTGGTGTCCTGCCCTGGATACAGATTGGCGCCATCGGGCGGACGGTTCAGGTCGATCACATAGCGCGCATACGATGGCGTCAACATCGCCGCACCGAGGCGCCGAGCGCAGGCATACAGGCGATCGAGGTGCCAGTCGCAGTCATCGGTGCGCTGCGCGACGGGCGTCATGGTGGCGGCAATGTCATCGGGAATGCGTGTCCCAAGATGAGGAATCGAAATCAGCAGCGGCAGGCTTCCCTCGTGCAGCGAGAAAACCGGCAAAGTGTTCGAAGCAGTCATGTCAGTCCGGAATCGATGAGTCGGGTATTGCGAAGCGGGCGTCACCTCAAAGGCTATTGCGTCAGGAACCGTTACTTCAGCAGGTCGGCGAGCGCCACGCGGTATTGCGCATAGGCGCTTGCTTCGTCGCGATGCCTGCGGTTATCGACGACCTTCTCGCCGCCGGTATAGACGTCGCGAATCGGCGTCTCGCCATGCTCACAGAATACAACGCCCGAGAGCCACGCGTCTGGCTCATGTTCCGCGATGCTCGCATGATCCGGGTCCAGCACCAGCCAGTCGGCCCGCTGTCCCACCTGCAAGCCATTGACAGCGCGACCAGTGGCACGCGCGCCACCGTCCAGCGCGGCGGCAAACAAGCGGTCTGCGACATGAGTGGACTGCGCCGATGCCAGCACATTGCGCTGCCGACGCGCCAGGCGCTGGCCATATTCGAGCAGGCGCAATTCGGCGCGCCAGTCGACGCCGATATGGCTATCCGAGCCGATGCCGAAACGCCCTTGCGCGTTGAGATATTCCTGCGCCGGGAAGATACCGTCGCCGAGATTGGCTTCGGTGGTCAGGCATAGCCCAGCTACCGCGCCGCTTTTGGCGAGCGCGAGAGTTTCGTTCGCATCTACGTGAGTGGCATGCACGAGACACCAGCGTTCGTTGACATCGAAACGATCAAGCAGCCATTGCACGGGCCGCGCACCTTCGGTTTCCAGACATGCATCGACTTCCGCGGTCTGCTCGGCGATATGGATATGCACGGGTGCGCCCGGCAGACTTGCATCGAGTCCTTCGAGCAGCGCGCGCAGTGAATCTCCCGAGACCGCGCGCAACGAATGCGGCGCGACGCCGTAGCGCAGCGCGGCGCTTTCGGGGCGCGCTGCGCGCAACTTGCCGAGCAGATCGAGCAGGCTGTCAGGCGTATTGATGAAGCGCTGCTGGTCGGGGCGTGGCGCCTGGATGCCAAAACCGCTGTACTGATACAGCACCGGCAGCATCGTCATGCCAATTCCGCTCGTCTGAGCCGCATCGACGACGCGCTCGGCCAGTTCCGGCACATGGGCGTAACGGCTGCCTTCGGGCGTGTGATGCACGTAGTGGAATTCACACACTGACGTGTAACCCGCCTTCAGCATTTCGATGTAAAGCCATTGCGCGATTGCCGCGAGCCCTTGCGGCGAGATCTTCGCGGCGAAGCGATACATCAGGTCGCGCCAGCTCCAGAAATTGTCAGTGGCGTTGGCGCGGTATTCGGTGAGGCCCGCCATCGCGCGCTGGAAAGCGTGCGAATGCAGATTGGGCATGCCGGGCAGCAGCGGCCCGGCGGCACGCGCTACTCGTGCAGTCGGTGTGGGGGCGTCGGGGGTCACACGCTTGAGCGTGCCGCTGGCGTCCCACTCCAGCAGCACATTGCGACGCCAGCCATCGGGCAACCAGGCGTGATCCGCAAACAGCACCTGGTTCGACGTTTGAGTGGATTCAGTCATCTTCAGACCTTGATGGGATTCAGCGCGGCTTGGTTGTATAACTGGTGGCGTGTATAGACCGTCTCACCGCCCCGCACCACCCGCGCGCACAACGGACGCCCGATCCAGTAAGCCAGTTCAGCTAGCGTATCGACCGACCACACCGCGAAATCCGCCGCCCGCGCTACCGCCAGCGTACCGTGACGATCCGCACGACCCAGCGCGCGCGCCGCATGCTGGGTCACGCCTTGCAGCACTTCGGGGACGGTCATGCGAAATAGCGTGGTCGCCATATTCATCATGAGCAGCAACGACGTGGCTGGCGACGTACCAGGATTGCTGTCAGTAGAAATAGCAATCGGCACTTCATAGCGACGCAGCAATTCCAGCGGCGGTAATTGTGTTTCGCGGATGAAGTAGTACGCGCCCGGCAGCAGCACCGCGACCGTGCCCGCTGCTTTCATGGCGGCCACACCCGCTTCGTCGAGAAACTCCAGGTGATCGGCGGACAACGCATGATGACGCGCGGCCAATGCCGTGCCGCCGCTATTGGACAACTGCTCGGCATGCATCTTCACCGGCAGTTTGTGACGCTCGGCCGCTTCGAACACGCGCTCGCTTTGCGCGAGCGAAAAGCCGATGCGCTCGCAAAACACATCCACCGCATCGACGAGGCCTTCGTCGGCCAGTGCCGGCAGCATGCGTTCGCAGACCTCGGTGATGTAGTCGTCGGAGCGACCGGCAAACTCCGGCGGCAACGCGTGTGCGCCGAGAAAGGTTGTGTACACCGAGACCGGATAGCGCTCGCCGAGACGACGCGCGACCTGCAACATCTTGCGTTCGCTGGCGAGGTCAAGGCCGTAGCCGGATTTGATTTCGATTGCGGTCACGCCTTCCGCGAGCAGCGGTTCGAGCCGCGCGGCGGCTTGACGGAACAGCGTGTCTTCGTCTGCCGCGCGCGTGGCACGCACGGTCGAGACGATACCGCCGCCCTGGCGCGCAATCTCTTCGTAGCTCACGCCCGCGAGGCGCTGGGCGAACTCATCGGCGCGCTGGCCGCCGTAGACGAGATGCGTATGACAATCGACGAGACCAGGCGTGACCCACGCCCCGCCCAGGTCTTCACGCTGCCATGCGGCATACTCAGCGGGCAACTCGTTCGCCGCGCCGAGCCATGCAATCTGGCCGTCGCGCACCGCTATCGCGGCATCGGCGAGCGTGTGTTGAGGATCGCCTTGGGGGCAAAGCTTCAGGTGATGCCAGACGGTTTGCTTCATCGCTTGATCGTGTCCGCTCGTTTGCGCTCGCTGCCTCGGATTTCCGCCCGATGCAGCGTGCTGCGGTCCGTAAATGCGAAACCCGATGCACACCCAGGCTCGCGGTTTGCATGATATGCGTGGTTAAGCGTGGCTACGCGTAACGAATGCTGATCGCGAGCAACGCGCCGTGACCGGCCACGGTGCAGGTTAGTGCGCTCACTGCCTCAATGCACAGCGTGTCGTCACTCGCGAGCGTGAACGGTTGAGGATCCGGCTGAACGTTGCCAAGCGTTACCTCCATCGAACCCGCCGCGCAGAACAGCAGCACCACGTCAGCCGACAACTCGCGAGGCTGCGCGTCGCCCTCGCCCCGCCAGATCTCCAGCGTGGCGGTTGCCGCGCCACGCCGCACCATCAGGTTGAAGTCACGCGTCGCGCCATCGACGAGGCGGGCATCGATTGCCGCCTCGCCAGCAAAACGCGCAACGTCGAGCGCTTGGGTCAACGCATGCACCTGCGTGCCGCCCGCCTCTTGCGTTTCTTCGAGCACCATACCCGCGCCCGACAGCAGCACCAGCGTGCGATCGATTCCAGCAAAACGCGAGAACGGCCCCGCCTGCGCGACATCCGCAATGCTCACGCGCCAGACGAAGGCATCGAGGCCTGCCCCCGGCGGCACGGCAGCCACCTCACGCGTGACGCCACCGCCGTTCTTCCACGGCGACGCCACGAGATCCGCGCCGCGGATCAGCGTAGTACGCGCCATGTGAGCGGCCACCGCGCTGGCCGGTTCACCCGGGACGCCAGGAAAGCCAGGAACGCCCGACGTCACGATCAACGGCCCAGCATGGGCAGGTTCAGACCCACTTCACGCGCGGTCTCCTGCGCGAGTTCATAGCCGGCATCCGCGTGACGCATCACGCCGGTCGCCGGATCGTTGAACAGCACGCGGCCCAGGCGCTTGCTGGCCTCATCGGTGCCATCGGCGACGATCACCACGCCCGAGTGCTGGCTAAAGCCCATCCCCACCCCGCCGCCATGGTGCAGCGACACCCACGTCGCGCCGCCCGCCGTGTTCAGCAAGGCATTGAGCAGCGGCCAGTCGCTGACTGCGTCCGAGCCGTCTTTCATCGATTCGGTTTCCCGATTCGGACTCGCCACCGAACCCGTATCGAGGTGATCGCGGCCAATCACGATCGGCGCCTTCAGTTCGCCGTTCTTGACCATCTCGTTGAACGCCTGGCCCAGACGATAGCGATCCTTCACGCCCACCCAGCAGATACGCGCCGGCAGCCCCTGGAATGCAATGCGTTCGCGCGCCATGTCGAGCCAGTTGTGCAGATGCGGATCGTCAGGAATCAGTTCCTTGACCTTCGCATCGGTCTTGTAGATGTCTTCCGGGTCGCCCGACAACGCGACCCAACGGAACGGGCCCTTGCCTTCGCAGAACAGCGGTCGAATATAAGCCGGCACGAAACCCGGGAAATCGAAGGCGTTTTCGACGCCCATTTCGAGCGCCATCTGACGGATGTTGTTGCCGTAGTCGAGCGTCGCGGCGCCGCGTTCCTGGAGTGCAAGCATGGCTTGCACCTGCTTGGCCATCGATTGCTTGGCCGGCGTCACGATGCTGTCCGGCGCGGTCTTCATGCGCTCGCGCCAGTCTTCCACGCTCCAGCCTTGCGGCAGATAACCGTGAATGGGATCGTGCGCGCTGGTCTGATCGGTCACGCAGTCCGGCGTGATGCCACGCGCAACGCACTCAGCGAACACATCGGCCGCATTGCCGAGCAGTCCTACCGACACCGGCTTGCCGCTCTTCTTCGCGTCTTCGACAATCGCCAGCGCTTCGTCGAGTGTCTTTGCTTTGCGGTCGACGTAGCGGGTCTTCAGACGGAAGTCGATACGGGTCTCATCGCACTCAACCGCGATCATCGAAAAGCCTGCCATGATCGCGGCGAGCGGCTGCGCGCCACCCATGCCGCCGAGACCGCCCGTCAGAATCCAGCGGCCCTTCGGATCACCGTTGAAATGCTGGTTCGCCACCGAGAAGAACGTCTCGTAGGTGCCCTGCACGATGCCCTGGCTACCGATATAGATCCAGCTACCCGCCGTCATCTGGCCGTACATCATGAGGCCCTTGCGGTCGAGTTCGTGGAAGTGTTCCCACGTCGCCCAATGCGGCACCAGATTCGAATTTGCCAGCAGCACGCGCGGTGCGTCCGCATGCGTCTTGAACACGCCGACCGGCTTGCCCGACTGGATCAGCAGCGTTTCGTCGTCGTTCAGGTCTTTCAGCGAAGCGAGAATCTGATCGAAGCAATCCCAGTTGCGCGCCGCGCGGCCAATGCCGCCGTACACCACCAGCGCATGCGGATGCTCGGCGACTTCCGGATCCAGGTTGTTCTGAATCATCCGGTAGGCGGCTTCCGTGAGCCAGCTCTTACAGGTCTTTTCAGCGCCACGCGGCGCGTGAATCGTACGGGTCGGGTCCAGACGCGGGTCGATGTGCTTCGGATTGTTCATGGTGGGCCTCAAAGGCTGGAAAGTACTCGGAATCAGTTAAATAGAGCAGCGTTCTGGAACGCCGATACAGCGCAATCAAAAATGTCCGGTGAAGCGGTAACGGCTGCCGGGATGCCAGAGATTGGCCACGGATGCGACCACGCTCTGCGACCACGTGCGCCGATGCAGCACGAGGCAAGGTTCAAGCTCGTCCATCGTCAGCAGTTGCCGGGTATCGGCATCCGCGGCGGACGCTTCGATGCGGTACTCGACACGCTGCAGTGGCGCGACGCGCACCAGGTACTGGTTCGGCGTGGTGTTGGTGAAGTCCTGCAACGCATACTCAGGGGCGACAGTCGGATTCACCCAGCGTTCTTCGAGTTGCACCGGCTCGTCGTTTTCAAAGTGCAGCACACGCGAATAAAAAATCGGACTGCCGGCGCTCACCTGCATCTCATCGGCGAGCGCCTCATCGGCAATCGCCGCGCCGATGTGCAGCACCTTCGCCTGATGACGATGGCCGCGCGCGACGATCTCGTCGGAAATGCTGCGGATTGCCACCAGCGTCGATTCATACTTTGGCCGCGCCACGAACGTGCCCGAACCTTGCACGCGCGTGAGCACCTGCTCAGAGGTCAGTTCGCGCAGCGCGCGGTTCACCGTCATGCGTGCCACGCTGAACTCGCGCGCCAGTTCGTTTTCCGACGGGACCTGGTCGCCCTCACCCCATTCGCCCGCGTGAATGCGAGCGAGGATGAAGTCTTTGATTCCTTGGTAAGCCGGTGAATTCATGCTGAAGGTGCCGTGACGGTGAGCGTGAGCCTTACTGTTCCGACGCGAACGAGAACGGGCTGTGCGCGGCGATCGTGCCGTTCTGCACGAGGCGCGTGACGGCAGCGATATCCGGTGCGAAGTAGTGATCCAGTTCGTAGTGCGCGACGTCATTACGTATCGTGCGCATCACATGCAACAGGCTCGGACTCGTCTGATGCGGCGCGCGCAGGTCCACACCCTGCGCGGCGGCGAGCAGTTCGATGGACAGGATGTTGGCGGTGTTCTCGGCGATGTCGCCCAGCTTGCGTGCCGCAAACGTGGCCATCGAAACGTGGTCTTCCTGGTTCGCGGAAGTGGGCAGCGAATCGACCGAGGCCGGATGCGCGAAAGTCTTGTTTTCGGAAGCCAGTGCGGCGGCCGTGACGTGTGCAATCATGAAACCAGAGTTCACTCCGCCATCGCGCACGAGGAACGGCGGCAGACCCGAGAGCGTCGAATCGATCAGCAGTGCGATGCGACGCTCGGCGAGCGCGCCGATTTCCGCTGCGGCCAATGCAAGATTGTCTGCCGCAAACGCCACCGGCTCAGCGTGGAAGTTGCCGCCCGACAGCACTTCCCCGGTGTCCGGGAAAATCAGCGGATTGTCCGACACGCAGTTGGCTTCGATCAGCAGCACATCGGCCGAGTGACGCATCTGATCCAGACACGCGCCCATCACCTGCGGCTGGCAGCGTAGGCTGTACGGGTCTTGCACCTTGCCGCAATCCTGGTGCGACAGATTGATACCCGAGCCTTCGAGCAGCGAACGAAAAGCCGTGGCGGCATCGATCTGGCCTTGATGGCCGCGCAACTCGTGAATGCGCGGGTCGAACGGTGCGACCGAACCGGCTGCGGCATCGACCGACAGCGCGCCCGCCACCAGCGCGGTGCGGTACAGGTCTTCGATCGCGAACATGTTGTAGAGCGCGAGCGCGGTGGAAGCCTGCGTGCCGTTGAGCAGCGCGAGACCTTCCTTCGCTTGCAGCGTGAGCGGCTTCAGGCCGACGAGGCGCAGGCCTTCGGTGGCAGCCATGCGTTCACCCTTGGCGAACACTTCGCCGACGCCCAGCAGCGTTGCCGACATATGCGCGAGCGGCGCGAGGTCGCCCGAGGCACCCACCGAACCCTTCACCGGGATCACCGGCAGCACGTCGGCGTTGAACAGCGTAATCAGCGCGTCCATCACTTCGCGGCGAATGCCCGAGTGACCACGGCCCAGGCTCGAGAGCTTCAGTGCCATCAAGAGACGCACGACCGGACGCGACATCGGCTCACCCACGCCGACCGCATGCGAGAGCACCAGATTGCGTTGCAGCAGTTCGAGCTGGTCGCGCGGGATGTGCGTGCTGGCGAGGCGTCCGAAGCCGGTGTTGATGCCATACGCCGGCTCGCCCTTCGCGGCGATGTCGGCAACGGCCTGGGCGCAGGCGTCAATGGCGGCAAAGCTGGCAGGATCGAGCTGCAGCGTGACCTGTTCACGCGCGATCTGGCGCAGTTGCGGGAGGGTTACGTGGCCGGGCTTGAGGATCATCATGGATTAAGTCCTGTCTATACAATTTGAGAGAAGTCTAGCGGCGCCAGCTTGTATATACAACTTATTTTTATTGGTTCTGCCCCAGGGGATTCCATTAGGCCCCAATGAACCGGCTGGCATGGTTCTGGCAGAGATCCTCTGGTCCGGTGCGTGTGTCGCGCGCCGCTTCGATGCAGGGAGAAAGGAGCGCCGAAGCCGCCATTTCTCGATAACTTGTATATACACGTCAGCCGGGTTGGGTGGCAAGCGGACAAAAAGAGATGGGATGGGATGCTTGCCGCGCCGTGACGCCTCAGAGTGCCAGGCGCGGGGCGATGAAATCCAGAAACGCCTGCACCCGGCCGGCCAGCGCCGCGCTCTGATAGAAAACCGCGCTGACGGGTTGCCGCTCATCGACCAGCAGATCGTCCAGAATGGCCACGAGCCGGTGCTCGCGTACATCGACGGCCGTCATAAAATTGGCGAGGCAGGCAATCCCACCGTCCGCCAGCGCCAACTGGCGGATCGTCTCGCCGCTCGATGCCGCCACGGCCGGCTCGATCTTTAGCGACGCACGCTCGCCCTCACGCAGCGGCCAGCGATTCAGATGCTCTGGCGCCGTAAAGCCCAGCAGACGATGCCCGCGCAAGTCGTCCAGCGAGCGCGGTTCGCCCTTCTCCGCCAGGTAGCCCGGGCTCGCGACGATGCGCAGCTTGCTTGCGCCGAGCGCACGGGCATGGAGCGTCGAATCCTGCAGCGCGCCGATACGAATCGCGATATCCACCTTCTGCTCAAGCAGATCGACAATGCGCTCGTTACTCGTCAACTCGGGCCGGATCTCGGGATACAGCGCGGCAAAGGCCTTCATATGAGGGGCAATGCAATGCAGCATAAAGGGCGACGCGGCATCCACCCGCAACCGCCCGGACGGCCGCTCGCGACGACGTGCCACTGACTGTTCGGCTTCCTCCATCGCGTCGAGGATGGCCCGCGCGCGGCCAAGGAACAGCGCACCCTCCTCGGTGAGCTGCAAACGGCGGGTGGTGCGGCGAATCAGGGCGGTGTCGAGCTTTTTCTCCAGCCGCGTCAGCGCGCGGCTCACGCCGGAGACCGTCTGCTGCAGTTTCTCGGCGGCAGCGGTAATCGAACCGCTGTCGATGACGGTCACGAAAACCAGCAGTTCGTCCGTGGAAGTCTTCATTGTTGATTTCAAATCAAGATTGATTTGAGACTAACACGCTTTTTGTGAGGATTCGCCGGGGGGATACTGCTTGAACTTATCGTGATTCCCATCATCTGGAGAACATCTTGAACATTTTCATCACTGGCGCCAGCGGCTTTATTGGCGGTTCGATCGCCGCGAGCCTCGTGCGCGCCGGACATCACGTGCGCGGCCTGATTCGCAATCCCGACCAGGCGCCTGAACTGAAGCGGCTTGGCATCGAACCTGTGATTGGTACGCTCGACGACCGCGCGTTGTTGATCCGTGAGGCGCAGGCCGCAGATGGCGTGATCAACGCCGCCAGCAGCGATCATCGCGCCGCAGTCGAAGCGCTGATCGACGGCCTCGCCGGCTCGGGCAAACCGTTTTTGCATACGAGCGGCTCGAGCATCGTCGGCGATGCGTCGGGTGGCGAAGCGGGCCCTGCGGCCATCTATCACGAAGATGCACTGCCTGAACCGACCGCGGACAAAGCGGCGCGCGTCGGGATCGACCGTCTCGTGCTCGATGCGGCGCAACGCGGCATTCGCTCAGCAGTGCTGTGCAACACGTTGATCTACGGTCACGGCGCGGTGGCCGGCAGTTCCAGCGTGCAACTGCCTCGTCTCGTGCGCCAGGCGCAGAAAACCGGCATCGTGCGGCACGTGGGCAGCGGCGGCAATATCTGGTCAAACGTGCATATCGACGACGTCGCCGACCTGTACGCCCTCGTCCTGGAGGAGACACCCGGCGGCACGTTTTACTTCGTCGAGAGCGGCGAAGCGTCGTTCCGCGAGATGAGCACGGCGATCGCCGCCGCGATGAAACTGGGCGCCCCGCAAGACTGGCTGCTCGACGCCGCAAAAGAGGAATGGGGCTATGAAATGGCATCGTATGGGCTCGGCTCGAATAGCCGCGTGCGCGGTGAACGCGCCCGCAAGCTGCTCGGCTGGCAACCGAAGCGCACCTCGGTGATCGACTGGATCGAACACGACATGATGTCCGCCGGTTCCTGAGTCGCCTGATCCCCCAATTCCCCGAACGGATTTCCTTCGGGGTGGGAGACTTCCCTCGATCGTCGGGACCGCCACTTCCTTGTAATACGTGTAAGCGAAATTGTTGCGAATCCGTAAACTCAACTCGCTAGAATTCTGCTCACCAAATGGGCCGATTCAATACTGCGAGTCGTCCACTGAGCCCGGATTCTTCGATGACCCTCGCGCTGAACTTCGACTGGCTGACCAACCTGCTCGCGATCCTGTTCATCGTGGCGTGTCTCTATGACGCACGCTACGATGAATACGGCACGCTGACACTTTCCGCGGCCGCCATGGGCCTCGCCGTCATGGCCATCGAACTGTTCCTCAAACCCACCTTCGAAATGGCCCTTTGACCTGCTGCCTTTAGCGGCGCCTCAGCGACCCTCAAACGCCACTCAACTGCTGTCCCTCGGCGACACACGTCATCTATTTTTTGCAAGCCGGACACCCACCGGACCCCGCCTCGTAGCGGTCGTGCAGTTTCACCCATTCGCCGAGATTTTTGACTTCGTTACGGCCTTTCGGCGTGATGTCCAGATGCGTATAGGTGCCGATAAACGGCTCGCCGCCACGCGCATACAGCGAGTACGTGTGAAAGATTTCGCCCGCTTCGTTCTTGTAAAACACGCTGTGACCAGGCATCTCGTCGCCGATCGAGGCCTCTTCGTCGAAGTTGTAAAGGGCGGCGCCGCTGGCAACCTGCTCCGGCGTAAACGACACGTGATAGTCGTAGTTGAAGTCACTGCCGAACGACGAGACCCAACGAAAGCGCCAGCTCATGCGCTCCTTGAACTTCGCGATCTTTGCGAGCGGCGCGCGCGATATCGCCACGTACGACACATCGCGCTGCGCCAGGTGCGGCAGCAACCCGTCGACGCTGTCCGACAGGAACGAGCAGCCGATACAGCCCTCCTCCCAGTCCGGGCCCAACATGAAGTGATAGACGATCAACTGGCTGCGCCCATCGAACAGGTCTGCGAGCGTCTGCTTGCCTTGGGGCGTATCGAACGCGTAGGTCTTGTCGACCTTGACCCACGGCAACGCGCGACGCTTGCGATTCAGTTCGTCACGCGCACGCGTGAGCGCCTTCTCTTCGGCCAGCAACGCGCGGCGCGCGGCCAGCCACTCTTCTTGCGGAACAATGCTATGCGGTTCCATCTGCGTCTCCTTTCTTCAAGATCAGGCAAAGTAGCGCTCGAGGCCGTCGAGCCCTTCGGTCCAGCCGCCCCGATGGGCGTCGCGTGCCGCTTCGTCAGCGAACTGTTCATGCGTCAGCGTCAACCAGGTACCTTCACCGTCGGGCCGCAACACAACGGTGACTAACGATTCCCGCTCGGGCATCGTGCGCCACGCCCACGTGAACACAAGTTTCGCGTGGGGCACCACCTCCAGATACCGGCCACTCACGTCATGCTCTTCGCCATCCGGCGCACGCAGGGTCAGGCGAAAGCGCCCATTCGCATGGGGCTCGATCTCGGCATGAATCATTTCGGTGCCGCCTGGGCGCATCCACTTCATGATTTGCGCCGGGTCGGTCCAGGCGCGGAAGACTTTCGCGGGCGAGGCTTTGATGTGGCGCTGGAGCGAGAGACTGGGTCGGCTGGACATGGCACGTCCTCTTCAACGAAGGCGGCGAGACGGTCGAGTTGTTCGTTCCAGAAGCGTTCATAGACACTCAGCCATTGCAGCGCCTGCTCCATCGGCGCGGCTGACAGGCGACAGGCTACCGTGCGCCCCGTCTTGGTCCGCGTGATGAGACCGGCTTCGGACAACACGTCGAGATGCTTCATCACGGCGGGCAACGACATCTCGAACGGCTGCGCAAGTTCGCTCACCGACAACGCATGTTGAGCGGACAGACGGGCAAGCAGCGCGCGCCGGGTAGGGTCGGCCAACGCGGCGAACGTGCGATCGAGCAGAGCTTCTGAAAACTTAACCATGAGGTTAAGTTTAGTCGCGCGATAACGAATGTCAAGGATGGTGGTTCAGCGATTAGATGCGGGCTTGCGATGCGTTCAGAAGCGCATCGCTCGAAGACAGGGCCATCAGATCAGCCCGCAAAAAAAGACACGCGACGCACCGCAGACCATGAGCCTGCAACACGCCGCGCCAAGGGGTGGAGAAACAATCGACTACTCACACGGGCGGTTTATCCCAACAACGTCCCGCCCGCTTGCTACTTCAACCGCTGTCGCTTCAGCAATCAGATCGCCCAGCCGCCGAGATAAAACGCAGCCAGTACAACCGCGATAGCGACCGTGCCCACATTCAGCTTGCGATACTCGCCGCTCACGATGCGGCCGATCACCAGCGTGCTGAAACCCAGCATGATGCCCGTCACGATATTGGCCGTCAGCACGATAAACACCGCGCAGACGAGTCCCGACATCGAATCGACCATATCGTCCATGTCGAGCTTGCTCACGCTGGAGAGCATCAGCAGACCAACGTACATCAGCGCAGGCGCCGTGGCATACGAAGGCACCAGACCAGCGAGCGGCGAGAAGAACATTACGACGAGGAACAGCAGACCGACCACCGCCGCAGCCATCCCCGTCTTGGCACCCGCTGCCACGCCCACCGTCGATTCGATATACGCAGCTGCGGGCGCACCGCCGAGGAAACCTGAGAAGATCGAGCTGAGCGAGTCAGCCGTCAGGGCGCGGCCACCGTTGATGATGCGTCCGTTCGCGTCGAGCTGACCGGCCTGCCCTGCTACGGCGCGGATCGTGCCGGTTGCGTCGAACACGGCGGTCATCACGAGAGCCAGCACGCTAGGCAGCACGGCCAGCGACAACGCACCCTTGATATCCATCGCACCGATCAGCGAAGCATGACCCGGCGCGCTCAGCGACGGCAGCGCGAACACACCGTGATAGCTCACGGCAGGATCGATCAGCAGACCAATGGCCGAGATCGCGACGATCACGATCAGGATCGAACCCGGCACGCGACGACGCACCAGACCGAAAATCGCGGCAAGACCCGCCACCGACATCAGCGCCGGCAATGCCGTGATTTGTCCGAGCGAAACCGGCAGGCCCGCACCCGGATTCTTCACGACGAGACCCACGTCGTTGGCGGCGATCAGCAACAGGAACAGACCGATACCGATACCCGTGCCATGCGCAACGCCCGAGGGCAGATTGCGCAGAATCCATGAGCGCACGCCCGTCACCGAAATGCCAGTGAAGACGATCCCCATCAGGAACACCGCACCGAGCGCGACCGTCGGATGCAAGCCCTTGCCGAGCACAAGGCCGAAGGCAGTAAACGCCGTGAGCGAAATGGCGCAGCCGATTGCAATCGGCAGCTTGGCCCAGACGCCCATCAACAGCGAGCCGAATGCCGTGGTCAGGCAGACCGCCACGAACACCGCGCTGGTGTCGAAGCCCGCCTTGCCGAACATGCCGGGCACGACGAAAACCGAATAAACCATAGCCAGAAAGGTGGTGACGCCGGCGATGATCTCCTGGCGCTGCGAACTGCCGCGCGAGGAAATTTCGAAGTACCGGTCGAGAAAGCCCTTGGAGTCGAAGGTTTCGACGCCGACTTCGGAAATCGGCTGGGCGTGGGGTTCCATCATGATGAGTGCCTCCTTTATCAGCATGCTGAAACAGCCGTGGCACCGGCTGTCATCAGGTTCGTCTCGTTGCGTTTATGTAGTTGGGTGGGGCAAGGTTTGAACGTTCTGCCCGGTCAATTCGGGCGGTATGCATGCCCCACCGGCCAGCTTGTGGCCGGCCCGTTTTGTCCGAAGATTCCCGACATCACTTACAATCGGCAACCTGCGTACTGCGTGAGAAACCCGCGTAACCCGCGTTGAAAGCCCGCCGGAAACCTGCTGGAAGCCCGCGTTAGCACCGTTCATCGTTTGCTGTCCCGAAATGTAGGCGAAGACAAATATGTCTCCAATCGCATGAATGGCATGCCGGTCATGTCGCGATGCTTATATCGTTAAAGACACGGCTATGTGAGGGACTGGCCCGCGCGTTTACACCTACGGTCTTCGTAGCGGTTTTTTACCGCTTCGCGCCGGTGCAGCGCATGTTTGCCGCTGATCTGTTTCATGCAGTCCCATGGCGGGCCACGCCGCGCCGCAGGTTAAACTCTGACGCGTACGCCATTTCAATTGCAGCGGCGGCGGGTGCGGCAACGCAATCGCGCCCTCCGCAACGGCCCATGGAGTCCTTCTTGATGCGTGGCGGTTTTCGACGTCCAGCTTTGCGTTACCCGATCCTTCTCGTCCTTGCGGCCATCGCCCTGTCGGGCTGTAGCCTGTTGCGCGGGCCGCAAGAGGCACCGATCACCGAGGCGGTGCCGGTTCTCGTCGGCCCCGCCAGCAACGCGCTGGTGGCAGGGCCACCCGTGACGACCGTGCCGCCGGAGCC